>JAGHUQ010000072.1 GCA_018064725.1 Candidatus Cryptobacteroides caccocaballi
TTTTCTTTTCACACTGCCCTATCCGGGCAAAAATAAAGCGAGCGCCATTCTTCACAGAGTGGCGCTCGCTCGTGTTGTGTGCTAATTTCTTCTGATTAGAAGAAACGTGCTCTATTATCTTTCACGTCAGCATCGTCCATCATAACGTACATAAGCATCTGTGCGTTTCTCTGAGCGAGCTGCATTTCACTTGCCTTTGCATCATCCTCGGTGAAGTATGAACCGGTCTCACGTGAGTTTACACGGAATACATACACACCATAGGTACCGGCTACAGGACCTGTGATCTTACCGGTCTCTGCTGCTGAGACTGCACCAACGAATGCAGGATCAGAGCCCTGAGACATGAGTGAAGAGAAGGTGATGTCGTCGCTGTGGCTTACAGTAGTACCGAGTGCCTCTGCGATAGACTCGAGAGAGTTGAGACCTGAGATCTTCTTGGCAATTTCTGCCTTCTGGATCTCTGCAACCTTGTCAGCCTTGAGAGTGCTCTTGATGGTTGCGGCAGCCTCCTCAACAGGAGCATAGCCCTCCTTGTGGATACCGGTGCAAGCAACTACGAAGAAGTAGTTCTGGTTGATGGTGATGATATCTGAAACCTTGCCTGCCTTCTTCTGGTCGAATGCCCAGCGGGTAATTTCCTTGGTATTCTCAACACCGCCGAGAGTCTCGGAAGCCTCAGTCATTCTGTTTACAGGATGTGATACGAGACCGAGCTCCTCAACAGCAGCCTGGAAGTTCTCAAGCTTACCTGCAGACTGAACTGCAAGAGCGTTTGCCTCGCTGTAAGAGTTGTTGTAAGTCTCCTTGCTAGGAAGAGCTGCCTTCTCGTAGATTGCAACCTGCTTCTTGAGTACAGGCTCGCTTGAAGAAACAAGCTCTGCGAGGAACTTGCCATAGCTAGGAACGTCTACGACGATTGGAGTGCCGACCTTAGCCTCGAAGAGTGGCTCGAAACCTGGAACCATGTAGCTCTGGGTCATTGTCATAGGCTCAGCGTCACGAAGGACAGCAAGAGTGGAGTCATTCATTTCGCTGCCTGGAGCGTATCTTACCTCGATCTCGTCAGGAATCATCTTGCTTGCCATGATGCGTGCAGCATAGAAGGTATCACCATCCTGTACCATCTCGCTTGATCCCTCAGCACCGCTGAACACGAACTCGTTGATAGCTGCATTCACTGTGTTGAGCTCGCCTGCTGAATACCAGTAGTTAGAGAGCGGACGATCAGAGTTCCTGAGGAGGAAGCTCTTCATGTTGTCGGTAGTTGTGAATTCCTCGTAGAGTGCAAGGTATGCATCCTTAGCCTCAGCGACGTCCTTAGCTGAAGGAGTCACCTGGAAGAGAACATACTCGATGTCGCGGCTTGCATTCTGCTTGAAGAAGTCCTTGTGAGCATTGTAGTAGTTCTTGATCTCGTTGCTGCTTACGTTTGCCACAGAATCAGCTACGAAGCTGGTAGGAACCATTACGAAATCCACGTTGCTGCTTACGTTGTTCTCCTCGATGAGCTTTGCGAGCATAAGAGGACTCTGAACGTTGCTGTTTGCAAAGAGTGCAGCATACTTGGTATAGTACTGCTGGGTGCGGATTACGTTCTGCATATAGTTCCAGAGGGTATTGAGCCTTCCGGTCTCATCATCCTTAGCTGACTGCACGAACTGAACGAGGTACTCCTTTGAGAAGTTACCGTTCTCGTCCATGAAGTTCTGGGCGATGATAGGAGATACGTTGGCACCGGTGGTAAGGTCGATGAGCTCCTGCTCGCCTACCTCGATACCTGCGGCATTGGCATTCTTGATGAAGAGGTACTTGTCGATAAGTGCCTGCCAAGCCTGATTACGGATTTCCTTGGTCTCCTGGTCACCTCTTACTGAAGAGCCTGTCATGAGCTCACTGATTACAGTATAGGTATCCACATCAGCCTGGAAATCCTGATATGATACTGTCTTTCCGTTGATTTTACCTACATCATACTTTGATGACATGGCCTGACTTACGGAACTAAGGGTGTTCGGATCCACGATGAACGAGAGCAACGCAAGCGCGATGATCACGGTGATTGCTATACCGAACTTGACGCGAATTGTTTCAAGAACCGCCATTGTAAATATTATTTATTGTTTTTTTCTACTTAAAAATGTGCTATAAGGGACGCAAAGGTAGTTATTTTCTTTCAATTAACATTATTTTTTTAGTAACGGACCTATAAAATTGGCCGTATCTATTATAACTGCCGTGCTATCCTGCACAACTACGCCGTAACTGTCGAAAGGTTTTCTTATTATCGTGTTGTCGGCACGCTGGTCGGAAATCATTCCATATCCCTGCATGAATCCGTCATTGGAGTACATCTTGACATAGCAATCCGTAAAGATTGTCTCCTTTTCCCTATCCCAATACAGCGTATCAGTCTCCATGGTCTCATCGTTGATTTCGTTCCTTACCCTCACGTTTCCGAAGGCCTGCCAAATCTCGTCACCGCTCTTTGGCTTTACATGCTTGGCCTGATCGGCAAAGATCGTTGTCTCCAACTTGCCAGTCTCCACCTGATACATGTAGGCAGCGAAACCGTCCGGGAACAGTTCCCATGAAGTACTGTCGTTCTGATATCTTTCCATTCTGTCAGCCTCCATCCTGAGCTGAAGGTCTCCGTTAAGAGTCTGTACAACGAACATATTATCTACCGTCTGAATAGGCTTGAGCTCAGCTTCAGCTCCATCCTCGACAGTAGTATTATCGTTACACGAATAAACGACGAAAGCAACCGCCGAAGCGGTTGCAATCATTCTGACAGTATGTCGGATAATATTCAAATCCTTAATTACTTCTGAGTCCTGACGGTAGTGGTAGCCCTCATACCGTTGCAAGCAACAGTGTAAGACTGACCATCCTGATAACCGTACATGAACGCATCAGCAGTCTGAGGATAGTACTTAGCGTACTGTGAGATAAGGCTGTTAGCCTCGTCAGCGAGAGAAGCGTCAGCTGCCTTTGCCTTGTTGAGGTAGTCAACTGCTACCCAGTATGGAGCACGGCGAGCCATATCGTCACCACCACAGTTGGTAGCACCCCATGCAGTTGCGCAGATCATGTAAGCCTTTGCAGCAAGTGAAGGATCAAGCTCTGCAGCCTTGGTTGCAGCCTCGAATGCCTTAGCAGTCTTACCGCTCTTGATTGCGTAAGCAGCAAGCTCATAGTTGTACTGAGCGTCTACCTTCTCGTCAGACTCCTCGTAAGCGATAGCCTCCTCTGCGAAAGAAACTGCCTTGTTGTAGTCTCCACGTGAAGAGTAGAGCTTGAAGAGGTTGTAAGCAGAGAGATAAGAAGGGTTCTTGCTATGCATTACATTGACAGCGTTAAGGAAGAGGTCGTTGCTTGTACAACCCTCGGTGGTACCCATCATCTTTACGATCTTGGTAGCGAGGTCTACATTCTCAGGATCTGCATCGTAGCGAGGTCCGAAGAGTGCGAGAAGGTTGTCGCAGTCAGCAACGTGGCTTGAGATGAAGATGTTCTCTACATCGCTCTTTACCTTAGTGTTTGACTCGCTTGCGTCCTTTGCAACGATATTCTCGAGGATTGACATTGAGTTCTCATAAGTGTTGATTACTTCCTCAGCATCGATGACGCCGTCCTTGAAGAGGGCAACAGCAGCATTGAGGTTGAAGAGGAAGATCTGAGGCTTGGTCTGCTCACCGTTGTTTGCGATGATAGCACCGAGATCCTTATAGAGAGCCTTGTTGTCGTCCTGAACATAGTTTACCATATCGAGACCCTTGTTATTGAGGGAGGTAACTGCATTTTTTGGATAGTACTGAGCACGCATGTCGTGGAGGAGGAGAAGGGTATCAACGTAAGCTTCCTTTGCTACGGCATTGTTGCGGTTCTTGTTGATCATGTACCTGTAGATTGCTGCACCCTCGGTGTAGACAGTCTCACGGGTGTTAGGAGGGCAGAGCTTGAAAGCCTGTCTCCATGAAGGAAGAGCCTGCTCATAGCTCTTCTGCTTGTAATACTCCTTGTAGTAAGAGAGGTACTTGATGCACTCTGGATCAAGATTTTCCTGTGCGAAAACCTGTACTGATGATGCAGCCATGAGTACAGATGCAAAGAGGATTGCTAATTTTTTCATATCTCTGATTATTTGTTTTATTCAGTTAAGGATGTCGTTAGTTATATCTTGGTTTCTGGAACCAAATGTCGTGAATGTTGAATCCTACATATATAGTTGCATATCTTTCTCTGACCATCGTTTCGCTTTTCAGGCTACCTCTCTGTCCCAGATCTACTCCGAAGGTCAGACCGTTATAAAGCCTGAACACTGGTAATGTCATTCCAAGAGTTATGCCAGAAGCGCTGATCTTGTGTCCATCAATGAGAAAAGATTGCTGTTCATGGTAAATTCCACCACGATATGTGACTCTTCTGAAGTAGTATCTGATATCGTTTCTGTTAGGCGTAAGCTCAAATCCTGCCCTGAATGACTGAGATACAGAAGCTGAGAAAAGCTTTCCTACACTGTTGTATACCTTGAAACCGGTTGCCTCATCCAGTCCGCTCTTGGACCAGTCGCTTCTGAGGTAGTCGAATTCGACGCTCCACTTCTCCCCTCCCTTGACGCTGATACCTACTCCTATTTCGTCACCGAACATGAGACCCTGATCGGCGAGGGATACCGGATTGTATCTGAGGGTATCGGTAAGCTCGCTGGCAACTGCATAGCTGTAGTCGTCAAGCTCACCTTTCATCCTGGTCATAGGCCTGTACGTAGCACCCAACACCATACTTACATTTCCTGCCAAGTTCTGTTCGTACTGGATACCCAACTTTCCGGAAAGTGACCTCACACGAGTCTCATATCCCGAGTTGACGCTTCTGTATGAACTTTCAGAGAATACGGTATTGGTGATCTTGTCAAGAGTACCGAAATAGTATATTGCCTCAGCACCGATGGAGAGACGCTTCCAGAATGTAGCACCAGCACCTATGAAAACCTGATATACACCACCATTTCCATAGGATTTGTAGGTAATATTGTTCGTGTTTCCAATGATTTCAGGTCTTTCCTCAATGGATGAGAAATCGTATCCTATGTCACTGAAAGGTGACACTCCTACCATGAAGGCAGAAGAGCGCCATATTGGGAAACTGAGTACGAAATCTGAAATATTGAAGGTGTTGTTCGCAGACTTGAACGCAGTTCCTCCCATATTCTGAGAAAATACCTTGTTGTTTTCCTGAAGTCCGAAGTCAGCCATGAATGAAAGACTGTCCCTGGCTGTGATCGAAGCAGGGTTAAGATAGTTTATATATCTTCTGTTCCTGGTAGCTATACCTACACCACCCATAGACTTCGTAAAAGCATTTCCATCTCTGAGGATATCTCCTATGCCATACACTGAATATGGCGAATATGAATTATTAGCACCATCCTGAGCCAAGGCACAGAATGAAACTGCAACGAAGAATATGACCGAAATTAACTTTCTGAGGTTTTTATTCATATCTGTCAGCTATTAAAGCCAACCCCATCAATACAAGGTTACAAACTACAAAGATGGAATTTTTAAGCCTTTTTGCAAAATAATTCGCGTCTCCACCTGTAAAAACGCTGATGTTTGAGGGGTGTGAGTCCATCTGACCTTGAATTTCAAACATTATGCCTGAAATTGTTCCAGTCCTTATGGAAGATTCTGTCGAAGTACCTATCGGCTCTATCTCATCCGGCATGTCAAGCAATAGAGGAAGCGTTTTTCCAGAATATCTGTTAACTGCCTTGTATCTTGTCATGAAGCCTGGTGAAACAACTCCTCCCAGATATTTTCCATCCTTTGATATATAATCAACCGTAAGTATGGTTCCAAGATCGAATACAGTTACAGGACTATCCTTGAAAAGATGTCTTGCAGCAATTACCGACGCTGCCCTGTCCGGAGATAGGTAGGAAGGCAAGTTGTTTTCTTCCAATATCCTTGTATTTCTGGAACTTATGAGAATAAGCCTTTCACATTCTCCTTCCAATATGGTCTCATTTCTCTTTGTCATCTCCCTTACCGTAGAAACTACCATCACCGATGGTCTTTCCCTGGAAGTAATGGAAAGGATGAAATCCATGGTCCTTTCACCCTGATATCTGTATGTCTTTCCGAGTGTAGTTCCCTCGGCCCATGCAGCCTTTAGGGCGGTATGTCCGATGTCTATGATGAGATTCGCCACTTTATCTTTATGTAAGTTCAGCAAAAATAATTAAAAATTATAACTTGCTTATAAGCGTAAGCGCCTTTGATATGGAATCCACGTTCCTGCATATGAACTTCATCTTACCTTCAGTCTGCTTGAATTCATATGTGTTTCCGTATAAGTTTGCGTTCTGGAACACCCGCTGCATCTTTCCGGTCTTGTAATAAGGGTTCATCTGGTTCGATATGAAGAACATTATCATTATTCCGTTCTTTATGATGACCTTCTCAAAGCCTACCTTCTGGGCTATCTGCCTTATCTTGACAATATCGAAGAGACGCTCAAGTTCGATAGGCATCTTTCCGAACCTGTCCTCAAGTCTTTCCTTCATCTGAGCAAGAAGCTTGAAATCAGTAATGGAATCAAGTTCCTTGTATATTCTTATCTTTTCTGCGGTCACTGACATGTAGTCATCAGGAATTAGCGCAAGCTGATCAGTCTCTATGGTGACGTCGGATACATAGTTTTCATCCTGTCTTGCTGTCTGGATACCTGTCTCAACACCCAGTTCTTCCATGGCTTCCGCAAGTATCTTCTGATATGTCTCGAATCCCATATCAGTTATGAATCCGCTCTGCTCTGCACCCAAAAGATTTCCCGCACCTCTGATATCAAGGTCCTGCATGGCTATATTGAAGCCACTTCCAAGGTCAGAGAATGCCTCGATGGCCTTGAGCCTTCTCCTGGCTTCTTCTGTTATGGATACGAGAGGTGGAACTATCAGATAGCAGAAAGCACGTTTGTTGGATCTTCCAACACGGCCGCGAAGCTGATGAAGATCACTCAGACCAATGTTCTGAGCCTGATTGATGATCATGGTGTTTGCATTGGGAACATCCAGTCCGTTCTCTATTATGGTAGTACAGAGAAGCATGTCATACTCTCCGTCCATGAAGTCAAGTATCTTGTTCTCCAGGACGGTTGATTCCATCTGACCATGGGCTACACATATTCTCATGTCAGGAACGAGTCCGTGAAGTATGTTTGCTATGCTCTCAAGCTCCTCTACCCTGTTATGAACGAAGAAAATCTGTCCGTTTCTGTTGAGCTCATAATTGATTATGCTCCTTATCTCATCCTTGTCGAACAGCATTATCTCCGTCTGGACAGGAATTCTGTTAGGCGGTGGGGTATTTATGATGGAAAGGTCACGGGCGCCGAGAAGGGAGAACTGAAGCGTGCGCGGAATAGGAGTGGCAGTGAGGGTCAAAGTATCCACGGATGCCTTTATCTGACGTAGCTTCTCCTTCGCACTTACTCCGAATTTCTGCTCCTCATCTATTATGAGAAGTCCGAGATCCTTGAATTCGAATCCCTTTCCAAGAAGCTTGTGAGTGCCTATTACTATGTCTATCTTACCATTCTTCAACCTTTCCTGAATATCTGATATCTGCTTGGCTGTCTTGAGACGGCTAACATATTCTATGTTGCAAGGAAAATTCTCAAGACGGCCCTTGAAGGTATTGTAATGCTGAAGAGAAAGAATTGTGGTAGGAACCAGCACTGCAACCTGCTTGCTGTCCGCAACGGCCTTGAAGGCAGCCCTGACAGCTACTTCAGTCTTTCCGAATCCTACGTCTCCACACACAAGCCTGTCCATAGGACATGAATCTTCCATGTCCTTCTTCACTGCTGCTATGGCTTTCTCCTGATCAGGAGTGTCCTCATACATGAAAGAAGATTCAAGCTCTTCCTGAAGATATGAGTCCGGGGAGAATGAGAAGCCATCTGCCGACTTTCTTTCTGTATATAGCTTTATGAGATCTTTCGCAATATCCTTTACCTTGGATTTCGCGCTGGTCTTCATATTCTGCCATGTCTTGCTTCCGAGCTTGTTTATTCTCGGAACTTCTGAGTCCTTTGACTTGAACCTAGATATCTTGTGAAGTGAATGGACAGATATGAATACAACATCATTATCCTTGTAGATAAGCTTAACTACCTCATGCATTCTTCCCCTGTCATCCTTCATTCTTACAAGACCACCAAATACTCCAACGCCGTAGTCTATGTGCACGATGTAGTCACCTATCTCAAATGAGGAAAGCTCATTTATTGTGAGTTGCTCGCTCTTCTCTACGGTACGACGGATGGTTACTCTGTGGAAACGGTCGAATATCTCATGGTCTGAATAGCAGCATACCTTGTTTTCATTGTCTATGAATCCGGAGTGGATATTCTTTCCTGATACGAATTCGGGGATTACGCCCTCATTCTGTGAAAGAATGGAAGAAAGCCTTTCCAGCTGCCTTCTCTTTTCACCGAATATGATGACCCTGTACCCTGATTCTATCTTTTTTCTTATGTCTTCGGTAAGAAGTTCAAAATTCTTGTTGAATACAGGTTGGGGAGCGATGTTGAACTTTACATATTGGCAATCCTGCATCGAAAGAGGAATATCAAGATATACTCTCTTGAAGCCAAGAACACGAGGGAAGAATTCTCTTTCCTTGTAGACGTCTGAAGAGTCAAGCCACACAAGCGTAGACTCAGGAAGTATGTCGAATACTGATATTCCTTCCTCTTCTTCTGACTCTATAGCAAGATCAGGATATATGTCAGCCTTTTCTACTTTCTCTTTTGAAAGCTGGGTATTGCAGTCGAAAATCGATATATCCTCTATCTCATCTCCAAAAAGACTGAGCCTGTAAGGATTGTTGAGAGAATATGAGAATATGTCCACCACACCGCCTCTGAGCGTGAATTGGCCAGGTTCGGAAACGAAGTCTACATTCTCGAAGCCTGCATTGAAGAGAATCTCTTCTATTTCATCATGGCTTATCTCTTCTCCCTTTCTAAGACTCAGCAGAGGCCTTTCAATCTTTCCGGATGATGGAAGAAGTTCCTCTACAGCTTCTGGGTAGGTAACTATATATATGCTTTCTCCTGTCTTTGAAGCCTCAATTATCTTTCCGATCGCAGAGGTACGCTGAACACCCAGCGATGACTTGTAGTTGCTTCTCTCTATTTTCTTTCCGCTTGCAGGAAGAAAGAAAACCCTGTCACCTTCAGTAAGTCCGTAAAGATCGGCTGAACAATATTCGGCTGAATCCTTGTCAGGAAGCATTATGAGGTTTATGCCTTCATGTGAGGTATCTTTGGTGACAAACCACCTTGCGGACAGAAAAAGCCCCCCGCAGAAAACCTCTTCTGACGATTTGATCTTCTGCTGGATTTGTTCAATTGATTTATAACTTATCAACATCTTATGTCTCTTTTCTGTTCAAAACCAGTTGAAAACCCTGTTCAAAAACATTGATAAACAAAGTTTGAAAATAGGATCAAAGACTGCTTATACGGATTTCCCGGCAAACAAAGAAAATCATCAACAATGTTCCAATAATTTACCGATAGGGATATCAACACGGTATGAACTCCATAAACAACTGTCAGTCAATAGGGAAATATTGCTTATCAACATTTCAACCGCGAAATATACATAAACATCAACTTATTAAAAATTGAATATCTTTGTATATAATTTATTTTGCGATGCAGGAAAGTTTCGATCCCCATGACGCCGTTTCGGGCAAAGATAGTGAATTGGACGGAATAATAAGGCCGCAGGACCTTTCCGAGTTCACGGGTCAAGACAAGATAGTGACAAACCTCAAGGTATTCGTGCAGGCTGCCAAGATGAGAGGCGAGTCCCTTGATCATGTTCTTTTCCATGGTCCTCCGGGCCTTGGAAAGACTACGCTTGCGCATATCATTGCAAATGAGCTCGGCGTCGGGATGAAAGTAACATCCGGTCCGGTTCTCGACAAGCCTGGCGACCTTGCGGGCCTTCTCACATCGCTGGATGAAGGAGATGTGCTCTTCATCGATGAGATTCACAGGCTTTCTCCCGTCGTAGAGGAGTATCTATACTCTGCGATGGAGGATTATGTGATAGATATTATGATAGACAAGGGTCCTGGAGCCCGTTCTGTCAGGATTTCTCTCAATCCTTTCACTCTTGTCGGTGCTACTACCAGAAGCGGTCTTCTCACGGCACCGCTCAGGGCAAGATTCGGAATAACATGTGCTCTCGAATATTACAACACAGAGACTCTCGAGCGCATAGTAAAGAGAAGTGCCTCCATACTTCAGATAGAGATAGATGATTATGCTGCCAGAGAGATTGCGCTGAGAAGCCGTGGTACACCTCGTATTGCAAATTCTCTTCTGAGAAGGGTGAGAGACTTCGCCCAGGTGCTTGGAAACGGATACATAGACCTCAAGATAGCAAATTACGCCCTTGATGCTCTAAATATAGATAAGAGAGGACTTGATTCTATTGATAATAAGATACTTAGGACTATTATAACTAAGTTCAAAGGTGGTCCTGTGGGAGCGAATACAATAGCAACTGCAGTGGGCGAGGATCAGGGAACTCTCGAAGAAGTATATGAACCTTTCCTCATAAAGGAGGGCTTCATTGTGAGAACTCCGAGGGGAAGGGAAGCGACAGCTCTTGCATATCAGCACCTTGGATATGACCGTAACGATCCTGACTACATAGAAAATACTTTATTTTAATATGTATTTTAGTTATATTTGCGCGTAGAAATTTCATTAAACTCAATAAAAATGGCCAAAGAATTGAATTCAAAGATTCCTGAGGGACCTCTTGCTGAAAAATGGACCAATCACAAGGCTCATGTCCGCGTTGTGAATCCAAACAACAAGAGAAAACTCGAAATTATCGTTGTAGGTACCGGTCTCGGTGGAGCGTCTGCAGCTGCTTCTCTCGGTGAGCTCGGTTATAACGTAAAGATCTTCTGCATCAGCGACTCACCTCGTCGTGCGCACTCAATCGCCGCACAGGGTGGTATCAATGCTGCGAAGAACTACCAGAATGACAATGACTCTGTTTACAGACTCTTCTACGAGACTATCAAGGGTGGTGACTATCGTAGCCGTGAAGCCAATGTATATCGTCTTGCAGAGGTCAGCAACAATATCATTGACCAGTGCGTAGCTCAGGGCGTGCCTTTCGCACGTGAGTATGGCGGACTCCTCGCAAACCGCTCTTTCGGTGGGGCTACAGTCAGCCGCACCTTCTATGCCCGCGGACAAACCGGTCAGCAGCTCCTTCTCGGAGCATACGCAGCTCTCAACCGTCAGGTTGCAGCAGGTACCGTCAAGTCTTATCCACGTCACGAGATGCTCGACGTGGTTCTAATCAACGGTGAGGCTAAGGGTATCATCGCAAGAAACCTCGTAACCGGAGAAATTGAGAGATTCGGTGCACACGCAGTCGTAATCGCAACCGGTGGATACGGTAACGCATACTTCCTTTCTACAAACGCCATGAACAGCAACGGTTCAGCAGCATGGCAGTGCTACAAGAAGGGTGCTTGCTTCGCAAACCCTTGCTTCGCACAGATCCATCCTACCTGTATCCCTGTACACGGCGACCAGCAGTGCAAGCTTACCCTCATGTCAGAGTCACTCCGTAACGACGGACGTATCTGGGTTCCTAAGAAACTTGAGGATGTAAAGAAGCTCCGCAAGCGCGAAATCCTTCCTTCAGACATTGCTGAGGAGGATCGCGACTACTATCTCGAGCGCCGTTATCCTGCATTCGGTAACCTCGTTCCTCGTGACGTTGCATCACGTGCAGCCAAGGAGCGTTGCGACGCAGGCTTTGGTGTTAACGAGACCGGTCTCGCAGTATTCCTTGATTTCAAGAGCGCAATCGAGCGTATCGGTGAGGACAAGGTTCGCGAGCGTTATGGTAACCTCTTCCAGATGTATGAGAAGATCACAGGTACCAACCCTTACAAGCAGCCTATGATGATCTACCCTGCTATCCACTACACCATGGGTGGTATCTGGGTTGACTATAACCTCATGACTACAATCCCTGGTCTCTACGCGATCGGTGAGGCTAACTTCTCTGATCATGGTGGAAACCGCCTTGGTGCATCAGCACTCATGCAGGGTCTTGCAGATGGTTACTTCGTTCTTCCTGCAACTATCGGTGATTACCTTGCAGGTCACTTCAAGGATCCTAAGACCGACACCAACGCACCTGAGTTTGCAGAGGCAGAGAAGGCTATCAAGGATAAGATTGCCAAACTCTTCTCTATCAAGGGTAAGAAGACTGTTGACTCACTCCATAAGGAGCTTGGCCACATCATGTGGGAATATGTAGGTATGGCACGTAGTGCAGAGGGTCTTAAGACTGGTATAGCTAAGATCAACGAACTTAAGAAGGAGTTCTGGTCAAACGTTTATGTACCAGGTGAGAACGGTGAGTTCAATCAGGAGCTCGAGAAGGCACTTCGTCTTGCTGACTTCCTTGAGATAGGAGAGCTCATGGCAATCGATGCACTCAACAGAAACGAGTCTTGCGGTGGTCACTTCCGTGTAGAGTCTCAGACTGAGGACGGTGAGACCAAGCGTGACGACGAGAACTACATGTATGTAGCAGCTTGGGAGTATCAGGGCGAAGGTAAGGAGCCTCTCCTCCACAAGGAGCCTCTCAAGTATGAGAATATTAAGATTGCAACCAGAAACTATAAAGACTAAGCGAAAATGGATTTTAAATTGAAAATATGGCGTCAGAAAAACGCCAAGGTACAGGGTCACTTCGAGACATACGAGATCCACGGTATCGAAGAGGATGCTTCATTCCTCGAGATGCTCGATATTCTTAACGAGCAGCTCATCCGCGAGGGTATTGATCCTGTCGCTGTAGAAAGAGGTTGCCAGAGCAGTGGTCCTGTTTCATTCGACCATGACTGCCGTGAGGGTATCTGCGGTGCATGTTCACTCTATATTGATGGCCGTGCACACGGACCAGACGATGAGGTTACAACCTGCCAGCTCTTCATGCGTAAGTTCAAGGATGGTGCTACCATCACTGTAGAGCCTTGGAGAAGTTCTGGTTTCCCAATCATCAAGGACCTCGTCGTAGACCGTCAGGCATACGATAAGATCCTCCAGGCTGGTGGTTACATTTCAGTACGTACCGGTGGTGTTCCTGATGCTAACTCTATTCCTATCGCAAAGGAGAAAGCTGATTCATCAATGGATGCTGCTGCATGTATCGGCTGCGGTGCTTGCGCTGCTACTTGTAAGAACGGTTCTGCAATGCTTTTCGTTGCTGCCCGCGTCAGCTCTCTTGCACTTCTTCCTCAGGGTAAGATTGAGGCTGCACGCCGTGCAAAGGCAATGGTTGCAAAGATGGATGAGCTCGGTTTCGGTGCTTGTACAAATACCCGCGCCTGCGAGATGGAGTGCCCTAAGCACATCACTGTAGATCATATTGCGAGACTCAACCGTGAGTTCCTTGCTGCAAAGTTCAAAGACTAATCTATTTGAACATATATAAATTAAAGCCACCCCATAATAGGGTGGCTTTTTTATTGCTTGGTGATAAGGGGTAGGGGACTACCAAAGGAAATTGTTGAAAGGATATCTTCCTGCGTGGATTTCAGCCACTATCTTGTATATATCATTCCTTAATTTGTCTATTCCTATCTTATCTTTTGCCGAGATGAATGTACATGGAGTATTCTCACTTGCTATCCAGCTGTTCTTAAATTCGTCCAGAGTGTAATTTTCGGGCTTTTTAGGGCTTAATGAGAACTCATCGTACTCTTCATACCTATAAGCGTCTATCTTGTTAAATATGACCAAAACAGGCTTATTTCCGGCACCAATTTCATTCAGTGTATTGTTGACTGTCTTCATCTGATCTTCAAAATCAGGATGGGAGATGTCTACCACATGGACTAGGACATCTGCTTCCCTTACCTCGTCAAGAGTACTCTTGAATGCTTCAATGAGCTGCGTAGGAAGCTTTCTTATGAATCCAACGGTATCAGAAAGAAGGAATGGACAGTTCTCTATCACTACTTTTCTTACTGTGGTATCGAGAGTTGCAAACAGCTTGTTTTCAGCAAATACATCTGATTTTGCGAGAAGGTTCATAAGCGTGCTTTTTCCGACGTTTGTATAGCCCACCAATGCGAGTCTGACCATACTTCCGCGGTTACCCCTCTGTGTTGCCATCTGTTTGTCTACCTTCTGGAGCTGTTCCTTCAGCTTTGAAATCCTTTCCTTGACTATACGACGGTCAATCTCAATCTGCTTTTCACCCATACCTCCTCGGGCTCCCATACCTCCACGCTGCCTTTCAAGGTGAGTCCACATACCAGCAAGTCTTGGAAGCATGTAGTTATATCTTGCAAGTTCCACCTGCATCTTGGCATACGAAGTCCTTGCTCTCTGTGAGAAGATCTCCAGAATAAGGCTGGTTCTGTCTATTACTGCGCATGTCTTTACTATCTTCTCGATGTTTCTCTGCTGTATTCCAGTCAGTTCATCATCGAATATGACATAGTCTATGTCATTCGCTGCACAATATTCAGCTATCTCTTCAAGTTTACCGCTCCTGATATAAGTTGCACCGTCAGGCTTATCTACCCTCTGGACGAACTTCTTATCACCGATGGCACCGGCAGTAAGGGCAAGGAACTCAAGTTCCTCAAGGTATTCCATCACCCTTTCTTCGTCATCGTTCTGCTTTATTATTCCGACGAATACTGCCTTGTAGTCTCTAATTTCCATATGACAACAAAAAAGAGGCCGACATAACTGTCAGCCTCCGTAATATACTGTAAATCAATTATCTCAACTGGAAGATAACAGGGAAGGTGTAGGTTACACGGACAGCGCGGTCACGCTGCTTTCCAGGCTTCCACTTAGGTGAGCTTGATACGACCTTCACAGCCTCTGCATCGAGTGATGGGTCAACGCCACGGAGTACCTTAACGTTGGTTACACGACCATCAGTCTCAACGGTAAACTGGAGGGTAACACGACCCTGAACACCGTTCTCCTTTGCAATCTCTGGATACTGAAGTCTACCATTCACCCACTTTGAGAACTCATTTGCGTCTCCGCCATTGAATGAAGGCTTCTCCTCAACGAGCTGGAATGGAATAGCTTCCTCCTCGATAACCTCTTCCTCAACTTCCTCGACATAGTCGCTGATCTCAACACCGAGATTATCGTTATCCTCGAGGTTCATGAACATATCGTCATCGACCTGAATCTCATCGTCGACGATATCGATGTTATCTGAGAGTACAGGAATCTTAGGAGTCTCTGGTGGTGGAGGAGGGGTTTCCTGGGTAATAGGAATCATCTCTTCTTCCTCTACGAGGGCTACTTCCTCTTCAAATCCTGCAGCCTGCTTCTCCTTGGTACCATACTCAAATGCACCGAGGACAACGGCGAGCGAAATGCAAAGACCAATCTCTACAAAAAGCAGCTTCTTGTTTTCAAGATTGGCTTTAGGCGTTTTTTTCTCTTCCATATCTATTTTGAGTTTTTTGCTTTTACCGCGCTAAGGTAGAAATTATCTTTATTAAATCCAATTTTTCTGTTGATAAGTTTTAAATTTGCGTTGAAAACTCAAAATCACAAGTGTATGATCTCATATTTTTTCGAGGATACTGACTTTATATTCAAAGGCAAGACCAAAAACAGCCAATGGTTACGCCTGGTTGCTGAAAGCGAAATCAGAAGAGTAGGGGATATAAATATTATCTTCTGTTCGGATAATTACGTACTCGATATAAACCAGAAGTATCTTCAGCACGACTACTTTACCGATATCATCACATTTGATTATTGCGAAGGTGACAAGCTTTCCGGTGATCTTTTCATCAGTGTCGACAGCGTCAGGGAGAATTCTATCGAATACGGTACTGAATTCGCTGACGAGTTGAATAGGGTAATCGTACATGGTGTCCTTCATCTTATCGGTTATGATGATCATACAGATGATGACATAGCCATGATGCGTAAGAAGGAGAACTATTATCTTTCTCTGAGGGAGGTACTCTGATGCAGAGAAAATATGATGTCATTGTAATCGGCGGTGGTCATGCGGGCTGTGAAGCAGCTATGGCCGCTTCTTCTATGGGTTCATCCGTGCTTCTTATAAGCATGGATATGAACAAATTTGGACAAATGTCATGTAATCCAGCTATTGGCGGAATAGCTAAAGGTCAGATAATCAGAGAAGTAGATGCTCTCGGAGGATATACTGGCATAGTTACAGACTCGTCAACTCTGCAGTTCAGGATGCTCAATAAGTCAAAAGGTCCTGCTATGTGGAGCCCTCGAGCTCAGTGCGATAAATCTCAGTTTTCCCGTAACTGGCGTAAAATACTCGAAAGTGCCTGTAAATTAGATATTTACCAAGATACAGTGACGAATTTTCTCTTTGAGAATTCAAAAATAGTGGGCTGTCGTACGACTACCGGTGCAATTTTCAATTCTCAGGCGGTTATCTTGACTGCAGGAACCTTCCTCAGCGGTAAGCTTTTCATCGGACGAAATCAGTTCGAGGGAGGAAGGATAGGAGAGTTGCCTTCATATGGTCTGACCGAGCAGCTTGTTTCGATGGGAGTAAAGACAGCAAGGATGAAGACAGGAACTCCTCCAAGGATAGATATATCTTCAATAGATGTCTCTGCTCTTCCTGCTCAATATGGTGATGAAGTTCCTGATAAGTTTTCATACTTGCCTTTCCTTTCCACAGCTCAGAATGGAACACCTCAGATGCCTTGCTATATTGTCCACACGAATACCAAGGTTCATGATATACTAAGATCTGGTTTCAAGGATTCTCCGCTTTTCCAAGGTTTGATAAAGGGAATAGGTCCTCGTTATTGTCCTAGCATTGAGGACAAGCTCAGAACTTTTGCTGATAAGGATACACATCAGCTTTTCCTTGAACCAGAGGGAAGGAGTACCAATGAGTATTATCTTCAGGGTTTTTCTTCATCGCTTCCTTTGGATGTCCAGATGGATGCATTGCATGCGATTGAAGGCCTCGAGAATGCCAGAGTATTCAGACCCGCTTATGCAGTGGAGTATGATTACTTCGATCCTACTCAGCTTAAGGCAAGTCTTGAGCTTAAGGATATAGATAATCTATTCTTTGCCGGACAGATCAATGGTACTACAGGATATGAAGAGGCAGCTGCCCAAGGACTGATGGCTGGAATCAATGCGCATCTTAAGGTTCATGAAAAAGATCCTTTCGTACTACGTCGAGATCAGGCGTACATAGGAGTGCTCATAGATGACCTCATTACAAAGGGCGTTGATGAACCATACAGAATGTTCACATCCAGGGCTGAATATAGGATTCTTCTCAGACAGGACAATGCTGATTTCCGTCTGACGCCGATGTCTCATGAGATAGGTCTGGCAGATGATTTCAGGTATGACTACACAATGAAGAAATACGATTCTATCGAGAAACTTGATAATTTCTTCAATGATTACTCCATCAAGCCTGAACATGTCAACGATTATCTTTCTTCTGTAGAATCAGCTGAGATTCCAAACAAGAAAAAAATGTCTGAGATTATCGTGCGCCCTCAGGTGAGCCTCTCTGATTTTATAAAGATTGTTCCACGTGGAACTTTCGAGAAAGCTTCTCTGGACCCTGAGAGTCTATTTGATCGTAGCTATTCTGAAATTAGTTCGTCTGATGTTTCCTATAAGGATAGGCTCGAAGCCGCATCTATTGATCCTGATAACAGTAGTGATCTGATGGCTCAGGCCATGTCCATTCTCAGGTATAATACCGATTATCCTATTTCCTCTATTGAAGGCGATTCAATGGACGAAGCTGTGCGAAATAACTATCGCAGGGAAATTCTCGAATCATGTGAAGTTTCTGTGAAGTATTCAGGTTACATTGAGAGGGAGGCTAGGCTAGCGGAAAAGATGACTCGTCTTGAGAATCTGATCATTCCTGAATCGTTCGACTTCGATAAGGTTGAGTCACTTTCCATTGAATGTCGCCAGAAGCTTAAAAGATATAAGCCCGGGACAATCGCCCAGGCTTCTCGTATTTCCGGTGTGTCACCGGCAGATATTTCAGTGCTCCTAGTTTATTTCGGAAGGTAATGTTCCACGTGGAACTTAAAGTTTCTTAAGGGCAAGCTTTATTATTGTTTCTATTGTAGCGCTTGGCTGTTCCTTGATTATAGCAGTGACTACCTTGCTTACGTTTGCCTTGGTGAAACCGAGCATGACGAGAGCCGTCGTAGCCTCTTCGACTATGCTGTTATCTGGAGTACCGAATAAGATGCTTGTGCTGTCAGCTGCTCCTTCACCCTTGAGAACCTTGTCTTTCAACTCGAGTATTATTCTCTGGGCACTCTTGAGTCCGATACCTTTTACGGCCTTTATTCTCGTTACGTTTTCTGAAATGATAGCCTCCCTGATCTCGTCGCAGGTAAGAGAGGATAACATCATCCTTGCAGTACCTACTCCTACTCCGGAAACACTTATGAGAAGTCTGAAAAGTTCTCTTTCGTCCTTATCTGCGAAACCGTAGAAAAGTTCTTCGTCTTCTCTGAGTACATGATGCATGTATACTTTAGCCTCTGTACATTTTTCAAGCTTTGAGTAGGTCTGGATGGAAATCTGTGCATGGAAGCCTATGCCGTTGCAGTCAACCACAAGGTCCGTTGGAGTGATTTCTTCGATCTTTCCTTTAACGTAGTCAATCATATCGTTTCTTTCTAACAATGCAAAATTATGATTTAATTCTATCAAATAAAACGTAGTTTTACTAAATTTGCAAGATTAAACTTATTATGGCAACATCATCGGAAATAAGAAAGCAGTTCCCAATCCTGGAGCGTAAGGTCTATGGAAAGAATCTCGTGTATCTTGACAACGCGGCTACAGCGCAGAGGCCACGCGGCGTGATAGATACATGGAACAGAATTTCTGTTGAGTCCAATGCTAACATACACCGCGCCGTCCATCTGCTCTCGTCAGAGGCAACTGATGCTTACGAGGCTGCGAGGGATGCTGTGCGAGATTTCCTCAATGCTTCCGACAGGAAGGAAATCATATTTACTTCAGGTACTACTGCATCGATAAACCTGGTTGCATTCTGTTTCGGTGAAGCTTATGTTCACGAAGGTGATGAAATCATCGTCTCTGCAGTCGAACATCATTCGAACATAGTACCATGGCAGCTGATGTGCATCAGAAAGAAGGCAAGCCTGAAAGTTATTCCTGTTGATGAAGACGGACACTTGATGATCGATGCCTTGGACGGACTGATCAGTGACAGGACAAGAATAATCGCTGTCACCCAGATTTCCAATGTTCTTGGAATTGTCAATCCTGTCAAGGAGATTATATCGAAGGCACATGCCAGGGGTATTCCTGTCCTGGTCGATGGTGCACAGGGAATAGTTCACTGCAACGTGGATGTTCAGGACCTCGACTGTGACTTCTATGCTTTCTCAGGACATAAGCTCTATGCCGCTACTGGAACCGGAGTCCTGTATGCCAAGAAGAAGTTCCTTGAGGAGATGCCACCTTACATGGGTGGCGGTGAAATGGTAGGAACAGTGACTTTTGAAGCCACTTCTTACGCCGATATTCCGCACAAGTATGAAGCCGGTACTCAGAATTTTGCATCCTCAGCGACTTTAAAAGATGCTGTTGAGTTGTGTAAAGTATTGAGGGATAAAGAGTTAGAGTCTGAAATAGAGCAAATTTCCGTGTACATGGAAAATGAGCTAAAAAAAATAGAAGGACTCAGATTATACGGAATTTCCCGCGAGGACGGAAAAAAGATACCTCTCTACTCATTCACCGTAGATGGAGTTCATCATGAGGATCTTGCCCTCATACTCGACAAGATGGGAATAGCCGTACGCTCAGGACAGATGTGTGCGGAACCTGTGATGACGAGGTTCGGAGTCACGGGCATGCTCAGAGCATCCTTCGCTCCATACAACACCATGGAGGAGGCTGAGTATTTTATCAAGTCGCTCAAGAGAGCGATAGCAATGTTAAAGGATTAATGGAACTATACGAGGTAGAAAACGAAGTCATCGAGGAATTCTCGATGTTCGATGAATGGCTCGACAAGTACGAGTATATAATTGACATGGGAAAGTCCCTTGAGGATTTCCCACAGGAGAAGAAGACTGATGACAGACTGATCAAGGGATGCCAGTCGAGAGTATGGCTGGATTCCTGCTTCCGTGACGGAAAGATATTCTTCACGGCAGACAGCGACGCCATCATCACAAAGGGAATAATATCGCTTCTGATCAAGATCTACTCCGGAAGGACACCTCAGGAGATACTCTCATCTGATTTTTCCGTGGTGGAGAAGATAGGCTTAAGGGAGAATCTGAGTCCGACCAGGGCCAACGGACTCGTGTCAATGATAGATAAGATTCGCGCGATTGCGAAGGAGAATAGCTGACAAGGCTGTGAAAGTGGTAACGCTGAAGAAGCTCAGGCGACTGAGAAGCATTAAGAGACATATGTTGGAAAGAGATATAATAATGGCTTTGAGGCAGGTCTATGATCCGGAGATACCGGTGAACATTTATGATCTTGGTCTCATCTATGAACTCAAGGTCGACGAAGGTCACAACGTATACATCCAGATGACCTTGACTGCGCCGAACTGTCCGATGGCGGATTATGTCGTCGAACAGGTGAAGGAAGCCGTGGAAGACGTTCCCGGAGTGGTGAGTGCCCAGATAGACCTGGTATTCGATCCTGTATGGGACAAGAGCAGGATGTCTGAGGAAGCCCTTGTGGAACTAGGAATGGACGTCGACTGATGAAGGAAGACGTATTTCTCTCCCTCGGATCGAATCAAGGTGACAGAAAGTACAACCTTGACAGGGCGACTGAACTGCTGAGCGAGAGTCTCGGTACACTGCCGACTGCGATTTCGGACTATATCGAGACGGAATCATGGGGTTTCGAAGCTCCGGCCTTTCTTAACTCGGTAGTGGCGTTCAGCCTTGATGATCCGGACGGATTCTCGATCCTTGCGACATGTAAGGAGATAGAGCGGACGATGGGCAGGGAAGAGAATATTGAGTATGACGAAGCGGGAAGGAGAATTTACCACTCCAGACCCATAGACATAGACATAATAGAGATTGGTGACAGGACCATAGAGAGCGAGACTCTCACCGTTCCGCACCCGCTGGCCTGCGAAAGGGATTTCGTCATGATTCCCCTGGCGCAGGTGAAGCAGAAAATGGAAAATTTTAAATAATACAATAGTTAATGATTTATGACACAGGAAGAACTTTTTAAGGTGCTCGTCGCTCACTGCAAGGAGTATGGTTTCATATTCCCTTCAAGCGAGATCTATGACGGCCTTGGTGCCGTATACGATTACGGCCAGCTTGGTTCCGAGCTCAAGCAGAATATCAAGAGCTACTGGTGGAACGCAATGACTCGTCTCAACGAGAACATCGTAGGTATCGATTCAGCCATCTTCATGCACCCACGCATCTGGGAGGCATCAGGCCATGTAGGACATTTCAATGACCCTCTCATCGACAATAAGGACTCCAAGAAGAGATATCGTGCAGACGTGCTCATCGAGGATTATCTCGGTAAGATAGGGGAGAAGATGAACAAGGAGGTCGAGAAAGGCCGCAAGAAATTCGGTGAGTCTTTCGATGAGGAGCAGTTCCGTGCGACCAACCCTAATGTTCTTCGCGAGAAGAAGAAGTATGACGAGGTACATGGACGCTATGTGAAGGCTCAGAACGACAACAACCTCGAAGAATACAGGCAGATCATCATCGATTGCGGTATCGTATGTCCTATCAGCGGTACCTGCAACTGGACAGAGGTTCGTCAGTTCAATCTCATGTTCAGCACCTCAATGGGTAGCACCGCAGATGGCGCAAGCACCATCTACCTCCGTCCTGAGACCGCCCAGGGTATCTTCGTCAACTACCTCAACGTGCAGAAGACCGGCCGTATGAAGATTCCTTTCGGTATCGCTCAGATCGGTAAGGCATTCCGCAACGAGATCGTCGCTCGTCAGTTCATCTTCCGTATGAGGGAGTTCGAGCAGATGGAGATGCAGTTCTTCATCAAGCCTGGTACCGAGCTCGATTGGTTCGCAAAGTGGAAGGAGACCCGTATGAAGTGGCATGTGAACATGGGTATGGGTGCTCAGAACTATCGTTTCCATGATCATGAGAAGCTCGCTCACTACGCAAACGCAGCTACCGACATCGAGTTCCAGTTCCCATTCGGTTTCAAGGAGCTTGAGGGTATCCACAGCCGTACTGACTTTGACCTCGGAAACCATCAGAAGTACTCTGGAAAGAAGATCCAGTACTTCGATCCAGAGACCAACGAGAGCTATACTCCATATGTCATCGAGACTTCTATCGGTGTTGACCGTATGGTACTCGCAGTGCTCAGCAACTCTTACAAGGTCGAGGATCTCGGCAACGGTGAGAGCCGCGTGGTGCTCAGCATCCCTGCACCTATCGCACCGGTAAAGGTTGCAGTCATGCCTCTTCTCAAGAACAATCCAGAGCTCGTCGCTCTCGCACAGGAGATCATGGACGACCTCAAGTTCGACTACAATTGCCAGTACGACGAGAAAGACTCTATCGGTAAGAGATATCGTCGTCAGGATGCAATCGGTACTCCTTTCTGCGTGACCGTAGACCATGACAGCCTCACTGACCACTGCGTCACCATCCGTCATCGCGACTCTATGGCACAGGAGAGGGTGAAGATTGAGGATCTCAATGCTATCATCCGCAAGGAAGTCGATCTCAACATCCTTCTCAGAAACCTTCGCTAACATCCAAAATAAAACGATAATGAAAGCTATTAAATTCCTTGCAGCAATCGCTGTTGCGGCAATGCTCGCATCATCATGTTCACTCCTTTCAAAGGGTGGTTCTTCTGCTCCTGCAGCAGGCTCTACCAGTACTGTAGCTACAGCTCCGGCTCAGGGCACAACCGCTCAGCAGGCTGGTTCAGCAGCCGGTTCAGCACTCCGTACTCTTTATACTGCCTATGCGGCAAACGGCAACAAGCTTGACATGAGCAATCCTGCCAACCTTCTTAACATTGCCTCACTTACTTCCAGCATCGCTGGCCTCAAGGCTGCCGACAAGGACTACAAGAAGGGTTTTGCTACCGGTCTTGTTCTCGGTTCATCAAATCTTGTGACCAACAACACTTCGAATACAGTGATGGATCAGCTCTCAAAGATCGCTGGTACCGTAGTGAACTCAAATCAGGCTCAGCAGGCAGCAAACACCGCATCGTCAGTCGCAAAGGATGCCGGTGCAATTGCCAGCTCTGTTTCAAATATCCTCAGCATCTTCAAGAAGTAGTCTGAGATACCAAGACAGTATTGAATGAAATCATTCTGTTCAGGTATTGCCATTATATCGCTATGTCTGTGTCTCTCCGAAAGCGCATTCGCCCAGGAGGATACAGACTATGGCGTTTATATGCAAACCACGAAGAAGAACGCAGTTCTCTTCAGAGGCAAGCGTGCTTTCAACTATAATCTCCGCCACAACGGACATTGTTTCTGGAGCACAAAGGAGTATCTTCCTGGTTCGGTGAAGTATAACTCCAAATTGTATGAAGACGTCTATCTCAACTTCGATGCGTCAAGAGGAGAAGTCCTTGTGAAGTCTCCGGAACTTCTCTCCGGCATCGTTCTCGTAGACGAATTCGTAGATTATTTCGTGATTGGTGACAGTCGTTTCGAAAGGCCTCAGGCTTCGTTCAAGAAGTCTTCTCCGGAAGGTTTCTACGAAGTTCTCTTTGATGACGGGACGACGACCATTTACAAGAAGGTGATCAAGACCTTCACCAGCAATACTAACTATAACAACGGTGCCGCAATCGGCTATGATGACCCTGATTACGATTCATCGCTTATCTATTTCTTCCAGTACACCGCGAAGTATTATTCCGCAAAGGACGGCGTGATGAAGAAGATAGGCAAGGGTAAGGCACGCAAGATTTCTGGTAGAATATGAAAAGACTGTTCTCGCTTATCCTGGGCTTGACTTTCGCCGTTTCGGCTTTCGCTCAGGGCACCGTGGAGGTGAAAAGGGTAGAGACGGACTCTCTCATCACCTTCCTTCGCAAGGAATTCGGACAGAAGATCTATTATCTCCATAACGAGAGGGACGAGAACAGTTACACGGTGACTGCACCTCGCGAATCTTTCGTACAGGCAGCTCTACAGCAGATCAAGGACAAGGGTTACACCGTGTCCAGGTATGACGGTGCCTGGTATGTCACGAGCGGACTTGCAATCAATTCCACTCTTCCTGAAGGTTATTTCTCAACGTCCACAGGAGACGTGAAGGTAGAATATGCCGATTACCTCAAGGAAGATGTACAGACAGCTACTTTCGCAAACCGCGTCTACGAGATCGGAGACAGGAAGGATGGGCGTACCGGAAAGGCACGCGTATCGGGACATATCTCCGATGCAGCCACAGGAGAGCCGATAATAGGCGTTTCCGTGGTGGACGACAAGAGCGGAAACTATTCGGTGACCGATACCTACGGATTCTATAACCTGTCCATGGCGATAGGTGACGGATCCCTCTCCTTCAACGGATACTCTCTCGAGGAACTCAAGCTCAACGTCATCGTCTACGACGACGGTGAACTTAACGTGGTGATGAGGGAGAAGGTCAATGCGCTCAAGGAAGCAGTGGTATCCGCCGAGTCCAATGTTGCTCACAGGGACCCTGCGATGGGTGTCGAGCGTATGAGGATAAACGTCATAAACAAGGTTCCGGTAGCATTCGGCGAAGGAGACGTGCTCAAGGTCGTGACCACCCTTCCAGGAGTCAAGTCCGTGGGTGAGGCATCCAGCGGCTTCAATGTGCGCGGTGGCTCCGTTGACCAGAACCTTATTCTCTTCAATGACGGAACGATATATAATCCGAGCCATATGTTCGGTATCTTCTCGGCATTCAACAACGAGGTCATAAACGACGTACAGCTCTACAAGAGCTCGATTCCGGCAGAGTTCGGCGGCCGCATATCCTCCGTGCTTGACGTCAGGAGCCGCGAGGGTAATGCCAACAAGGTCGAGGGTTCACTCGGAATCGGTCTTCTCACGAGCCGTTTCCACCTCGAGGGCCCTCTCAAGAAGGGAAAGACAACCTTCCTTATCGGAGCCCGCACCACGTATTCCAACTGGATCATGAAGCTGATTCCGGAGAACAGCAACTACAACGGAGGAAAGTCGCAGTTCTACGATGCGAACGCCAGCATCAGCCACAAGTTCAACGACCATAACTCGCTGCACGTGTATGGCTACTATTCGAGGGATAAGTTCTCGTTCTCAAGCGACACCACCTATCGATACAGCAACATCAATGCATCGATAAAGTGGCGCAACAACTTCAGCTCGAACCACGGTTATGTGCTCGTCGCCGGCTACGACCAGTACGGAAACATCCTGGACAACACCGTCAACCAGTGGGAGGCATATCAGTACAGCACTTATGTGCGTCAAGCTTATACAAAGCTCAACTACAAGTCCGTGGTAGGCGACTCGCATACCCTCAAGTACGGTCTCCAGGGAATCCTGTATTTCATGTCTCCGGGCATAAAGACCCCGTCTTACGAGGAGTCTGCCATACAGGCAAAGGACCTGGGGTTGGAGAAGGCCGTCGAGCTCTCCGCGTACCTGTCAGATACCTGGCAGGCGGGCGACAAGTTCTCTCTCGACTATGGCGTCCGTTTCTCAGGCTTCACACAGGTTGACAGGCCTAAGTTCTACGGAATGCCTGAGCTCAGGGTTTCTGCGAAGTACAGCATACTTCCGGAACTCTCGATAAAGGCAGGTGTCAACTCGATGCGCCAGTACATCCACCTTCTCACCAACACTGCTTCAATTTCTCCTATGGATACATGGAAGCTCTGTGACCCTGATATAAAGCCTCAGGATGGCTATCAGGCAGCAGCCGGTGTATATTGGACCGTGGGTGACAGCCAGATCGACATTTCCCTCGAAGGCTATTGGAAGCAGATGTGGAACTATCTCGATTACAAGTCGGGTGCAGTCCTGATGATGAACGAACACATCGCAGATGCCGTCGTGCCGACCACGGGTATGGCTTATGGAGCCGAGCTCATGGTGAAGAAGCCTAACGGTAAACTCAACGGATGGATTTCGTACACCTACTCCCGCACCCTGCTAAAGGAAATGCAGGACAGAGGTCTCCAGACCATCAACGGCGGTGCATGGTATCCCGCTGCCCACGACAAGCCACATGATTTCAAGGTCGTTGCGAACTACAAGTTCACCCACCGTTACAGCATCTCGGCTAACCTCGACTACTCAACCGGCCGTCCGGTAACCATTCCGGTAGGTAAGTATGAGTACGGCGGAGGTATCCGATTCTCATATTCTGACAGGAACGGTTACAGGATCCCAGACTACTTCAGGCTTGACCTTGCATTCAATATCGACCCTGGACACTACCTGAAAGCATTTACCCATACAGTCATCACCTTCGGTGTATACAACGTGACGGCCAGGAAGAATGCGTACTCCGTATACTATACCGCAGGCGGCGGTTCGAAGGTGAGCGGTTACATGCTTTCGGTCTTTGCCGTGCCTATCCCTTATCTGAACCTCAATTTCAAGTTCTAAGTATCATGAAGAAATTGCTTTTCATATTAATGGCCGGAATGCTTGCATATTCATGCACATATCCGTTCACTCCAGAGATCCCAGATCTCGAGGAGAGGCTCGTAATCGAAGGCGACATCCTCATCGGTGCGAAGACAAGGATAAACGTGAGCTACCTGATGGCCCTTGATGCACCAAAGGATTCTGAGACCCAGCCGTCAGCCACAGTATATGTGGAAGACAGCAAGGGAAACACCTATCCGGCAGTCAGGACCGTGGAATATGTGGGTGTCCATAATAAAGAGAAGGTCGTGTACATCGCAGATACGAAGGACGCTCCTGAGGATCTTGAGTACAGGCTCGTCGTCAGGAACAACGAAAACGGGCGACGTTACTCGACTCCATTCCAGCCGGTCCAGCAGGCTCCCGTGATCGATAGCCTCAGTTATATGATCAACGCTCCGCGCACGGAACTTGACATCACCATCAGTCTCACCTCCCCTGAAAACCAGAAGTATTACAGATGGACTTTTACCGAGGAGTGGGAGTACAATTCGGTATATTATGCCGATGTCTACGCGGTTCCCGGCAGAACCACAGAAGAGCCGGTGGAAATCATTAACTTCCCTATAGAAGGTATAGGTGAGAACTATTACCATTGCTGGAACAACAGCGTATCGGACGGTATCCTTCTCGGAACAGTCGAAGGACTGACCTCCAACAAGCTTGTGAACCACAAGTTCGCGAAGATCAAGTCTACCGAAACGAAGTTGAATTATATCTATAGGATGACGGTTACCCTCCAGTCTATCTCTCAGGCGGGATACGAATACTGGAGCAACCTCGACATCATATCGAACAATCCAGGCCAGCTCGATGCTCCTAATCCTAGCGAAATGGTCGGTAACATCGTGTGCGATGACGATCCTAAGGAATATGTCATTGGGTTCATCAATGTTTCCGGAACCAGTGTAGCCCGCAGGTACCTGTTCAACGACGACATCTCGTTCTATGACGGCACTGAAGACCGGGAGTTATCTGGTCTTGAGGAGGTTCAGCCTGACAGATACAATGAATTCTACTATGACAGCTACTACAGGCCGGTCTATTGGGGCTATTCCATTGCCGGAAGGGTCCTGATGTGGGGTCATGCACGCTGCGTCGACTGCCGTCTCAAGGGCGGAAGCAAGGAAAAGAGGCCTGATGACTGGATCAATAACGACAGATAAAGCCATGAAGAAGATAATAATGACCATAACGTCTGTGCTCGTGGCGGTGGCAATGTCCGCTGCCGAGCATGTTGTGGAGAGGACATATCTCTCCACCGACAAGTCTTGCTACGTGGCAGGAGACAACATCTGGATCTCAGCGTTCTGCATTGATGCTTCTGACGGTGGGAATTTCTCTGCTTTCAGCAGCATTGCTTATGTGGAGCTTTGTTCGGAGAGTGGCGTGGAGGCAACGTGCAAGCTTGCCCTCATCGACGGAAGAGGTTCCGGAGCACTCGTGATTCCGCGCGCAATTCCGACAGGAAACTACAAGCTCATCGCATACACCGCCCAGAACAGGAACGAGGTGGGATACGACTTCTTTGAGTCGGCGAAGACCGTTTCCATATTCAATACCTTCAGTTCGGCAAGAAGCTCGAACGTGGAGCTTGTGACTGACGGGGATTATGCTGCCGTAGAAAGCCATGTTCCGGAAAACTCCGGCGACATGTCCGTAGTGATGGAAAGCCGCAGGGGACGTACAGCGAGGCTCAGGGTAAGGAACGGTGGCTCCAAGGCCGCGACCCTAAGCGTATCCGTATACCATGAGGACGGCATTGCCGCTCCGTCAAACCACGGTGTGTCTGACTTCCTGGCCAAGACATCCAAGGTCGGGAACGTCGACTTCCAGAACAATGTAATTCCGGATTTCGAGGGAGAGGTCATCGTCGGACATTGTGTCGGTGAGAATGCAAGGACTTATTACGGAAACAATGCGGTGGTGTCTAATCCTGGCGACCTCTGCGGAATCTACTATTCTGCCATAGATGAGAACGGAGACGTCACATTCGTGACGAACAACTTCTATGGTGACAATATCCTCGTAAGCCAGATTGAAAATCTCGGAGGGGTAGAGGGTGCACACCTTGAGTTCGACTCGCCTTTCGTTGACAACAGGGCGTCAGATATTGCTACGCTCCGTGTGAGCCCGATGCTGGAGAAGGATCTTTCCTTGAGGGGTGCGGCCATGCAGATTGAGAAACTCTTTGCTTCCGACACTCTTTACGACAAGCTCCCCCAGCGTCCGAACCTCCTTCTTTCAGCGGAGCAGCCTCGCCGCTATGTCCTGGAAGACTATACGAGGTTCCCGCTCATGAGCGAGGTGTTCGTCGAGTTCGTCAATGGTATAAGGTTCAGGACGGATGCCAAGAAGCATTATGTCCACGTGACCTTGCTGGATTCTTCGAAGCCTGCTGACAACGCCCATGGTTCCCTCGTTCTTCTCGACGGAACTCCGGTTCTCGACCACCAGAAGATATACGAGTATGATCCGCTTCTCGTAGAGAGAATCGACATCTATCCTTCCACCTATTTCGTGGGTCCGCGCTGCTGCAACGGAATCGTGAACCTCGTGACCTACAAGAGGGATATGACAGGCTTCGTATTCCCTGAGTCCGTGCGTGCCATCGACTTCCAGGGAGCATGCTGGCCGGTTGCATACACTTGCAGGAACATTGCTTCCGACCCGAATTATCCGGATTACAGAAGTACGGTGTATTGGCATCCGCTGGTTGATATCGAGGGTGGCGGAAGTTTCGTCTTCGATTGTCAGCTTCCGTCCTATGAGGGCAACTTCAAGGTGGTTGTCGAGGGGTTGAGCGAGGATGGCAAACCTATCTGCGAGACCTTCAGCTTCTAGGTCTGTTCACTCTCTGAAATATCAAGGCGGACACCATCGGTGTCCGCCTTGTCTATATTTCAGCCGCCTGCCTCTGCGACGATTACTCCCAGCCCTGAGCCTTCAGCGGAAACTCCACTCCGTCAGGAGTAACGATCACGCTGCCCACCTCCGGCTTTGCGAGATGACCTATTACATCGTAGGTCTGGAACTCGTGACGGAACTTGTCATGCTGTCCGATAGGTACGGTGAAAAGCAGCCTGCAGTCATCGCCTCCGTTCATGGCCGCGGTCACCGCATCCGTGCCGAGCTTCTTTCCGAGCTCAAAGGAATTGCCGGCGAAAGGAAGCTTGTCCATGTAGACCTTTGCTCCCAGTCCGCAGTCCCTGCTGAGACGCTTGATTGCGTCAGCCAGTCCGCGAGTCACGAAATATCCGAATGAAGGCATGATCTCTGCGTCCTCGAACTGAGACAGAACCTTGGGATTCAGCTGAGGCTTGAGGTATGCACCGATCTGCTGCTTGTAATCGTCGAGCTTTGGCTGCGCGCTGTCATCCTTTGTCTTGTCGAAAGCCAGCTTCTCGCGCATTAGCACCTGCTGTCCCATATATGCTGCACCGAGGTTGCCGGATATGCATATAAGGTCCATGCTCTTCGCAGCCGGACGGCGCTTTGCCATAAGCAGGCTTGTCTCTCCGCTCGCGCTGATCGCGATGTAGAGTCCGTTGAGAGAAGGGTTGAGGTCAAGTTCCACGCTGGCGTATCCATGTTCCTTGGCCGCGGTGGTGATGCCTTCCCAGATGTCCTTTATCTGGGCGAAATCGAGCTTTGACGACACTCCGATCTTGACGGACAAGGTACGGGGATGCGAGAACTCCGCGTACAGTTCGCCGGTCACCATGATCACGCTCTTGTATCCCAGATGCTTGAGCGGGAAGTACACGAGGTCGAAGTCTATGCCTTCCGAAAGCACTGCTGTCTTGGTCGTGGCATAAGCCTTGCCTGAAGTTTCAAACCAGGCACTGGAAAAAGGTGTGAAAGAAGTTCCTTCGTATAATTTCTTGATAGCCTCTACTTTACCGAGAGATGCGAAATTTTCTTCTGCCATATAGCTCTTTTTTGTCACGACAAATTTACTAATTATGATTAAATTAGCAGACTCAATCCCTGTTCAAATGAAGAAAACCGCATTGCTGCTTGCCCTGTTGGCAATCATGATACCATCGACCCTGTCCGCGAAGAAGGATACAGAGGACAAGGTGAAGATAATGTCGTTCAACCTCCGTAACGGAGATTCCGGTGACGGCACAAACGCGTGGAGCGTAAGGTACGCCTTCACCGCCATGATGATAGACGACGTCAAGCCCGATGTGATCGGCATGCAGGAGGCGCTCGACTACCAGATCAGCTATTATCCTGAGGTGCTCAACACGTATAAGTACGTCGGCAAGGGCCGCGATGACGGCAAGAAGAAGGGCGAGTATACCGCTATCCTCTACAACACCAAGACGTCGTCCGTGGTGAAGTGGGGAATGTTCTGGCTGTCGGAGAATCCTGACAAGCCGGGCGAAGGATGGGATGCGGCGGCTAACCGCACTTGTACTTGGGCAATCATGAAGGACAAGAAGAGCGGAAACCAGTACTGTGTCCTCAATACGCACCTCGACGAGGTTGGAGTCATATCTCGCCATAACGGCATTTCGCTGATTCTTTCGAAGCTTTCAGAAATCAACAAGGACGGGCTTCCGGTGGTCTTCCTTGGCTGTTTCAACGTAAGTCAGGATGATGTCTGCCTTTCGGACGTAGAGTCCCAGATGACCAATTGCCGCAAGAGCGCGGACAAGACCGATGGCGGCATTACCTACAACGCATGGGGCAAGGCAGCGCAGCAGAGCCAGATAGACCATGTGTACTATTCCGGATTCTCACGTTGCGAGGAATTCAGCGTACTTTCCAAGAAATATGAGAACAGGACGTTCCTCTCGGATCATTTTCCTGTGATGGCAGTCATGGTATTCTAAATCTGTAGTTCCATGGCATTCGTACATCTCCACGTCCATACCCAATACTCCATCCTTGACGGCTTCTCGGAAATCGGCAAGCTTTTCTCGCGTGCCGAGGAGCTCGGTATGCCTGCGCTTGCCATCACCGACCACGGAAATCTCTACGGCGTGAAGGAATTCTTCAAGCATGCCGGCAAGCATAAGAGCGTCAAGCCAATCATCGGCTGCGAGGTCTATGTCACCAGGCACTATGACCATACCTTAAAGGACAATGCACATAGGTCATATTACCATCTCGTGCTCCTCGCCAAGAACTACAACGGCTACAAGAACCTCATGAAGATATGTTCCATCGGGCATATCGAGGGTTCATACTACGGCAAGCCGAGGGTCAGCCACGAGATAATAGAGAAGTATCATGAAGACCTGATCTGCTGCTCTGCCTGTCTCGCGGGTGAGATTCCCAGAGCGGTCGTCGCGGGTGACATGGATGCCGCAAGAAAGGCGGTGAAGTGGCACAAGGATATCTTCGGCGACGACTATTACCTGGAGGTCCAGCTCCACCGCACGGAGGTCGAGGGACTCTCCCTCGAGACATACGAGAACCAGAGGATAGCGAATGACGGAATCTTTGACCTTGCGGACGAGATGCAGGTCAAGGTCGTGGCCACCAACGACGTCCATTTCGTCAAGAAGGAGGACGGACCGGCACATGACCGTCTGATCTGCCTTACGACCAATGCATATATAGACGATCCCGACCGAATGAGATATACCCAGCAGGAGTATCTCAAGAGCGAGGAGGAGATGGCCGAGCTTTTCCCTCGTCATCCAGAGGTCATAGCCAATACCCTCGAGGTTGCAGACAAGTGCGAGAGCTATACCATAGACCGTGGACACGTCCTTCCAAAGTACGATATCGACCCCGAGTTCCTTGCCAACATAGATGATCATCTCGAGAAATACAAGGAGATCATCGACTGCGGACGCTGCGACAAGAACGGAAATGACCGCGGTGAGGAATTCTGCCGTTCTGTGGCTTATCTCTGCCACATCACCTATCTGGGAGCCCACAAGCGCTACGGTGAGACCTTCACTGATGAGCAGTCGGAACGTATACTCTTCGAGCTGCAGACCATCTGCCGAATGGGTTTCCCGGACTACTTCCTCATTGTCCAGGACTATATTGCCGCATCTCGCGCGGAAGGTTACATGGTCGGTCCGGGACGTGGATCGGCAGCCGGCTCGGTTGTAGCATACTGCCTCGGTATCACCAATCTCGATCCTATCAAGTACCAGCTCCTGTTCGAGCGTTTCCTCAATCCCGACCGTATCAGCATGCCTGATATCGACGTCGATTTCGAGAATCTTCCTGCAGCCCACGACTATGTGGAGCGAAAATATACCTCTGACCATGTGTCCCGAGTCATAACCTTCGGTACCATGGCGGCGAAGAGTGCCATAAAGGATGTCGCGCGCATCAGCCGACTCTCTGTCGACGAATCCAACCGTCTCTCGAAGATGGTGCCGGACCGTCTTTCTGAGAAAGTCGAGAAGGAGTATCCTTTCAACCCGAAGCTCGATGAGCTGAAGTCTGGTTTCAAGGCCGTGGAAAAGGAGGTCGAGGTCGATGATCCAGAAAATCCGGGGCAGAAGATACTCGTCAAGAAGATGTTCCAGAAGGGTCTCGAGGAAGTTGATGCCAAGATTACCCTCAAGAATTGCTACCGCCTTGTCCCCGAGTTCAAGAACGAGCTTGAGAACGGCAGTGAGATAAACAAGGAGGTCCTCAAATATGCCCTTCAGCTCGAGGGAAGCATACGCCAGGTGGGAGTGCATGCCTGCGCCACCATCATCGGACGAGGCAACCTCACCGACTATATTCCTATCTGCCTCTCCGTGGATAAGGAAACCGGCCAGAACGTATGGACATCCCAGTATGACGGTCACTATATCGAGGACGTCGGAATGCTCAAGATGGACTTCCTCGGCCTCAATACACTTACGATTATCCACAAGTGCCTTGACCTCATAAAGAAGCGTTTCGGCAAGGATATAGACATAGAGGCCATTCCTATCGATGACCCTGAGACCTATGAGAAGATATACTCTAGGGGAGACACAGTCTCTGTGTTCCAGTTCGAGTCTCCGGGCATGATGAAGTGGCTCCAGAACCTCCATCCGGAGCGTTTTGAGGACCTCATCGCGATGAATGCGCTGTACCGTCCGGGCCCTATGGACTACATTCCGTCCTTCGTTGCCCGCAAGCTGGGACAGGAACCTATCGAATACGATCTTCCGGAAATGGAGGAGTTCCTCTCGGAGACCTATGGCGTCACCGTATATCAGGAGCAGGTCATGCTTCTGAGCCGTAAGCTTTCAAACTTCACCAAGGGTGAGGCCGACAAGCTCAGGAAGGCTATGGGTAAGAAGCAGATAGCCGTCATGCAGGAGCTCAAGGAGAAGTTCATGACCCAGGGAATGGCCAATGGACACCCCGAGAAGACTCTCGACAAGATCTGGAAGGATTGGGAGAAGTTCGCCCAGTACGCGTTCAACAAGTCGCATGCAACCTGCTATGCCTGGGTCAGCTACCAGACAGGTTGGCTCAAATGCCACTATCCATCAGAGTTCCAGGCAGCCAACCTGTCCTGCAACCTCAGCAAGATGGACGAGATCAAGAAGATCATGGCAGACTGCAAGAAGTCTGGAATCAGGGTCCTAAACCCGGATGTGAACGAGTCCGACAGCGAATTCTCTGTAACCAGGAACGGTGACGTCCGTTTCGGTCTCGGCGGAATGAAGGGCTTCGGTGACAACGTCGTACGTGCCATCATAGAAGAGCGTGAGAAGAATGGTCTTTTCCAGGATATATTCGACTTTGCCGAAAGGATGGCAGGTTCCGTCAACAAGAAGGCTTTCGAGTCCTTGGTATATGCCGGTGCGTTCGACAGCTTCGGCTATCATAGAAGCCAGTTCTTCCAGCCATCTTCGGGCTGCGAGACCTTCGTCGACGCCATCGTAAGGTATGCCGACCTCTATAAGAAAGACTCGGAAGAGTCCTCCGTCTCACTTTTCGGAGATGCTGAGGAGGTAAGGCCTACCCGTCCGGACATACCTTCATATAAGGATGAGGCAGCGGACAACATCGAACTTCTCCACAAGGAAAAGGAAGTTGTCGGCATGTATCTCTCTTCTCATCCTCTAGACCAGTACGGCTTCGAGATGGAGAACTATGCGACAACCAAGATAATGGAGCTTCCTGACCTGGTGAACGCATGTCAGGAGAAGAAAAAGTCGCAGAAGGCAACGATAGGCGGATATGTTCTCAGCACCGAGACCAAGATCTCGCGCAGCGGAAAGAACTTCCTTACTTCAGTGGTCGAGGATTTCTCCGGAACCACGGAGATCTCTCTCTTCGGAAAGGAATACGAAGCCTTCGCTCCGAAGTTCCAGCAGGGGCACTCCGTTCTCATTGAGGGCTCCATCGAGCCGAAGTATTTCGTGAAGCCGGACGAGAAGGGAAATATACCTGACGTTCCGTATGCCTTCAAGACAAAGAACGTTTCTCTCCTTGGTAATGCCAATGAGAGCTTCCTGAAGGAATTCCGACTTAAGATCAATACCGCACTGCTTAACGCAGAGTTCAAGGATGGGCTTTTAAAGCTGCTCAGGAGGCACAAGGGCGACATTCCGCTGTCTCTGTTCATCATTGACCCTAAGACTCGTTATATGGTCGAATTTTCGACCAGGAAGTTCAGGGTTGCGATTACTCCTGAGTTCCTCAAGGATATCGAAGCTCTCGGTATCGAGGGAGAAGCAGTCAGGAAGAAATAAGCTTTCAAATAAAAATAATAGAGGCGGCCTCGTTGAGGTCGCCTCTATCGTATCTGGGAAGTTGTGATTACTTCTTGTTCTCAGCCTTCTTCTCCATAGCCTTTGTCACGTCGTACATGACAGGAGTACCGATGAAGATTGATGCGTAGGTACCGATCACGATACCGAGGATGAGTGCCACAGCAAGACCGCGGATAGTCTCACCACCGAAGAATGCAATCGCGAGCATGGTCACGAGAGTTGAGAGTGAGGTATTCATGGTACGTGCGAGAGTGCTGTTGAGCGCTGAGTTCACGTTCTCCTTGAAGTCTGCCTTTGGATGGAGAGTCTTGTACTCACGGATACGGTCGAAGATGACCACGTTATCGTTGATAGCGTAACCGATGATGGTAAGGATCGCTGCGATGAAGGTAGAGTCAACGTCGAGGGTGAAAGGAAGGATACCGCTGAAGAGCGAGAAGAATCCGATCACGATGAGTGCGGTGTGTGCAAGTGAGGTGACACCACCGATACCCCAGGTCCAGCCGCGGAAACGGAATGCGATGTAACCGAAGATGACGAGGAGGGCGATGATCACAGAGATGATTGCACCTCTCTTGATGTCGTTTGCGATGGTTGCACCCACCTTGTCAGATGAGATGATACCGTTAGCGTCATCAACAGATGAAGTGAACTGTGCGAGGTCGATGTTGGTTGAGTAGAAGCCCTTGAGTGCAGTGTAGAGCATGCTCTCGATCTCTGCGTCAACCTCAGTAGACTCCTGATCGTGCTTGTATGAAGTAGTGATCTTCATCTGGCTGTCACCACCGAACTGCTTAACCTCTACTGAAGAGTTTCCTGCTTCAGCGAATACGTCGAGGGTAGCCTGACGTACATCTTCTGTGTTGACTGGCTTGTCGAAGCGTACGACATATGTACGACCACCGGTGAAATCTACACCGTAGGTGAAGCCCTTGATTGCGATTGAGAGGATAGAGATTGCGATGAGGCAAGCTGAGATGATGTAACCGATCTTCTTCTTACCGATGAAGTCAATCTTGGTGTTCTGGAGGAAGTTCTCGGTCGCCTTGTTGGAGAAGGTGATATCCTTACCCTTCTCAACCCTGCCCTCGAATACGAGACGGGTGATGAAGATAGAGGTGATCACTGAAGTCACGATACCGATGATCAAGGTAGTTGCGAAGCCCTGTACAGGACCTGAACCGAATACGAAGAGCACGATACCTGTGAGGAGGGTAGTGATCTGGCCGTCGATGATTGCTGAGTATGCGTTAGAGTAACCGTCTGCAATTGCCTTGCTGAGGCCCTTGCCTGCACGGATCTCCTCCTTGATACGCTCGTAGATGATCACGTTCGCGTCGACAGCCATACCGAGGGTGAGGACGAGACCGGCGATACCTGGGAGTGTGAGGACAGCACCGAATGAGGTGAGGGTTCCGAAGAGGAAGAGCACGTTGCAAAGAAGTGCGATATCAGCTACGAGACCTGCTCCTGCGTAGAAGAGGATCATGTAGATGAGGACGAGGATGAACGCGATCACGAATGAGATGAGACCTGCACGGATTGACTCAGAACCGAGTGAAGGTCCTACGACCTGCTCCTGGACGATGGTTGCAGGAGCTGGAAGCTTACCTGACTTGAGGACGTTTGCAAGGTCCTCTGCCTCGTCGAGGGTGAAGTTACCGGTGATCTGTGAGCTACCACCTGAGATCTCGGTGTTGACTACAGGGTATGAGTAAACCATACCGTCGAGGACGATGGCGATCTGCTTGCCGATGTTGTCCTTGGTCATCCTTGCCCAGATGTTTGCACCCTCTGCATTCATGGTCATGCCGACCTCAGGGCTGCCACCCTGGTTGCCGTACTGGACACGGGCGTCGGTTACGACACCACCGTCGAGAGGTGCCTTGCCGTCACGTGAGGTTGCCTTGATGGCGATGAGCTCATAGATGTTCTCGTTGCCAACATAGCTTGATGGGTGAACGCTCCACATTGGCTTGAACTCTGCTGGGAAGAGAGCCTCTACCTGAGGGTCGTTGAGCCACTTGTTGATCTTTGCAGTATCGGTGTAGTTTGCGAAACCGATGCAAGCGCCGGTACCGAGACCACCGTTGTATACAGCTGGCTGGAGTACAGAGAAGAGAGGGTTGCTCTTAGCGTATGCGTCGTCTGATGCATTCTCTGCCTGCTCGCCGAGCTCCTGTGCGAGGACGTCGCCCTCTACAGCCTCAGTTGCCTCCTCAGCTGGTGCGCTGTGGTCAGCCTCAAGCTCTGCGATGAGTGCGTTAGCCTCTGCGAGGTAAGGATAGATCTCCTGGTTCTCGTAAGTAGCCCAGAACTCGAGGGAAGCAGTTCCCTGGAGGAGCTTTCTTACACGCTCAGGCTCCTTGACGCCTGGAAGCTCGATAAGGATCTTGCCGCTGTTACCGATCTTCTGGATAGAAGGCTGGGTGACACCGAAGCGGTCGATACGGTTACGAAGCACGTTGAATGAGTTCGAGATTGCTGACTCAGCCTCGCCGCGGATCACAGAGATGACATCTGCGTCGCTGGTCTTTGCGTCGATCTTGTCCCTCATCTCGTAGGTACCGAATACGGTTGCGAGAGGAGTGCCAGGGGCAACTTCCTTCCAAGCGGCCTCGAAGAGGGTGATGAAATCTTCCCTGGAAGCTACGCTGCGCTCCTTTGCGAGAGCGAGAGCCTGGTTGAATGCTGCTGACTGGTTGTTATCTGCAAGAGCTCTGACAAGGTCCTCGAGCTGCACCTGGAGCATGACGTTCATACCACCCTTGAGGTCAAGGCCGAGGTTGATGGTCTTCTCCTGTACTTTCTTGTAAGTATAACCCAAATAAACTTTCTCAGTCGAGATAGAGTCGATGTACCAACGGGACATGTCCTTCCTGACTGAATCACGGACGTAAGCCTCCTCGTTCTGAAGGGCTGAGACGAACTTGTCTGCGTATGCAGCTGCCTTCTTTTCGTGGATGTTTCCTACGAGAGTGAAGGAGAGCTGCCAGAGGCAAGCGAGGCCCAGAAGGATGGCTACCAATCTGATTGCACCTTTACTTTGCATGGTTTTTGAATTATTGTTAATTATTGTTTTTATCTACTATACGCCAAATAGGGCACAAATTTATATATTTTTTCCTAATTACGAATCTTATTGTGCAGAGAATGTGCTATTTTTGCCCATCCGAAAGGCTTCTGTCAATGAAAAATACAAGACTTCTCATAATTGCTTCCGTCCTCATTCCGACCATCGCGTCGGCCCAGCTGCCGGACTCGCTCGCGTTGGTTCCGTCCGATGTCCCGGAGGCACTTCCCGATACCGTGCTTGTCCCGGCGGAGATTCCGTCTCTCGAGACGATAGCAGAGCATCCAGATACCCTTACGTCGTTCCTTGAGGAAATCGTTGAGGAGACGGCCTCTTCAGAGGATACCGCTGCCGTTGCAGAGGACACTATTGCCGTTACCGCAGACGCTTTGGTAGTTGCGGCAGACACTGCCGTTGTTGCAGAGGTACCCGTTGCAGAGGATCCCGCAGAAGACAAGGAGTCTTTGCTCGCACGCGCGGAAGCGCTCAAGGACGTATATGACTTCGCGGGTGCGCGCAGGTTATATGAGAGAGTGATTGCAGAAGAGTCGGACTCTACCGAGATTGCCAGGATAATTGCGATGAAGGTGCTCGTGGACAATGGCATGGGAATGATGGACTATGTGATGGAACCTACCGTGATCGCACGCCACCGCTTCTCGAAAAAGGATTTCTTTCTATTCTATCCTCTCCCGGAGGGAAGCTGGGTCACTTCTCCTAACCAACTTGACCCGGACAGCGGAAAGGATATCGCGGCAATCTATGCGCCGGCAGATGCCGAGAGCTATGTCTGGTCACGCAGGGACACTGACTCAAGAAACCTCTACATCATCGAGAAGAAGGACTCCGTGTGGACTGAGCCCAAGCTTGTCAGCGAAGACTTCTCAAGCGAAGGCAATGAGATCTGGCCTGTGTTGAGCGCCGATGGCAAGAGCTTGTACTTCTCTTCCGACGGATTGTACGGAGTAGGAGGATATGACCTCTATGTGTCCAGGCTGGATGAGCGAACAGGGGAATGGGGCATGCCTGTCAACCTTGGCTTTCCTTTCTCTTCTCCGGCCGATGATTTCCTCTATATGGACACTCCTGACGAAAGATATACTGTTTTCGCGTCTAACAGGTCCTGCGACGCGGACAGCGTCGATGTCTATGTGCTGGCTTACGACCAGATGCCTGTGCGCAAGCTTGTCGACGACCCTGTAAGACTCTGCGGCCTTGCGTCCCTCAATCCTGACGAAAGTCTCGCGAGGATGGACAATGGAGACACTACCGAAGATGCGCTTGAGGAGAATGCCGACGTCATGAGGTACATGGCGAAGATGGAGGAGGTCCGCTCACTCCGTGATTCGCTCACTGTCGCCACGAGGGAATTGAATGCGCTGCGTGTGGACTTCGCAACCAGCGACGATGCGGATTTCAGGGCCAGCCTCACAGAGGATATCCTCAAGAGAGAGCAGAAATTGCCCCAGTTGCAGGCCGCTTCAGCCAAGGCATTGGCCGAATTGCAGGAAATTGAACTTGACTTTTTGTTCAAAGGAGTCGTGATCGACCCGGAAAAACTTATGAAAAAGGCGGATCGTGAGGTCGTCGGAACTTCTGCGGCGTATACTTTTTCGAGGATGCAACCCGGAAAAATGCCTCTTATCGTCTTTGAGGAGCCTGAAATCGAATGATTTTAGGCTTATAGATACAAGAAATCGCAAAAACGGCTTTCAGGGTGTTCTGGAGGCCGTTTTTAATTTTTGAGTTTTTGATTATTCTGGATTTCTCTGCGTTTTATTGAACGCTTTTCTGCGTTATCCATAAGGTTGGAATACCTTTCTGTAAGGTTGGAATACCATTCGCGAATCTGCGTTGTTCCATCGTGAAATGCGTGATTTGAAATTGTTTTCTTGTGGGCATACCTTCGCATCGTCTTCAAAACGGAAGGCATACAGAATCAGTTTAACCCACTAAAAATTTAAAGTCATGTTAATCTTCATCATCGTATCACTCGGAGCAATGGCAGGAGCGTCTTACCTTGTAAAGAATGGCTATGTCTATTAATGGATATCGCCTTAACATGACATCGGCGAGAAGTAGAATTTACGTCGTGCGCACGTATAGCGCACGTACGCATTGTAACATGGAACAGGCAATTGTTTCGGGTATAACTGATTCACAATGATTCGTCAGCTCCTGAGATTGCCCTCGGAGACATGGAAACGGCCCCTGGAGTGATCCACAGGCCGTTTTCTATTTCTATAAATGGTAAATATGTTCAAATTTCTTGAACGATAGTATGTTTCTTCCAGCCGTTCTTTGACGTCCCGTCTCGAATCGTTACCTTCATCGTGGTTTTTATCCTGACCAGTCTACAACTAATTTGAAATAACCATGAAAATCACAAGAATCATCATGACTTTGCTCGGCGTTGCATCATGCGTCGCAGCTGCCGCTCAGGGTGGCCGGATCGACAGGTCCACCACTTACGGCAAACCGAAGCCGGTTTCGGACTCTGTCTACATGTCCCTTGCAGCGACCCCTCCTATGGGTTGGAACAGCTGGAACAAGCTCGGCACGAACATCAGCGAGCAGACGATCAAGGAAATCGCTGACGCAATGGTAAGCTCGGGAATGAAGGATGCCGGATACGAGTACATCGTCCTTGACGACGGATGGCAGATTGACCGTGACTCGCTCGGCCATATAGTACCGGACCCGGACAAGTTTCCTAACGGAATGAAGGTGGTAGGGGACTATATCCATAGCCTCGGACTGAAGTTCGGCGTTTATTCGTGCGCCGGATCCAAGACCTGCCAGGGACTTCCCGGTTCAAAGGGATTCCAGTATATAGACGCCCATGATTATGCTTCATGGGGTGTCGACTATCTCAAATATGACTGGTGTTCTTGCGACGGCCAGAATGCAATGGCTGCATACAAGACCATGTCAGAGGCGCTCAAGGCTTCCGGAAGACCTATCATCCTCAGCATATGCGAATGGGGCGAGAACAGCCCATGGGAGTGGGGCAAGGGCATCGGCCACCTCTGGAGAGTCACCCCGGACATCAGGAACGTCTTTGACTGCGTGTTTGACTGGGGTGGTGTCGGCGTGCTCAATGCCATGGACGCAGCTGCGCAGTACGCGGAATATGCCGGTCCTGGACATTGGAACGATGCCGAGATGCTCGAGGTCGGCAATGGTGGACTCAGCTACGACGAAAGCGTGACCCATTTCTCAATGTGGTGCATGCTTGCTGCTCCGCTCATGTCCGGCAACGACCTCCGCAAGATGGACAAGGAGACCATCGAAATCCTCACCAACAAGGAGGTGATTGCGGTGAACCAGGATCCGAAGGGTGTCCAGGGCATCAAGTTCATGGATATGGGAGACCGCCAGATCTGGGCGAAGCCCCTCGAGAACGGTGAGATTGCTGTCGCATTCCTGAACAGGGGAGAGCTTGACTGGAAGCTCGATTATGACTGGAAATGGCAGACAATGTATTTTGCCAATGACGTTAACATCAGAAAATACGAATACAACATCCGAGACCTCTGGAAGCATAAGGACATCGGAACCACGGCCAAGAATCTCAAGGCTACGGTACCGTCCCACGGCGTACTGATGGTAAGACTCTCGAAGGTTGAATAATAATAGTTATAAAAAGGAAAGGGGATCAGGCTGCTGCCTGGTCCCCTTTTTCATTTATGTCTTGCTTGTCATTACTCTGCAAGCCACTTCTCGAGAGTGCTGATGATCTCGTTGCGGATAGGTTCCTCGAAACTGTTGATTCTTGTTGAGTGGCTTCCGCGCTCCTTCACATAGATCCTGAGGTTTTCCTTCTTGCTTGTGTCGAGCCACTCGCATACGCCTGATGCGCTCCAAGGGTCGATGCCGCCATAGATGTAGATCATCTTAGGGTCGTTCTTCTTCAGGAACTTCACCACGTGCTTGTAGAGAGTCTTGTCGAACTTGATGTGCTGCTCTTCGCCTCCGAGCATCACGCGGCGGAGATAGTCCTTATGGCTCTTGACGGATGTGAGGCCCTTGAACGGAGTGATGTCGTAGCCGTAATATCCGATCTCGCGTGCGGCCTGTACGTTGAATGAATAGTATGGGGTCTGGACTGCGAAATAGTCAGGCTCATTCTTTCCGATGAGATATGCGCTGAGGGTTGCGTCGTCCGAGTCGAGGGCAGGAATCTCGTCAACGGATGATCCCCACTGCCACATTGCGAAAGGATACTCGGCCACGCAGAGGTCGAAGATCTCCTCGACAGGGACGCGGAATTCGTACTTCTTCTCCTCACAATGCTTCTTGAACATAGGCACGAGGGTGGCCCTTCTCTTGAGAATCTCGGTCTGGAAGGCCTCGATCTTCGCCCTTTCCTCAGGAGTTCCTACGAGCTTCGAGAGGAAGATCTCGTGTCTTCCGTCCTCGAGTGCCTTGTTGAGCGGAGCTACATACGGTACTGAGATGTCCACGTCGTCCGGGTAGTATGACCTGTAGAACATGGTGGTCTGACCGCCCTTGCTGATTCCGGTAGATATCCATTTGCCCTTGTAGAGCTGGCCGAAGGTCTCGCGCACGTTGTGGAGGTCGGCGAGAGAGTTTGCCACGGTGAGCTGGTCCCAGTCGCATGGATCAGGGAAGGACTCGCCGAAGTAGCGATACTCCACGAAGACGATGTTGGTGTTGAAAAGCTTTGCGAGCTCATCCATGTATCGTGGGTTGAGCGCATATGTGGCCCAATAGCCTTCGGTTACGAGGACGGTCGGACGGTCGAATCCTGCGTGGCAGACGATGACCCTCTGCTCGAAGGTGCCTTTGTCCTGCTTCTTCTGGTCCACCTGCTGATTGATGGTGACCACATATTTCTCAGGGAAGAGCTCGGTCTCGAGCTGCTGTACGCTGGTTATGCCCGGAAGGGCCTTGAGCTTGGGTGCAAGCTCCTGTGCGTTCATCGCGACCGCGATGAGGACCGCGAAGAAGATGGAAAATATTCTTTTCATGGTTGTTTGATTATCTGCACGCAAAGTTAAGCCTTTTTGCCGGAGGAAGCAAAGTGATGCCGCAATAACAAAAAAGCCCTACAGCTTACTGCAGGGCTTTTTCGCGGTGAGGACGAGATTCGAACTCGTGGTACGGTTACCCGTACGGCAGTTTAGCAAACTGCTGGTTTCAGCCACTCACCCACCTCACCAGTAGGTCCCGAGCTGAAGCCTGTCGGCCAAACGGGAATGCAAATATAGAAAAGTTTTTATTAAATTTGTGTGTTGCGCTTAAAAAAGTATAAAAATGGGCAATATGACATTCATAATCCTGCTCATGATAGCGGGAATTCTTTTCCTGGTAGCAGAACTTCTCATCGTTCCAGGCGTAGGCTTCGCCGGCTTCTTCGGGCTCGCTTCCATGATCGGAGCCTCGTATTTTTCGTTCTCCCAGATGGGACCGACGGTCGGCGCGATAGTGACGGCCATAGAGATCGCGGTCGTGATTGCCGTCACGGTCTATGCGCTTCGCGAGAAGACCTGGCAGAAACTTGCTCTCAAGACCAACATCGAGTCCAAGATCTCCGATGCCAGCGTGGAGGTCAGAATCGGTCAGACCGGCCACGCTGAGACTCGTCTGGCTCCTATGGGAACGGCACGTTTCGACGGCGTCGCTGTCGAGGTCAAGGCGATGCAGGGCATCATCGATGCCGGTACCGAGATCGTTATCACGCTCATCGAAGACAAGAAGATTTATGTCAAGCCTGTCGAGGACCAGGCATTTCACAAGCAAAACTAAAGACAAATCAATATGGATCCATTCATGTTCATCGTGTGGGCCGGCATAGGAGTAGTCGGCCTCCTCATCCTCCTCTGGTTCTTCCCAGTGGCACTCTGGTTCCAGGCTCTCATCTCTGGAGTCCGCATCTCTCTGATCCAGCTCGTCCTCATGAGATGGAGAGGAGTATCTCCTAACGTCATCGTGATGGCGATGGTTACCGGAACCAAGGCCGGTCTCAACCTCAAGGCAAACGAGCTCGAGGCCCACTATCTTGCCAAGGGCCATGTTCCGAAGGTCATCAATGCGCTCATCTCTGCCGACAAGGCGAACATCCCTCTCGATTTCAAGATGGCAGCTGCAATCGATCTTGCCGGCCGTGACGTGTTCGAGGCCGTTCAGATGTCCGTGAACCCTAAGGTCATCAACACCCCTCCTGTCACCGCTGTGGCAAAGGATGGTATCCAGCTCGTGGCCAAGGCCCGCGTTACCGTGCGTGCGAACATCAAGCAGCTCGTCGGTGGTGCAGGCGAAGAGACCGTTCTCGCCCGCGTAGGTGAGGGCATCGTCTCCAGCATCGGTTCGGCAGGCAGCCATAAGGAAGTGCTCGAGAACCCTGATTCGATCTCCAAGGTCGTGCTCAGCAAGGGCCTCGATGCCGGTACTGCATTCGAGATCCTCTCTATCGACATCGCTGACATAGACGTGGGTAAGAATATCGGTGCCGTTCTCCAGATGGATCAGGCTGAGGCAGACAAGAACATCGCCCAGGCCCGTGCCGAGGAGCGTCGTGCAATGGCTGTCGCCCTCGAGCAGGAGAACAAGGCGAAGGCTCAGGAAGCGCGCGCGAAGGTGATCGAGGCGGAGGCAGAGGTTCCGCTCGCAATGGCAGAGGCTTTCCGTAACGGCAATCTCGGCATCATGGATTACTATAAGATGAAGAACGTGCAGGCGGATACCGCGATGCGCGATTCTATCTCAAAGCAGTAGGATACCCGCAACCGCAATAAAAAAGTCCCGCATCTCTGCGGGACTTTTTCATATATGCATGTCTGAAATCCTAGTCATGGGTATAGAGGTTGACCTTCTTGTGCATGCTGACCTGCTCGTCAGTCTCTGGGAAATACTGAGCGAGGAATGCATAGAAGCGTGGGTCATAAGCCTTGAGGTCCTCACGGGTGTTCACCCAGTTGTGCTTGCCGTCAGGCTTCTCTACCTCTGCATTGACATTGAACCAGTCCTGAACGCCTTCTGCCCAATACTCTTCGATGTTTGAGCCCATGTAGGTGCCCTTGTACTTGCCCTCTGCGAGAGCCTGGTCGAGGAGTGAGCGAAGCTGGTCGTTGATCTCAGGATGGGCCTGAACCATGCCGATGAGGTGGATAGAGTGTGCGAACTCATGCATCATGATGTCCTCTGCATGGTACTTGTCGATCTGGTATGCGAGGATGTTCTCCTCTGCGCATGTAGAGAGCGGAAGCTCGAGGTCTCCGCCGAGTCCGCGTGCACGTACGTCCCAGTTGAGGGTGGTGTCCCTTACTAGCATTGCGTGCTCAGGGATATCGGTGGTACCTTCGTACCTTGCCATGATTCCGACGCGGGTATTGACCTTGACCATTGCAGCGAGGACGTCCTCAGGAAGGTAGCTGGTCATTGCGTAGAGCACCTTGTGTGCCTGTACGAAGCATGAATCCGGAACTCTCCAGCCTGACATGAGGTGGATTCCGTTTACGTTGGAGTACTTCTTGTAGAAGTCTGAGAGGCCGAGTTCTTCCTTGAGTTCTGCAGGTACTGCAGTGATGACGCACTCAGGATACTCGATGCTGGACTTTGCAGGTGCTTCAGCCTGCTTTGGCGCCTGATTGCAGCTTGCGACGAGTGCAGCAGCGGCGAGGGCAAATACGAGGATACGTTTCATCTTGCGTTGTAATTAGTGTGTTTTTTCTGGTGCAAATGTAGATATAAAAAGAAAAACCGCCCTAATTCAATGGACGGTTTTTAACTCTTTCATTCAGTTCCGTTGATTACTCAGCTTCGCTTGGGTTCTCCATTGGGAGCGGTGCAGCCTGAAAATCAGGAGTTGCAGGGAGCTCGGTGTTGATTACCTGATCGGTAACGTCAACGTCAGCCTTCTTTGAACTGCCAGCGGTGAATGCTGAAGCGATTGAGAGAACAAGGATGATAGCCACGAGCCACCAGGTGATCTTCTCGAGGAGGTCGGCGGTCTGACGTACACCGAAGGTCTGGTTGCCGGCTGCGAAGTTGCTAGCGAGTCCGCCACCCTTACCGTTCTGGAGCAATACGACGATTGTAAGGAGCACTGCTGCGATGAGTACGAGTACTGTCAGAATGATAAACAATGCATTCATGATATATTACAATTTTTGATTTTCTAGGTTCAATTTCTCAATAAGGGCTGCAAAGTAAACATTTTTTTCCGGATATGCCAAAATTAGTTTGGAATATATGTCTTTAGCCTGCTCCGGATATCCCTGTTCAGCATATATTTGCGCGAGAGTCTCGGTGCACAGGTCGAACTCCGGACCGGGTCCGTCCTGAGCCGTCGGAGCATCCTGCCCCTTTCCTGCGACTGCATATCCTGAGAAGATGTTGTCATCGCTTCGACGTACCTTCTCGTACTCTGCCTGGCTGAAGTAATCTCCGCCCGCGACGATGACCCTCGGCTTGCTTACCTCCTGCTTCACCGGTTCCGGCTTCATGCATCGGTCGAGTATCTCTGCAATGTTCTTGTCAGAGCAATCCTCTCCCTGGACCTTCCTCAGAAGGCTTGCGAGGACCTTCCTGTCACTTAGGTACATTGCCGCCTCACCGTATTGGCTCACGCCCCAGTCGCCCATGGTGCAGAGCCTCTCGCAGAGTTCTTTCCTCGCGATGCTGAACCAAGGGTAAATGTTCACGACTCCAACCAGTTCCTGAAGGTTGAGCTTCTTTATGTCAATGTATCCTTCCATTCTACCAGTTTGCGACGGATGCGTTGAAGATGTCCTCGACGAGCTTGTCTATGATTTCCTCGCACAGACTTCCTTCGACGGCGTCGAGTGAGTTGGTCGCGTCGAAATCTGCGTATGCGGAGAATGATTTCTCGAAATCGTCCTCAGGATATTTCCTGTTGACGAAATTGATCTTTGCCGTGACGGTGAGCCTGTTCTGGGCAGCGACTTCGTTTGATGTCACGGATGATGCCTTTACGTCGTAGCCGGTAATCTCTCCCGTTATCTCAAGGTCTCCGTCGATCTCGACCTCCTCGAGCTTGGTGAGCTTCTTGAACTTGTCCTTCATGGCCTCGGTGATGTCGTTGCTCAACGATGGGTTCACTCTGAGGGCCTTGTATTCGAAGTAGTTGATGGTCACGGTCTTCACGTCTGCCTGAATGGATGTTCCCGTGAAGGAATACTTCACGAATCCGCACGAGCGCACGATCATCGCAGCCGTTACCAGCGCGATTGCTGCCGCCATGTATCTCACGAGTCCTTTCATGCCTGCTTGCCCTCCATCGCCTTGATTTTCCTGTAAAGTGTCCTCTCGGAGATTCCGAGTGCCTTGGCTGCATCCTTGCGGCTGCCGTATTTCTCGAGCGCCTTCTTGATCAGGTCGTCGTTTACGTCATGCAGCGAGAGAGGGAGCACCTCGCTTTCTGTCTCGGGCTCGTCGAATACCTGCTCGTCGGGTGCGAGCACATCTTCTTCCCACTGCGGGAGGCTCTCTGGTCTGCGCGGATGCTGAGGGGCCTGGGCGCCGTTGCCGTACACGGCCTCCTTGAGGCTGTCCACGTCCTGCTTGAGCTGGTAGAGGGCCTTGATGAGCATCTCTTTCTCGTCCTGGGTGAAACTCTCTCCGTCGTTGCTTCGGGTGGAGACTGCAGGAAGGGAGCTTGGTGCGTCCTTGGGAATGTATTTCGACAGGGTGAATGCGTCAATCTCTACGCGTTCGGTCCCGGGAGTCATCTTTACTGACTCGAGAGCCGATACGGTTTCTGCCACATTCTTGAGCTGACGGATGTTGCCTGGCCATCGGTAGCTCTTCAGGAGAGCGACAGCGTCTTCGCTGAGGCGCACGTTGGCGCGGGTGTACTTGTATGAGAAGTCGGATGCGAATTTCCTGAACAGCAGATGGATGTCGTCCTTTCTGTCTCGGAGCGCCGGCATCATCACCGGTACTGCGCAGAGCCTGTAGTAGAGGTCTTCGCGGAACTTGCCCTTGGATACTGCGTACATCAGGTTGACGTTGGTCGCCGCGACTACGCGCACGTCGGTCTTGAGGACCTTTGACGATCCGACCCTGATAAATTCTCCGGACTGGAGCACGCGCAGGAGCTTGGCCTGCGAGGAGAGAGGAAGTTCTCCGATCTCGTCGAGGAAGAGAGTGCCTCCGTTTGCTTCCTCGAAATAGCCTCGACGCATCTCAGTGGCTCCGGTGAATGACCCTTTCTCATGGCCGAAGAGCTCCGAGTCTATGGTGCCCTCCGGTATGGCTCCGCAGTTCACTGCGAAATATTTGCCTGTCTTTCGAAGGCTGTGCTGGTGTATGATGTTCGGAATCGTTTCCTTTCCCACACCGCTCTCTCCGCTGATGAGCACAGGGAGGTCGGTCGGCGCGACTGCGACAGCTATCTCCAACGCCCTGTTGAGCGCCGGATCATTGCCGATTATGTCGAATCGGTTCTTAAGTGATATTAGTTCTTTTTCAGTCATGCTACCGCAAAGTTACAATAAATCGGACAATTGCTGAAAAATTATGTTATATTTGCGTCGCGTGCGCTTTCTCTTTGCGCGCGTCTGACCGGAACGATTAAAACCAAATTTTATTTAAACACACATGAAAAAGAATTTCAAAGTTTTCGCTGCTGCCGTTCTCGGTATCTTCTCAGTGGCTTGTAGCTCACTCGACAAGATGGCAGAGATGGCAGAGAACGTTAATGTTACCTGCAACCCTGCAGTTCTCGAGGTTGTGGCCGGCGTTATCCAGGCTGATGTCACTGTGACCTATCCTGCAGAGTATTTCAACAAGAAGGCTATCGTTGAGGTTACTCCTGTAATCGTATTCGACGGTGGTGAGTCAAAGATGGCTCCTTTCACTTTCCAGGGAGAGAAGGTTGAGGATAACTACGAGGTTTGCTCATACGACGGTGGTACTATCACCAAGCATGTTCGTTTCCCTTATGTTGAGGGTATGGAGAATTGCCACCTCGAGCTTCGCGGTGTCGCTACCAACAGGACTCAGGAGATCGAGCTTCCTTCAAAGAAGGTTGCTGACGGTGCAAACACTACCTACATGCTCGTATGCAAGGGTGGCGTTGCAGAGCTCAAGGCTGACGGCTATCAGGATGTCATCCCTATGACTGCTGAGGGTCAGATCCTTTACTCTATCAACAGCTCTGACGTCGCAAGCAAGGAGCTCACCAGTGCTTCAATCAAGAATTTCCAGGATGCAGTCAACGAGATCAACGCTAACGAGCGCAAGACTCTCGTAGGTACTGAGGTCGTTGCTTACGCTTCACCTGATGGTGGTGCTGAGCTCAACAGCAAGCTCTCAGGCAACCGTGCAAAGTCAGCTGAGAAGGCTTGGGGTAAGGTTACCAAGAAGCTCGACGTCGCTGACCCTACCGTTTCAAGCGTCGGTCAGGACTGGGAAGGTTTCCAGGAGCTCGTAGCTGCATCTGACATCGAGGACAAGGATCTCATCATCCGCGTTCTTTCAATGTACAGCGATGCTGCTGTCCGTGAGCAGGAGATCAAGAACATGTCTGCAGTCTACACTACCCTCGCAAAGGAGGTTCTTCCTGAGCTCCGTCGCGCAAGGTTCATCGCAAATGTAGAGTATCAGAACTACACTTCTGAGGAGCTCAGCAAGCTCGTTGACGAGAACATCGACGTTCTTGACGAGGCTGCTCTCCTCCGCGCTGCAACTCTCGCAGAGAAGTCAAAGGATAAGATCGCTATCTACGACAAGGCTATCTCTAAGTACAACAGCAAGACCGCTCAGTACAACAAGGCTGTCGTTTACGTTAATGATGGTGACTATCGCAAGGCAGAGAATGCAATCAAGGGTCTTGATGAGGACGCTGACGTTCTCAACATCAAGGGTATCATCGCTCTCAACGACGGTAACCTCGCTGCTGCCGGTCAGGCATTCAATGCTGCAGGTACCGACGCTGCCAAGGAGAACCTCGCTGTTGCTGAGATCCTCGGTGGCAAGTATGAGTCTGCTGCTGCACGCCTCGCTGGTAAGGAAGGCTGCAACGCTGCTCTCGCACAGATCCTCGTAGGCAACCTCGCTGCTGCTGAGAAGGCTCTCACTTGCAACTGCCCTAAGTCTAACTACCTCCGTGCTGTCATCGCTGCCCGTCAGGGTAAGGCTGAGGCTGTGAAGACTAACCTCGACAAGGCTACCAAGGAGAGCAAGGAGCTTGCTCGCCGTGCTGAGACCGATATCGAGTTCGCACAGTACAGGTAATCGACTCTGTCCCGCACTTGTTGCGGACGATATAAAAGGCTGATCCTCATGGGTCAGCCTTTTTATTTTTTCCTCTATCCGGTGGATTGCGCCCATTCTGGTCGACTGACAAAATGGCAGAAAATGGCCATTGGACTCTCTTTTGCCCTATAGGAGTCGAACCTGCACTTGAGCAGGTGGGTAATTTTATGCAGAACAAATATGAGAATCTTGAAAAGTTTGCGGTGAACCTCAACGAAAGAGCGAGGGCAGGCAAGCTGGATCCGGTCATCGGACGTGATGACGAGATCCGAAGGGTCCTTCAGATCCTTAGCCGAAGGACCAAGAACAACCCGATTCTCGTCGGAGAGCCGGGTGTGGGAAAGACTGCGATTTCTGAAGGAATCGCACAGAAGATAGTGGATGGACTGGTTCCTGAAAATCTTAAATCCAAGACTATATATTCATTGGATCTTGGCGCGCTTATCGCCGGTGCCAAGTATCAGGGCGAGTTCGAGGAGAGGCTCAAGGGCGTCGTGAAGGAAGTCGTGGACAGCGAGGGCGAGATCATCCTCTTCATCGATGAGATACATACCCTCGTGGGTGCCGGACGTACCAGCGGTGCGATGGATGCCTCTAATATATTGAAGCCCGCGCTCGCGCGTGGAGAGTTGCGTACGATTGGTTCAACCACCCTCGACGAGTATCAGAAGTACTTCGAGGAGGATAAGGCCTTGGAGCGTCGTTTCCAGATGGTCCTCGTTGATGAACCGTCTGCGGCGGAATCTATCTCCATCATGCGTGGATTGAAGGAGAAGTATGAGAACCACCACAAGGTCCGCATCGAGGACGATGCTCTTATCGCTGCGGTCGAGCTTTCTACGAGGTATATCACCAACCGATATCTGCCGGATAAGGCTATCGACCTTGTCGATGAGGCGGCATCAAAGCTTCGCCTGGAGATGAACTCTGTGCCGGAGCCTATCGATGAGCTCAATTCGAGGATCCGTCAGCTAGAGATCGAGCGCGAGGCTATCAAGCGCGAGGGCGTCTCTTTGAAAATGGAGAAGATCGAGGCGGAACTGAAGGAGCTTGGCGAACAGAAGGATGTCCTCATGAAGAAGTGGAAGGAGGAGAAGGACATCGTGGAAGGTCTCCAGAATGCCCGTCAGAAGATGGAGGATTACCGCATCGCCGCTCACAACGCGGAGGTCGCCGGCGATTACGGCAAGGTCGCTGAGATACGCTACGGCAAGATGCAGGAGGCCCAGAATACCATCGACGAGCTCACAGAGAAGCAGGCCCATATAGAGAATCCTATCATCACCGAGGCCGTCACTCCGGAGGATATCGCAGAGGTCGTGGCAAAGTGGACAGGTATTCCTGTGAACAAGATGCTTGAGAGTGAGAAGGACAAGCTCCTGAGGATGGAAGAAGAGCTCCATAAGAGGGTCATCGGTCAGGATAAGGCCATACAGGCCGTCTCAGACGCTGTCAGGCGTTCACGTGCCGGACTCCAGAACGAGAAGCGTCCTATAGGCTCATTCCTCTTCCTCGGTACTACCGGTGTAGGTAAGACTGAGCTTGCAAAGGCGCTCGCGGAGTTCCTGTTCAATGATGAGAACATGATCACACGTATCGATATGAGCGAATACCAGGAGAGGCACAGCGTCAGCCGTCTCGTCGGAGCGCCTCCGGGATATGTCGGTTATGACGAGGGCGGTCAGCTGACCGAGGCCGTAAGGCGTAAGCCGTACTCGGTGATTTTGCTCGATGAGATCGAGAAGGCCCATCCGGACGTATTCAACATTCTTCTCCAGGTCCTCGATGACGGCAGGCTTACCGACAATAAGGGACGTACTGCAGATTTCAAGAACACCATCCTCATCATGACGTCGAACCTCAAGGAGGAGGAACTTCGTGTTGCGATGAGACCGGAATTCCTGAACCGTATCGACGAGATTGTAACCTTCAGCCAGCTTACCAAGCAGGACATCAAGGACATCCTCCGTCTCCAGGAGGCCATCCTTGCCCGCAAGTTGGAGGAGAAGGGCGTCAGAATCGTATTTACCGACGGTTTCGACGAGTACATGAGCGACAAGGGCTATGAGCCGGAGTTCGGTGCACGACCTGTCAAGAGGGTGCTTCAGCGTGAGCTGATCAACCAGCTTGCTACGGCAATTCTCGAAGGTACCGTGCGACGTGATTCTGACATCATAGTCGACAATGTCGACGGCCGGATCGAAATCCGTAATGCGTAGCTTTTACTTGCCGGCATGGCTCAATTAGGTCGTCTCGCATTCGCGAGACCCCTTTCTTCCGCTTTGCGGAATTCATTCCCTCTTACAATGCCGAGGTCGCGAGGGTGTTTACAGCAAGCATTTTTATGCTTGCGGCCCGAGCAGCAGGACTTTAGTCCGCCGGAAGCATGGACCATTTTGAGCCATGCCGGCAAGTTATGACACAGACGGCGACTTCCGGGAAGGAGGCCGCCGTCTTTTATTATTGTATGAGGAATCAGTCGAGCGCGAGCTCGCTGAGGATACGGTCGAAGTGATGGGCGCGGAGGATGAATACGACATAGCGTATGTCCACGCAGACACACTTGTTGTAGCCCGGGGTATAGTATACGTCCGATGCCAGAGACTCCTTGTTCCCGTCGAAAGCGAGGCCGACAAGCTGTCCCTCGGCGTTCAGCACCGCGCTGCCGGAATTACCTCCGGTGATGTCGTTGTCCGTGATGAAATTCACCGTGCCATCGTATGTTCCGACTATCTCCTTCCATTCAGGCTTGAGGCTGAAGTCATAGTCCTCAGGGTCATACTTCTCGAGTATGCCCTTTGAGGTCGATGCCCATGAGCATACGACAGCGTCGAAAGGTTCTATTCCACCGACGGTACCGTAGGTGAGCCTCATGCTGGAGTTCGCATCCGGGTACTGCGGGATGCCTTTCTCCTCGCGCATCTGGTACAGGGCCTTGGTATATTCATGGCCAAGCTCCGTGCGGTTAGGAGTAGGGTCCAGGGACACTTCTATCTTGTTTAGCTCGCTCATCTCGAGACTCGTGTAGAATTCGTATACCGGATCGTCGGAGATGCTTGCGTCAGAATCCGCAAACGCCTTGATCTTATCCTTGCTTTCGAATAGGCTCGCGGCCCAGGTGTCGTTGCACATGGATTCGTAGTCGTTTCCATACTGCTGCCTGAGTGCAGTGTGGAACTCGCTCCAGTACTTGCTGTCCACGTTCTCGAAGAAGAGTCTGAGACTGCTTCTGTAGATGTCCTTTTCCACTCGCAGATCGAGCTCTTCAATATCGGAAACAAGTCTGTTCTTGGCATTCTTAAGGTTCGAATGCAGCCTGATGCAGACTATGCCGAGTCGGGACGAGCGTATCAGGGTCTCCCTTGCGTAAGTCTCTGACTTGAGGAAGCCGTCCAGAGAAGACCATTTCCTATCAAGCTCCGAGAGCAGTTCACCCCATTTTTCCTTGCGGACCGGATCTGCGACAATCCATGCCTGAAGTTCTTCGTCAGCTTTGCGCATCTTCTCTACGACCTCGAACCTGTTGCAGCACTCAACCTCTCCTTCCTCGAACTCCTGGACGTTGCTGAGGCTGAAGAACCAGTCAGAATAAAGGAGCCTTGTCTGAGGGTCTGTGTCCATCCTCCTCTTGGTTATGTCCATGTTGGCCTTTCTGACGATGGATGCTGC
>JAGHUQ010000073.1 GCA_018064725.1 Candidatus Cryptobacteroides caccocaballi
AGCAACCCATCTATGCCGAGAGGATCACTCTCTGCGCGGTTCACATACTCGTTAGCCTTGTCCCGGCTCATCTTGAGATCCTTAGCAATCTGCCTGTTCGAGACACCGGCTTTCTTCAGATGAAGAAGTTGCTTGATCTTGCTCATGTCAATGATTGTTCCTGCCATATTCCTTTGCCATTATTGTTTGCGGCAAAGTTAGGCGATTCGACATAAGGGTGGCCGACAATGCTCCGGAAAAGATTGTCCGTCAGGGCTTTGATTTTGATGAATGGCCGAGTATGCTCCGGAAAGGCACACTCGACACATGATTTCTGCAGGTGATCCTGCAAAGTGGCCGACAATGCTCCGGAAAAAGAGGGCGCCGGCGGCGATTTCAAGTGGTATTTGCTCATTTTACCTATCATTTTATAGGTAGACGAGCATCATTTTGGCCTATTTCAGGCTGGAATTACTGGCCGACCATGGTCCGGAATACGTACTTATGTGGACATCTCGAACAAGGTGGTCGCAGCGAAGATCATCGACAGCAACAAGTCCGTCCTAGCCATCAAGGCAAGAGAACCGTTCTCGTTCCATACCAGTGTGTCAGCCCTGGAGACAGACGGCACTATGCATACATACATTGTAGCATATGAGGAATCTCCAGCCAGACTGATCCTTGACTACAGAGATATGCCGCCGGTTGTCAATGAGAGCAAGATAATTGTCAAATCATCTTCAGCTGGAAAGAACACTCACAAGAACCGCCATCTCTACCATGTGGCTGACAAGGAATATGGAATCACGTTCTTCTGTGATGATATATATGTAGAGAATGACATCTCGACATTTTCTCTCTGTCTGGAAAACAAGTCAGGCATCAGATATGATTGTTCTGATGCCATCTTTGTCGTCGAAAACAGGAAGCGTTTCAGAAGAGGACTGGTCTATGAGAAGCAGCAGAATCCCATCGCCATCGGGGAATCACTGTCTACGCCTTCCGGCAAAACTTCCCATTGCACCTTTCGCTTCGACAAACTCTCCATTACCCATGACCAGGTCCTGAAAATCTATCTCTACGAAGTCCAAGGCTCCCGAAACTTCACCCTGACCCTCAGTCCGAATGACGTCAATCGAGCGAGGAAGAGGAAATGAAAACGTTGATAAATCCCTCTCGAGATAATAGATTAGTACCATCATAACATCGGTAAGGGAGCAATCCTAACGACTATGGGCCTTATTCCATAAGCATAGTATCCAACTCAATCCTAGACGGAGACTCAAGATTGTAATCGAAAATAGATGCAATTATTATTTGATGATCTGAAAAGTCTCTGTTGAGTATTCTAATCATTAATTCCTTATTATCTTGATCCAATTCTTTGCCCGATGGCGAATCGAGGATTATTGGAAGTGTGATGCCCAACCTTTTTTTTACCTCACTAATATATGCCAGTCTAAACACAAATACAAACTTATGCAAAATCGCGCCTGACAGTTCTTTAAGATTAGATGTGAACAAATACCCTCGAGTGATTGACGAATTATTGCCAAGTTCTAATTCCTCTGCATACTTAACTATAGTATTGTACAATGAAGATACAACATCGTTACCCACTCGGGTGGCTTCGGATATTAGAGTCCGCGTTGAACTAATTTGATCTTTTAAATTATTAATGATTGTCTCTATACGAGCGTAACCATAAGGGAATTGTTTTACCATTTGATCAAAAACATCAGCAATTGACTCCACAGAAAACAATTCTGGTTCATCCCTATCTGATCTTTCGTGCAACAGCGTTTCTAACACTCTTGAGGCGTTTCGATATTCAGCGGCTTTTATCTTTCTTTTAGCTATTAAATAATCGATACTATCATTTAATCCAATCAAGTTATTAGATGTAACATGAATGCTTTCTCCGTTAGGCGTTTGGACGATAAGATTCATATCTTCTATGAATCTCTTTAGGTATTTATTACTTTGAAGAACCTTGTCAATACGATTAATCTCTTTCTTTATTTCATTTATTTCTATTTCTTTGTAAGCAATCTCTGCATCTAACTCATTTGCGTACTTTTCAGTAACCAGCAAGCCTGCAGATTCTGCCATTGACTCCTTGTATTTGACAACATTGGCAATTTGTTGGAATTTGCCCATTTCTTTTACCAAACTTTGTTCTATCTGCTTCAGCTCAGAACAATCACGACCAGAGAGCCCTTGGATCAAGTCTTCTACATTGAATCGATTGCTACCGATTACTATTCCTCTGTTTAATAATGTCCAACCTTTTTCTTGATCCAAGTAGAATACTCCCAATAAATTGTTTAGAACATCTCTGTTGTTCGTTCCAAATAGCAAAGAATGCAAATCGTGAATCTGCTCAGGTAAGCAATATGTCTGTTGCGTGGTTCCCGTGCAAATAGTCAAATAGTCTGATGAAGTTCTATCTAAAACATATAACTCCCCGTTGTCTGTAACTACATTACTTTTAACTGAGACATTCGCAAACTTAAACCTTCGTGTACCTGGAATATTATAACCTAATGAGTAAAGGAGTAGGCGTAGTAAAGTCGTTTTCCCTCGACTATTTTCCCCACTGTGAATGATAGTATTCTTATCTGAAAAATGGAATGACTTCTCCTGCCCTCCATAATTAATTGTAAGACTATTAATTATCATAGTTTTACCTTGGATTTAATTGAGTCAATGTTTCTGCGACTAAGAAGTATATTGCTCAGAGTTACCTTAATTAAACTTTCTACTATATTATCATCCAATGATTGGCTTTCAAAATCGTCCCGATATACTTCCCAATTATTGTTCACAAATGATTGAATTGAATTCATGGATCTTGAACGCTTATTTTCATAATCAGTAATAACTCTGGTAACAAAGTCAAACCTTTCACACTTTGAATCAATAATGGATGAATACTTCGCACAAACATCCTGATAGTCAGCTTCATCTAAGCCTGTGCAGAAAACACTCTCCTCTGACAGATACTTTTTATCTATTACACTTACAATTAGTGGCCATACTATATCTTGTTTTGTTAGCTTAATCTTTCTATTCACCTTAGTTCCACTATCGAAAACCGAGTTACTCCATATATCATGTAGCTTAGTACGAAGTCCTTCGAACCGAATATCAAACATTCCAAGAAAGTCTGATATAACATCTAAAACAATCTTATACTTTTCATAATCATTATCAGTTTCGAAAGGGAGTACATGAATAGAAAGATCTTCTAGATTCAATGGAGTTTTAATGTCCTTGTTATTCGAGAGTATGTCAGCAATTATCTTCTTAGAAGATTCAGGAAGCTCTGTATATTTTCGCCTTGTCTGCCTACCAGCGATTATCAGTTTTAATTCATCATCTTTCAGAGGATTTAATGAATTGGTAATTACAATCAGGCTCTTCTCCCCAGAAACGTGCTCGGCAGCCTCAGAGAGAGACAATAACGCCTTACTAAAGGATTTCCTAACATTGCCAAAGTCTGTGCTTGATTTTACAACAGCCTTTGCTTGTGCAAGAATGTAATTATTCCCCTCAAGTTGCATCTCGATGTCTTCTTCTCCCTCTAAACGTAAAGTCTTAAGAGTCTTAATGTTCTCTAGCATTAAGACAATTGCCGCATTAACTTGGAAATTAATACCAAACATCAATGGAACAGCTGAACGATCCATATAAAACAAAAAAATCTATTATTCTACAAAAGCACTATACAGAAGTACACAAAGCTACACAAATATTTGTAATTAATTGGCTGCTCCATGTTTAAGCAAGTTGTAATTATCCTGGAATTATAGTATATTTGAGTATCAAAATGAGGATAGGAAGCATCTTCTCCCGCTTCCAAAGAGCAATTCTATGCTCAGTGCTTATATCAATATTTAAACTCCAAGACTTATGGACGAAAAGGTAAACGAACTCCTGAGGCTTTTGAATAAGACCATTCAGGATCTTACGGGAGAGGTGGCAGAACTCAGAAGAGGAACCAGAAACAAGTCATCTACTCCAACATCCAGGCAGCCGAACTTCTCGGCATCACTACAGCGACTCTCAAGAAATGGAGGGAGCTTGGACTTATCTCTTTTTCAAGGGTAGACAATACCTATCTCTACACACCGGACGACATCAAGGACTTCCTGAAGAGGACACATTTTACCACCAGAGCAAACAAGAAGACGGTCAGCAAGATGCTTGAAAGCCTGCGGATCTAGGTTTTGCACTTATCAAGATTAGTTATATATTAGCATTCAAATAGTCCCAAAAGTGACACAAAAACACTAAGTGTGGAAAAAGTGGTGGAAAGGCCTGAAAACAAAAAAGCCACCCAACGCAGTGGATGACAGCTATATGGTTGATTTTCAAGCACTTCCTTCGTACCCAGAAGGCTGATATATATGTTACTTAGTAGCGGGAGAAGGACTCGAACCTCCGGCCTCCGGGTTATGAGCCCGACGAGCTACCAACTGCTCTATCCCGCGATGTGGATTGCAAAGATACGCAAGTTTTTCGAATCCGCAAATTTTATTTGAAAAATTTTTAATAATTTCATTTCAACGACGTTTCATACGACAAAATTCGAAGCCGACTACCCCATTATCCTATCCATATGACACAGGATCAGTTTTCCATCCTCGCCTCTGAGATGCATGCCGCCACCCTCACAGAAACGCCACCATTTGCACGAGCCGCACTTCCCTTCCTTGGCCCATGAACGGTCACGATATGGCCGGAAACGGTTCTCCCACACATCTATGAAATCATCCTTGTAGATATTTCCCTGATTGAAGTCGGAGCGTATGCTACCGCACGCCGAGATTGCACCGTCGATGCGTACCGAAGCCACGCTGAGGCCCGCCTGACAAGAGAAAAGATGATCACGGACCAGTCCCTCATAGCGGCCCAGGAAGCCCTCGCACCCGTAGCTCGCATCGATCCTGCCCTCCTGACGTGTCCGGGCAATGAAATCCATCAGGCCACGGAAACGTTCTGCTGACAACTGCAGTTCCGGATCATTTGCAGCCCGGCCGACCGGGAAAATGCTGAACAGCCTCCAGTGCCTGAGTCCGAGAGAAATCAGATACTCCCTGAACTCGGCAAGCTTCCCGTAGTTACGATTGTTCACGCAGGTTACAACGTCGAACTCGATGGATGGTTCATGGGCAAGTATTTCCACAGCTTTGGATGCATACTGGAAGCCATCGGGACATCCGCGCATCCAATTATGATCATCTTCGAACCCATCGAGGCTGACAGTGAGAGAATGAATACCGGCACCGAGCAGACTGTCTATCATCTTCGGCGTCAGCAAGCGACCGTTGGAAACCATTCCCCACGGAAATTCAAGATCATAGATTCTCCGTCCGTTCCTGACGATATCCGGACGGACCAGAGGCTCACCGCCTGAGACGATCACCATGATCTTGTGTGAATCATATTTCTCCTTTATACGGAGGAGCACCTTCTCGAAATCCTCGAACGGCATGTCCGGGTGCACGTCCGACACCTTGCAATCGCTTCCGCAATGACGGCACGCATTGTTGCACCGGAGGGTCGATTCCCAGAAAAGCTGAGTGAGCGGGTGCTCTTCCCGGGCATCCTTCACCAGCTGACGATTCAGTTCCAGGGCGAGTCGTTGTCTGACCGAAAGCTCCGCCATTCTATTCCGTCTTATCCTGTTCCATCTGGCGGTAATCAGTCGGACGGATTCCGTACAGAAGCATTATCGAGCCCGGACCGTCCTTCCTTCTCACCACAGTGTCCCTAGGAGCAAGAGCCCCTGAACCAGAGTCATCATCGGACTCCGATTCAGGGGTTCTGGAAACTTTCGAAGCAGACGAACAGGCAGCTGAGATGGATCCGAGCAATACAGCAAGGCCCCATGCACAAATCCTGGTCAGTCTTTTCTTCATAGCTTAAGCAATCACCTCAGCGTCGTAGCCAAGTTTCTTGAGGGCTGCCTTGAGCTTATCTACAGTGATCTTTGCAGGATCGTAGGTAACCTTCACGGTCTTGTTCTCGACAGAGACCTCGAGACCCTTTACACCCTTCTCGAAAGAAATGTTCTCCTTTACCTTCTTTGCGCAATTCTCGCAATGGATGGTTGTTCTGAAAGTTACGACCTTAGACTCGCTCTTTGCCTTCTTGAAGAGCTGGATCTCAGTGTTAACCATGTTTTCAGCCGAAGCTGTCTGGGCACCTGCAAGCATTGCAGCCGCAAGGATTGCCATTACTGCTATCTTCTTCATAATTCGCTAAGTTATAGTTTTTATTCTGTTTTCCAAAGTGTGAACCTGAGTCCCGCATAGACCTTGATTCCCATGAGCGGGCCCCATACGCAGCTTGCGTCAAAGTCCGGAGCAAAAGTATCAAAAACCTCGCCATTCTTGTGGCCAAGGATCACATCCTTCTGTCTGTAGTTGGTAAGATTCTCGCCACCGACATAGATATCGACGCCCTTGAACCTCTTTGTGACCTGAGCATAGAGCAGAGGATATACCGGTGTCTTGCCATCCTTGTAGAGAAGATCGCCCTTCGAATCCTTGAGGTCCGCCATGAAGTCATACACGCGGCTAGGTCCGTTCACAGAAGCCGTGAAGTCGAAGATCCACTTGTTGAGGTTGGTCGCATACTGGAGATTGAGCACACCCTTATACTTGCTGGTCATCGGCTTCTCGACGAGTCCCGCCTTGTCTGCAAGAGATGTCTTGGCATTGGTGTAGCGGCCGGTAAGGGTCACGGTGAATCCCCTGAACGGTTCGCAAGAGAAATCGACCTGATAGGTATCTGTGAACGAACGTCCATGGTCGAGGCTCTTGAGATCATAGAAATCGATTACGCCCAGATAATGTTCATAGTCGACCATGGCCTGCTGCACGAACTGAGTGCGGAAATAGTCAAAGCTGACGTACGCATTGTCAGATGCACCGAGAGGGAAATAGTATGTTGCATTGCCGCCGAACACCCATGCATCCTCGAGAATATGCTTGTTGAAGTCACCCTTGAATTCCTTTGATGTCGAGAATACTCCGATGTTGTCGGTAAGAGGCGATGAGTACCTGAGGCCGCGTCCTGCATTGGCACGGAGCACGAGCACATCCTCTACCGGTGCGTACTTGAGGGTAAGACGAGGAGAGAACTTGAATCCCTCACCCTTGTACCAGTCTCCGCGGAGGCCGAGGATAGACGAGAACTTCTCTCCCGCATGGAAGGTATATTCTCCGAAGACACTTGCATTCATGAGCACCGGAGCCTTGTTTTCGGCAAACCTGTCGAGCAAGATAACCCTCTCAAGATTCTCCTTGTATATGTCACCGGTAGCGCTGAGTCCGAGAGTGAAGTGATGGTCCTCACTGACCTCGTTCTGATAGAGGAGGTTCATGAAGGCAGAATGCTGGCTTGCGAGATAAGAAGTCGCACCGAAGTGTGAGTTCATATCATAGTAGGTATAGTCAAGCACCGCAGCCACGTTCTGGGAATTCTCCTCATTGAGAGGGACTCCGACCTTGAGGTATCCACCGATGGATTGGTTGAGGATGTCAGATCCCCACGCGCTGGTCCTGTCGGTCATATATTTGTCATAATCATACTCCGGCTGGCCCCACATGGACATCTCTCCTTTCTTGTTGGTATGCATCTGATACTGTCCTCCGCGACGGGTATCGCGAATGGCACGCACGCCGAAACGGACCTGAGTTCCATTGAGCGCATAGTAGAGCCAGCGGTTGCTGAGGTTGAACTGGAGCTGCTTTGGGTCATCAAGGAAGCCGTCCATATTCTCGTCCATGCTGACGAAGTTACCGCTCACATGGCCGAGGAGCACGGTGCTCCACGAGTCGTTGAGCTGAAGCGAAGATGCGACATTGAAGTCAGTCTTGGTATCGTTCATGGTCGAGAAGTTGATGAACAGCGGCTTCTCGTCTGTAGGCTTGCGATGCTCCATGTTGATCTGTCCGGTGATGGACTCGACGCCGTTGATGACCGAGGTCGCACCCTTGGCGATCTGTATGCTTTCGAGCCACTGTCCAGGCACGTATGCAAGGCCGAAAGGAGCTGCAAGGCCACGCATTACCGGACGGTTCTCATCGAGCATCTGGGTATATGTGCCGCTGAGTCCGAGGAGACGTATCTGGCGGGCTCCAGTCACCGCGTCCGAGTAGCCGACGGTGACACTGGCGGAATTTTCGAAACTTTCGGCAAGGTTGCAGCAAGCCATCTTGCAAAGACCCGCTGCCGTTATGACCTCTGTCCTGACCGGTTTCTGCTTTGAGAGGAAATTACCCTGCTGGCGACCTACGAACACTGCAGCGTTGAGGCTGTCAGCCTTGTCACCATAGATATCTGTCGTGTCAACATCCTGTGCGAATGCAGGAACATGCGCCATTGACATGACCGCAATGATAGTATAGAATATTGTCTTTTTCATCTTTGAATCCTTTTTTGTCGATACTAATGAAGTCAAGCGCACATATGACTGTACGCAATTAACCGGACGCACGGTAAATACGTCCTGCTTAAGGCCGGTGTCCGGCCTTGATGTATATCAGACTCTGAGGATACAGTAATCCAGCAACCTGTCAGCCCCCGGGAGACACTCGTCTACCGGCACGTATGAAACTGAAGAGAAAGAGCAGCGCGCCAGACCAGGAAACTGAGGCACGAGCACTGTCTGACAGTCCAAGGTCACATGTTCGAAACCCGACACATGGTCGCTGTCACCTGTAAGAAAAAGCTGGATGGAATCATTTGTACAGCACCCATCATCATCACACCCATCCTCACAATCGCAATCTTCGCAACCGCACTCAGCGCAATCGTGACTGCAGATTTCGCAGCAATCCTCGCAGCTGCAATGGCCGTGGTGATGGTGATGTTCCGGATGCACTTCATCGCATGAGATTCCTTCGATGAGAAGGGTCATGTATCGCTCACCTGTATGACTACAGGTGTGGACATTGATTCCACCAATACCCAGGACGTAAAAAACGACCAGGGTAAGCGAAATAAGAGAAATTATGACCCTCTTGATGTTCATTTCAGGCTGCGAATATAGCAATTTTTTAAAATTTTTCATAACTTTGACCCAAATAACGCCTTTTGAAAATGAAGTTTTGGAAAACGACTCTTGCAGTAATTGTCGGCGTGATTATCGCCAGTATTATCTGCTCAATATTCGGTCTCATGATGCTCGGCGGAATCGCATCCTTAGGCTCGACATCATCTGTACCACCGTCTGACGGAGTACTCAGGATCGACATGTCTGCCATGGCTGTCACTGAGCAGACCAAAGAAGCCAACCCGATGGAGTCGCTCCAGAGCGGAGCTTCAATCGCGCAGGTTGGAGTATGGGATGCAGTGCAGGCCCTGAACATTGCCGCAGAGGACCCAGGCGTCAAATTCGTATACATCCTTGCAGACGGAGCTTCTGGCGGTTACGCTGAACTCGAGGAATTCAGGATTGCCCTCGACAAGATCCGCAGCAGAGGCAAGGCTGTCATCGCTTACATCGAGAGTCCCAGCAACGCATCATACTATCTCGCATCCGTAGCGGACAAGGTATACATGACCTCATGCGAAGGAGGCACCAACCAGCTTGTCGGAATATCCACCCAGATAGTTTTCCTCAAGGATCTCCTCGACAAGCTCGGAGTCAACGTGCAGCTCATTCGCCACGGCAAGTACAAGTCGGCCGGCGAGATGTATATACGAAACGACATCAGCCCGGAGAACAGGCTTCAGTACGAGACTCTCCTCGGCACGATATGGAACGACATGACCACGAAGATCGCAACATCACGTGGCATCACGGCAGAGCAGTTCAACGGATACATCGACGGGCTCAAGCTCAATTCGCCGCAGGATTTCCTCTCAGCAGGTCTCGTTGACGGGCTCTACACAAGGGAGGAACTCCAGTCGCAGCTTGCTACATTATATATGGTAGACAAGTTCAGCAAGGTGAAGTTCATAGGCTCCCCTGAGTACGCGGCCGCAAAGGTCACCACGAACTACAGGGCCAAGGAAAAGATCGCGATCGTTTATGCTGACGGCGAGATCATCGACGGAAATGACAAGAAGGAAGTTGCAGGCGACCGTTTCGCCTCAATCATAGCAAAAGTCCGCCAGGACAGCAGCGTCAAGGCAGTAGTATTTCGCGTAAGCTCTCCTGGAGGAAGCGTGCTTGCATCTGAGAAGATAAAGAATGAAGTCGAGCTTCTCCGCGAGTGCAAGCCGGTCATCGCCTCATACGGAGCTTATGCGGCATCCGGCGGATACTGGATATCCAACAGCTGCGACAAGATCTTCACCGACGCGACCACTCTCACAGGATCCATCGGCGTCTTCAGCATGATTCCGGAATTGAGCAAGACCACCCGTGACATCGCGCACGTGAACGTAGTTTCAGTGGGAACAAACGCACACAGCGACATGTATGGGCTGATGAGGCCGTTCGATAAGGACGAGCTTGATTACATGCAGGCATCTGTCGAGAGCATTTACGAAAAGTTCACCAACATCGTGGCCGAAGGTCGAGGACTCGAGGTCAGCTACGTGGACGAAATTGCTCAGGGTAGAGTATGGGCAGGTGCAGACGCGCTCAAGATCGGTCTCGTAGACGAGATCGGAACTCTCGAGGATGCAGTACAGTACGCAGCGCAGGTTGCCCATGGAGTAAGCGGAAGCGACCTCAGCAGCTGGCAGATAGTATCTTATCCGAAGCCTCTCACTCTTATCGACCAGATCTACGACATGGTCGGAATGTCAAAGGATGAGCTCGTGCTCGCCGGAACACCGTTCGTCGGTATAGAGAAGGCTTTCAAGGATTTCAATGAGACAAAGGCAGGACAGGTTTATGCTCGAATGCCGTATGCAATAACAGTCGAATAAGTTCAACATAATGGAAAATTTAGGAATGGGATTTCAGCTTATGCTGATAGGGATGGTTACCGTATTCATGATCCTCATGATCGTGATCTACGGCAGCAAGCTCCTCATCTCCGTTATCAACAAGATAGCTCCGGAGGAGGTAAAGAAGGAAAAATCAAATGCAGAGGATGATATCCCTATGGCAATACTCCAGGAAGCGGTTGCACAGCTTACCGGAGGCAAGGGTCATATCGTAAACTTAACCAGAATAAAATAAAACGGACAACATGAGAGAAGTCAAACTTAGTCTCGTATTCAGAGACATGTGGCAGAGTGCTGGCAAATACCAGCCAAGGGTAGATCAGCTCGTCAAGGTTGCTCCTGCAATCATCAGGATGGGATGTTTTGACCGCGTCGAGACAAATGGAGGTGGCTTCGAGCAGGTCAATCTCCTCTTCGGAGAGAATCCAAACATTGCAGTAAGGGAGTGGACCAAGCCTTTCCATGAGGCAGGAATTCAGACTCACATGCTCGATCGCGCCCTCAACGGCCTCAGGATGAGCCCATGTCCTAAGGATCTGAGACAGCTTTTTTATAGGGTAAAGAAGGCCCAGGGAACAGACATCACCCGAATCTTCTGCGGACTCAATGACCCAAGAAACGTCATTCCGTCCATCAAGTACGCCAAGGATGCTGGCATGATTGCTCAGGCTGCCCTTTGTGTGACATTCTCACCTGTCCACACCGTAGAATACTACCTCGACCTCGCCAAGCAGTTCATCGAGGCCGGTGCAGACGAGATCTGTCTCAAGGACATGGCAGGTATCGCACGTCCAGCTTCGCTCGGAAAGATCACCGCAGGAATCAAGGCCATCAAGAAGGACATCATCATCCAGTACCACTCACATGCAGGACCTGGATTCAACATGGCTTCGATCCTTGAAGTCTGCGAGAACGGCTGTGACTATGTCGACGTAGGCATGTCACCTCTCTCCTGGGGTACCGGCCACGCTGACGTGATCGCAGTACAGGAGATGCTCAAGGATGCAGGCTTCAAGGTCAAGGAGATCAACATGGAGGCATACATGGAGGTACGTACCCAGATCCAGGAGATGCTCGATGATTTCCTCGGCTACTACTGTCCGGACCTCAACAGGGTCAACAACTCCCTTCTCATCAAGCCGGGTCTTCCTGGCGGTATGATGGGATCGCTCATGACCGACCTTGAGGACAATCTTGCGCAGCTCAACAAGTGGAAGACCAAGAACGGTCAGCCAACACTCACTACCGATCAGATTCTCGTCAAGCTCTTCGACGAGGTCGCGTATGTATGGCCACGCGTGGGCTACCCTACCCTCGTCACTCCGTTCTCACAGTACGTGAAGAACCTCGCTCTCATGAACGTAATCCAGATGGAGAAAGGCAAGGAGCGTTGGAGCATGATCGGAGACAATATCTGGGACATGATACTCGGAAAGGCAGGAAAGCTTGCCGGTCCTGTAGCACCTGAGCTCGTTGAGCTCGCCAAGTCACAGAACCGCTCATTCCTTGAGAACGATCCTCAGGAGAACTTCCCTGACTGTCTCGACAGCTTCATCGAGAAGATGAAGGCCAATGGTTGGGACAGAGGTCAGGACGACGAGGAGCTCTTCGAGTACGCTATGCATCCTACCCAGTATGAGGCATACAAGAGCGGAAAGGCAAAGGCAGACTTCGAGGCAGACCTCGCAAAGCGCAAAGCAGAGAAGAACGCACCATCTGCAGCAGCAATGCCATCAGTAATTACTGTCTCACTCAACGGTCAGACCTACAAGCTCGACGTTGCTTACGGCGACGCTGTTCCTACCGCAACTCCTGAGACTGCAGCATCTGCAGCGGCTCCTGCCGGCGCAGGTGAGGACATTCCTGCTCCACTTTCAGGTAAGTTCTATCTCACCAGCGAGCCAGGCGAGCAGGCAAAGAAAGTCGGAGACAAGGTCAAGAAGGGTGACACACTCTGCTATATCGAGGCCATGAAGGTCAACAACGCGATCAGCGCGGACTTTGACGGCACCATCACTGCAATCCTCGCCCACAACGGTGACACTATCGACGAAGACGACGTGATCCTCAAGATCGCTAGAAACTAAAGGAGGAAAGGAATGGACGGTTTCGTTGAAATATTGAGGAAGCTCTACGAGATGACTGCCCTCAGCAGCATCATCGCAGACCCTACTTTCCTCGTGATGTATCTCATCGCATTCGGACTGCTGTACCTCGGTATCGTGAAGAAGTATGAACCACTTCTCCTCGTACCTATTGCGTTCGGCGTCCTCATTGCGAATTTTCCTGGCGGAGACATGGGTGTAATCCAGGCTGATTCCCTCGGCTACGTAACCCTTGCCGACGGCACCAAGGAAATAATCTGGGACATGCCTCTCCACAAGATTGCGCATGAGTTCGGTATAATGAACTATCTCTATTATGCCCTGATCAAGTCAGGTCTCCTTCCACCTGTGATTTTCATGGGTGTTGGTGCAATGACTGATTTCGGTCCAATGCTCCGCAACCTCAAGCTCGCCATCTTCGGTGCTGCTGCACAGTTCGGAATCTTCGCCGTGTTCATCGTGGCTCTCCTCCTCGGCTTCACTCCTCAGGAGGCAGGTTCTCTCGGTATCATCGGCGGCGCAGACGGTCCTACGGCAATATTCACCACCATCAAGCTCGCACCTCATCTTCTCGGTCCTATCGCCATCGCTGCATATAGCTACATGGCCCTCGTTCCTGTGATCATTCCTCTAGTGGTGAAGCTTCTCTGCACGAAGAAGGAGCTTTCGATCAACATGAAGGAGCAGGACAAGCTCTATCCAGAGAAGAATGAGATCAAGAACATGCGTGCAGTGAAGATCATCTTCCCTATCGCGGTGACGACCATCGTAGCCATCTTTGTCCCTACCGCAGTTCCGCTCGTAGGTATGCTTATGTTCGGTAACCTTATCAGGGAGATCGGTCCTGACACGAGCCGTCTCTTCAATACTGCAAGCAACGGTCTCATGAACGCAGCAACAATCTTCCTCGGCCTTTGCGTAGGTGCTACCATGACATCCGAGGCATTCCTCAACCTTACCACTATCGGTATCGTAATCGGAGGTTTCCTCGCATTCGCGCTCAGCATTGCCAGCGGTATCTGCATGGTGAAGGTTTGGAATATTTTCGCGAAGAAGAAGATCAATCCGCTTGTCGGAGCTACAGGTCTTTCTGCCGTACCTATGGCAAGCCGCGTATGCAACGGCATCAGCACCAAGTATGATCCTAAGAATCACGTGCTCAACTACTGTATGGCATCGAATATCTCCGGAGTCATCGGTTCAGCTGTTGCTGCAGGTATTCTGATTTCATTCCTCGGCTAACCATCACCCCTTATAACGAAAAGGTCGACTGAATAGGTCGACCTTTTTATTTCTCTCCAATGGATGTGAGGCGGCGGATGCCTGCCGCCGCTACCTTCTGGTGACTTTTACTACAGTCTCGGTAGATGGGGTGACTTTGAGAGAATCGTCGATACGCAGACAGAGAACAGCGAAGACATGATGGTCTGAATCATCAGATGGTGCAAGGACGCGTATTGACGACTTCTCGGGGATAGAGAGGTGGAGGTCAGTGAAGATGTCACTGAGCTTTTTCCTGCCTTTCATGCCAAAAGGACGCATCCAATCCCCTTCGCACCATTCTCTTACCACGGCATCTGAAGGAACTGTATCTGCATCATAGACTATCGTACCCTCAGGGCACTTCAGATTCATGCCCGGTTCATAAGGGGTCCTCCGAAAGTCGAATTCGGGATCAGTCTTCTCGGACACATGCTCAAGGACGAGCTTGTCAGAGGTCGAAAAAAGCGTGTATTCAGGAGCGCTGAAACGCTTCCCGGAGAAAGTGTCGGGCGACGACTCCAACAGCCTGCAAACGTCAGAAATGACGGCAGGAGAGAATCCGTAGGAGTCAAGAATATCATAGAGCAGGTACTCCCATTGCCCTACCGAGCGAAGACGGGATACGATTACAGAGTCTCCGTCCATGACCTCGGCACGATGAGATTTGCACCAGTCATCAACTATCGCAGAAGCGGCACGGAAATGCTCCATGTCCCGGCCCAACACCTGCACGAACGCAGGATTGATCTCAGAAAAGACAGGAAAGACCTGATTGCGTATCTTATTCCTCTTATACTCATTCTCAAGGTTTGTAGCATCTGTGCGGTATGGAACATCATGTGCAGAGGCATATTCTTCTATCTCCGCGCGTGTCATACCAAGCAGCGGACGGATTACGGTATGCGGCATCCGGAAAGAGCAAGAAGGCTCTTGTCTGGTAGGTCCATCCGACATTCCGACGATACCGCGAAGTCCCGTCCCACGCAACAGGTTAAGCATAAGGGTCTCTGCATTGTCATTGGCATTATGCGCTACCGCCAAGGCATCATAGCCCTCGACATCACAGAGTTCAGCGAACCATGCATACCTCAGCTCGCGGGCAGCCATCTCTATGCTCACCCCATGCTCCTGAGAATATGCCAAAGTATCGAAATCCCTCCTATGGAACTTTATTCCACGCGCTGCAGCCCACTGCCCCACCAGCTCCGCATCCTGGTCACAGTCACCGGGACGGAGATGGAAATTACAGTGCGCGATTGCGAGGCCTTCATATAAACGACTATGGCTGAACATAATGTCAGCCATAGTCATTGAATCTACGCCTCCGCTTACAGCGAGGAGAACTTTCATATTGCGAGAATATTACTTCTTAGAAGATATCGTATAGGTGAAACCGAATGCGATGGACTCCTTAAACTGTACTGCAGGGCCTCCCTCAGGATGTTTCTCAGTCACAATCTTGACCATATCATCATAGATGAGGTTGGTGGTGACTGTGAGAGCGAAGTACTTGGCAAGTTTCCAGTCGATACGGTTATCCCAGTTGATACGAGGACATGGATGAGCCTTGTGATCCTTGAGGTAATCCTCGAAGAGAACGAACTGGGTGGTGTATGAGAACTTCTCGTTGATCTGAGCCTTAAGGTCAATCTTGAGCATGGCACCAAACTCAAATCTGTGTGAGCGGTAAGGGCTGAGCTTCCCGCCGGAAAAACCCTTTTCAATTGCCTGCTTGTTCTTTTCAGCGATTACTTCAGGTGTACTTTCTTCATACTCCTTCTTAAGCTTCATCGAATAAGCAGTACGGTAAGCAGGATCGACTACGAATGTGTAACCACCGGTGAGAGGTGCGAAGCTGACGCTGAACCAGTCCTTAGGCTTCCAGTCAATACCAAGCGCGAGAGTCGTATACGCAGGTGAGAGGAAGTTGGACTTGCCCACACGTGCCATCTTCCAATCCTCCCTGGTAGGGTCGATAGGATTGCCTTCAGCATCAGTCTTGGATGCAGGAGTCTTGTACTCATAACCGGTTGAGAACTGAGACTTGAAGTCATAGTTGGCAGAGAAATAGAGCTTGTCCTTGATCTGATAGCCCCAGCGGGACTCGAGATAGATTCGGTCTGCATTCTTCTGGAGAAGTGGCTTCGAAGATGCATAGAGGAAACCATAGTCAAGCTGGAGACGGTTGTTCCAGAACATAGCCTCTTTCTTATAGTTCGCATTACCGTCGATATAGGCTGCAAGTGATACGGTGTTGTCACCACCGGCTGCCCAGTTGGTAAGCGAAGTCTGGCCGAGGTTGATGTTGGTAGCAAGGCTCTCTACCCAGAAATCCTTGAACTTAGGTGCAGGAGCAGGGGCCTCTGGCGCTGCGGCTGCGGCTGCGGCTGCAGCTGCGGCTGCATCATCCTGCGCCATTGCGGCAAATGAGCTGAGCATAGCCGCGAGTATGATGATTGTCTTCTTCATGTCTTTTTACTTTTTAGATTAATATGAAATTGCAAAAACTACTCTCCTTGATGAAGGCTTGCCGCTATAGATGCACTTGCCCTCTTCCTCGCATACGACAGTGTCCTCAGGGATGCATCGTATGGTCGCCTTGGTCTCATCCTTGATGGCCTGCTCGGTCTCAGGAGTACCATCCCAATGGCAAAGAAGGAAACCACCCTTCTGGATCTCTGTCTTGAACTCCTCCCAGGTATCCACCTTGCGGATGTTTGCGGCACGGTATGTTGCAGCCTTCTCATAGATGTTCTTCTGGATATCCTCGAGAAGGGCGTCAATGCGGGCACTGAGACCCTCCATTGGGGCAGACTCCTTGGTGAGGGTATCACGGCGGGCAAGCTCTACGGTTCCGTTTGCAAGGTCACGAGGTCCGATGGCGACACGTACAGGAACTCCCTTGAGCTCCCATTCTGCGAACTTGAAGCCAGGGCGGAGTGTGTCACGGTCGTCGACCTTGACGCTGTGTCCTGCCGCCTCGAGTTCCTTCTTGATCTCGTACATCTTGTCGAGGATGGCATTGTGCTCCTCCTCTGTCTTGAAGATAGGAACCATGACAACCTGGATAGGTGCGAGCTTTGGAGGAAGGACGAGTCCGTTGTCGTCTCCATGCGACATGATGAGCGCACCCATAAGACGGGTTGAAACGCCCCATGAGGTCGCCCAGACATATTCCTGCTTACCTTCCTTGTTGGTATAGGTAACGTCGAAAGACTTTGCGAAATTCTGCCCGAGGAAGTGCGAGGTACCGGCCTGGAGCGCCTTTCCATCCTGCATCATAGCCTCGATGGTAAGGGTGTCGAGCGCACCTGCGAATCTCTCGTTAGGGCTCTTGTGGCCGACGATCACAGGGAGCGCCATCACGTTACGTGCGAAATCAGCATATACGTTCACCATGCGGTTGGTCTCCTCGATAGCCTCCTGTGCGGTGGCATGAGCGGTATGGCCCTCCTGCCAGAGGAACTCGGCAGTACGGAGGAAGAGGCGCGTACGCATCTCCCAGCGAACGACGTTTGCCCACTGGTTGCAGAGGATCGGAAGATCCCTCCAAGAGGTGATCCAGTTCTTATAGGTAGACCAGATGATGGTCTCGGAAGTTGGTCGTACGATAAGTTCCTCCTCAAGCTTAGCATCAGGATCCACCACGACGCCCTTTCCGTTAGGGTCATTCATGAGACGGTGATGGGTCACGACTGCACACTCCTTTGCGAAGCCTGCCACGTGCTCAGCCTCACGGCTGAAGAAAGACTTCGGGATGAAGAGCGGGAAATATGCATTGACATGACCTGTCTCCTTGAACATCTTGTCAAGCTCATGCTGCATCTTCTCCCAGATTGCATAGCCATAAGGCTTGATAACCATACATCCCCTGACTGCAGACTGCTCTGCGAGGTCAGCCTTTACCACGAGGTCGTTGTACCACTGAGAGTAGTTCTCGGACCTGCTTGTCACTTCTTTTGCCATCTTATATTGATTTTGTTGAAAAAACTTAGTATACTTGTGCAAGTTAGCATGCTAATTGCTATGCAATTCGCAACGAAGTGCGAATGTACGAAAATTTATCCAATTTATAGGAGAGAGACGACATGAAAATAAGGTTTTGCATACTTGTTTCCGCCATTATCGCCGTATCGGCATGCGGAACTACTAAAAACATCTCCGATCTTGCTTATCAGGATGACCTTTACTCGGCTTCCGGCAGGCCATCGTCTGCACTGGCCAAATCTGACAAGGCAGAGACAGACTCCCTCGTGGACGCCACAAGGAAGACCATGTCACTCGTTGACGAGCAGGAGGAGGAACTCGCAAAGGACGCAGCTAAGATATACAAGGAAATGAAGGTCGGCAATACGACCATACAGGTACCCGAGAATGCGACCGTGAACATCTACAACAACTACGACCCATGGGGTTGGGACTATGGCTTCGCGTCATACAGATGGTATCATGACCCTTGGTATTTCGGTCCATACCATCATTCCTGGTACAGTCCGTTCTACTGGCATAGCGCATGGTTCTATGA
>JAGHUQ010000148.1 GCA_018064725.1 Candidatus Cryptobacteroides caccocaballi
CCAGATATCCTTGACGACGCCTCTCGTCACAGGGACCTTAATGCCGAGGAACATGTCGCCCTCGCCATATTGCCCTGGACCCGTCTTGAAAAAACGCGACAAACCCTCCACCTGGGATGGGCAACGCCTGTCAAGCATCGCCTCGGACAAACGGTTGCCTGATACTGAAAATGGCCCCATCACCTGCCAAGAGCCTTCGGGGTCCAGTTCCTGAAGAAACGGAGGACCTTTTCTCTGTCATAGCCATTGCCCTCCTCCAGGAAGCTTGAATCCTGAACATGCAGGACATTGCCATCCTGGTCAAGTACGACGAAGACAGGAAAGCCGAATCTCACCGGATTTCCGAGCATGTCCATCGCCTCAGTGAAGCGGATCCTCTTTCCGTCGGGACCTGTCTTATCGACATTTATGTGGGCATATACGAAATTCTCATCGACGAGCTCAGCTATCTCGTCGTCCTTCAACATGGAATCCGCGAAGAGAAGGCACCATTTGCACCAGTTGCCGCCAACCTGACACACGACGAAACGGCCGCTGGAAGCGGCGCTCTTCACGGCATCACGAATCTGTTCTGCCGGATCCGCCTCGTCATCATACACCGGTTCGAAATCATCCACGGAAAAACTCTTAGTCGCCGAATTTCCTGTTTCGTCCTGCGCACCCGCATTAGACTGGCAAGACACAAGAACAGTCGCAGCCACCATAGCTGCGACCGTCATGATAATTGATCCTTTTATCTTCATGATGTCGAGAAGAGGCGACTCGAACGCCCGACCCCTACGTCCCGAACGTAGTGCGCTACCAACTGCGCTACTTCTCGTTTAAAAATCAAGAGCCGACTTGACAGCCGACTCTCTATTAGCTATAAGAAAACCTTTAAGGTTCCTTTCGTTATGAAAGCTTGTTGATGTAGACAGCGATACCACTCTTGAGGTTAGCTGCCTTGTTCTTGTGGATGATACCTACCTTAGCAAGCTTGTCGATCATTGCGAATACCTTTGGAGCCTGTGCTGCAGCTGCTGCCTTGTCCTCAGTGTTCCTCAAAGAACGAATCGCGTTCCTGGTAGTCTTTGCATAATACCTGTTATGCATTCTGCGCCTTTCGCTCTGGCGAATGCGCTTCTGTGCTGATGCGTGATGTGCCATTACTGTATTTTTTATATTTTTCAGTAGTGGGTAGGAGAATCGAACTCCTATTGCGAGAATGAAAATCTCGAGTACTAGCCGTTATACGAACCCACCGTAATCCCGCAGGATTCCAAAATTGGACTGCAAAGGTATACAAAATATTTTAGACAACAAAATTATTTTGTCTCCTTTTCCTCTGAGTCTGACCACTCAAACGAGTAGAGAATAGACTCGACCTGACGGAGATAATGACGCTTGTCATATCGAGGCGCATAGACGAAAGCCTCGAGCACGATTATGTCCTCACCATCCTGACTATAGAAAGAATGTGACACAAAAGGGCCACCCATGAAATCATTGGCAACTTCCCAGAGTCCCCTTGTCTCCGCAAACTCACGTCCCTTATACTTCATATATGTCACGCGTGGCTCCGCATATGTGCTGGTGGTCATATATGTGTTGTCGAACATGCCAGGCACGTTTGCCTGGAGCACGCTGTTGCGATAGCCGATGATATTGGCCTGAGAGAACTCGTCGGCTGACTGGGTAGCAGGATACTTGTAGACGAAAATATCCTGATAGATATAGGTGGACTCGTATGCAAGCCAGAGGAAGTCTTCTGTCGACTTCTTGATCTTATATCCGGATGGGATAGCGAGAGCACCACCGGTCATCGCCTCGACTACCGGACGGATGGAGCGCTCCTCATAAAGCTTTGCATTGTTGATGACGCGGTCGCGCTCAGCCTGCTCGATGAATGCAAGGATCTTGTCCATATTCTCGAGAGTAAGCTCATTTGCCTGCTCCTCATCCACGGCGTTGACCTGAATGACACACTGAGGGTGTGACCACACGTCGCTCTTGAAGACGACGCCAGGAGTCGGCACCTGCGCGTTGATGTTGTAGAGCAGGAGGTTCCTGTGGATCTTGAAGATGTTGGTGAAGGTCGCAGGAGTGATGTTCACGAGCGTATAGAGAGGCTCAGACTGCGGTAGATAATCGCAATCACAGGCAAGATTGTCACGGATGGTGCTTCCGAGGAGTCCGTCCCACTCACCTTTGTTCGCAACCACGATGACCTCTCCTGCCTTACCGCTTACATTCGGAAGGAGGGCCTTAGTGCTCTTCTGCCCGCTGCAGGAAACCGCTGCCACGGCAATCACTGCAAGGATCATTGTTCTGATGAATCTTTTCATATCTATATTCATTAGTGTCCGGTAAAACTCCGGACGTTATTAAATAAAGTTTAACAATCAAATAAAGTTGGTTCGGTAGAACCATCAAGTTCATTGACAATATTGTCGT
>JAGHUQ010000091.1 GCA_018064725.1 Candidatus Cryptobacteroides caccocaballi
CACTCCAACGGCGGCCTGGAGCTCCTCGGTGCAGAATCTGGATCCGCTCCTGCTGATGGCCAGGCCGCTCCTGCTCATGGAAGACTCCATTTTGCGATGACTGTCCACGACCTCGACGACAACCCTATCTCCGACCCCGTCCGTCCCGAGTTCGTCTTCGAGTGGTAGACACAAGGATTTGAACGGTGCCGTCTCTTGTATTCTATCTAGGGACGTTCTGTCGAAAAATGCCACGAGATAGGAGTGAAAAGCCCCAAAAACGCAGAAATGCCTTCTATCTAGGGATGTTTTTCCGAGAAATGCCACGAGATAGAAGGCAACCAGTCGATTCTTCGCAGTGATCTGCATCGGCCGGCATTGCATTGCAGTTAATGACGCAGTCTTTTGTATGTACCGCAGCGAGTCAGAGATGCGATTCTTTGATGTACGGCAGCGGGGAAGCAGCAAGATGCAGATCGGCTGCGCTCCGCTCCGCCGACCCTAGTCCGGGCAAATGCATCTTGCCCGCTTCTCCCGCTGCCGCTTCTGCCGCCTCCCGCTGCCACGAACGACAAGAATTGACGTTTTTTTGTACGTCGTGACAAAGCTTTCAATGTTTTCGGCTAACTTTGGTTTCAGACCATACTTGAAACAAACCCAAATACATATATGAAAGCGTTACGTTATATTTCTCCATTGGTGCTTCTTGCCCTTATTTCGTGTGGCGGAGAGAAAGGCCAGTCCCTTGTCATCAACGATAAGGATTACTTCGAGGAGCAGGGTGTCAATGTCCTCGTTTATGGAAATAATGCCCTGGGCGGCTTCAATGACGAGAAGAATACTGCAATAGAGGTGATCCAGCATGGCGTGAGAACAATCCAGGGCGGTACCGTCCGCCTCAGCAGGACTCCGGAGCAGTGGGACCTTCTGCCTGAGCCAGTGGACATCAACGTCGACAGGGAATCCAATACCATCACGGCGGATCTCAGGTATGAGGAATATGACTTCGACTTCACCCTCCAGGTGACTGGCAGGGGCAAGGCGGTGGAGATTTCCGTATTCCTTGACAAACCGGTTCCGGAGAAGCTTGTGGGCGAGGCCGGATTCAATCTCGAGTTTGTCCCTTCGCAGTTCTGGAGCAAGTCGTACATCGTCGACGGCAAGACAGAAAGATTCCCTAAATATGCCGTCAGTGAGACAGAGGTACGACCTAATGATCAGAAGGCAGAGCAGTACAAGGGATTCAAGACCTATGACGACAGGGGCACCGGAATGTTCGTGGACCCACTTCCGCTCGCGTCTGGTCATGAATATCTGATTGCACCGGAGGCGCCGGAGAGGATGATAAAGGTGAGCAGCGATGACGCCGTTATCGATCTTTACGACGGACGCATGGTGGCACAGAACGGCTGGTTTACCTTCCGCAGTCTTCTGCCTGCAGGGAAGACCGGCAAGGTGCTCACATGGACTCTTGAACCGAATGCGGTTCCTGGTTGGGTCAGGGAACCGAACATCGGCTTCTCGCAGGTCGGATATGTCCCATCTCAGCCGAAGATAGCCGTCATAGAGCTTGATCCTAATGACGTTCCACAGAAATCGGCGAAGGTGATGAGAATCATGGAAGACGGAAAGGAAAAGCTTGCCTACAGCGGCAAGGTCACGAAGTGGGGCGAATATTTCAAGTACGAATACCTCAAGTTCGATTTCACGAAGCTCGACGAACCAGGTCTATATTTTATCCAGTATGGTGACACGCGGACCGAAAACTTCATCATCGGCGACGATGTCTTTGATAAGATCACCGATGCCACGACGGACGTATGGGTGCCTATCCACATGAACCACATGGCTGTCAATGAGGGATACCGCATGTGGCATGGGGAACCTTTCAAGGAGGGATATTCGCAGGCTCCGGTGACAGACCATTTCGACAACCATTACCAGGATGACCTGAATGATACCAGGTATAAGCCTTACGAGCTCATTCCAGGTCTGAATGTCGGTGGCTTCTTTGATGCAGGTGATTTCGACATGGAGACAGGCTCTACCTCGACGGTCGTTACGAACCTCGTGAGGGCATGGGAACTTTTCCGCTCTGAACGTGATGAGACCTTCGTCTCGAACGAGCAGCGCTACGTGGACCTCCACCGTCCTGACGGAACTCCGGACATCCTCCAGTATATCGAGCATGGCGTGTCCAACCTCGTGGCGCAGGCCGAGAATATCGGATACATGGCGCTCACGCTCTCGAATTCAGTGCTTGACAACTACCATCATCTCGGTGATGCGGCGTCAATCACCGACGGTCTCCGCTATGATCCGTCGCTCAAGCCATATCAGGTTTCTGCAGACGGAAAGAGGAGTGGAACGCCTGATGACATGTGGGCATTCACCACAAGACATCCGGTGCTTGACCTACGCTCTGCGGCGACCATGGCGGCCGCCAGCCGTGCGCTCAGGGGCTATAATGATGACCTCGCTTCCAGCGCTCTCGCTCAGGCGAAGAGGCTGGTTGCTGAGTCTGAGGCGAATGCGATCGCATTCAAGATGGGACGCCCTTTCGCAGGCCAGCACGACGAACTTTCTACCCATGGATATCCGGATATCCCGGCAAACATCCAGCTCTATGCTGCTACCGGTGAAGCGAAGTACAAGGCCGCTTTCGAGGCAAGGATATGGGATGCTCTCGAGAATAGCGTTTCGATGGCCCTTCAGCCGGCACTTGACGCAATCCCGTACATGGATGAGGCATATAAGGAGAAACTCCGTCCTTATGTCGAGAAGTACAAAGACTACATCGAGACTCTCGACAAGGACAATCCATACGGAGTTCCTGTCGGACTCGGCACATGGGCAGGCAGCATCGCGATCGCCGACTTCGGTACCGCTGTTTGCTTCGCTAACAAGTATTATCCTGGAATCATTCCGCTTGACAATGCGTATAAGGCGGCGAACTGGCTCTTCGGTTGCCACCCATATCACAACTATTCACTCGTTGCGGCTGTTGGTGCTAACAGACCGAAGAACGTGTTCTACGGCAACAACAGGGCGGACTTCGCTGCCATCCCTGGCAACGTTGCTCCGGGAATGCTCCTCCACCGTCCGGACCATTTCGAGAATTACGACGACTGGCCGTTCTTCTGGGCGGAGAACGAAGGCACCATCGTGGGCAATACTGCCTACATCATCTTCGGTTCTGCCTTCAAGGCGCTCGTAAAGGGTGAGTAGCGGGATTATGGACTGTGCGCCATAGTTGTAGGGATATAATCATGAAAACATTATCTTTGTCAATATGAAAAAGATATTTTGCCTGGCCATTGCATTCGTTGCCTTGGTGTCATGTTCGGATAAGACTCCGCAGCATTTTAATTTCAACCCAGATCTTGAGAAACTCGGTGTCACTGCCGAAAAGATTCAGGCCGTGGATGACGTGCTCCAGAAGCAGGTTGATGAC
>JAGHUQ010000060.1 GCA_018064725.1 Candidatus Cryptobacteroides caccocaballi
TCGAATTCGATGGTATATTCCTCTGGCAGATAGTTGTAGATTTCCTTCATCAATGGTTGTATCTGACTATCCACATACTCGTCCTGTGTGGTAGCAGGAGGTAAGCTGATAACGGTCTCGCCACCGAGCTTACTCACTTCGCAGTTACCCTCCATCAGGTTCCACTTGCTTGGGAATTCGCCCACCTGTTCGCCAGTGACCTTATCTTCGAACAGTGTTACTGCACCGGGAACGAAATCGCTCTTTGCCTGTTCACCGGCAGCCTCAGCCGGTTCAACAGCAACGGCACTGCCTGCTCCCGGTTTCTTTGCTCCGCAGTCATCGCAGAAAGCACCTGTATTGCCGGCCTTGCCGCACTCTGGGCATGTCCATGTAGCGGTTGCATCAGCAGTACTTGCAGATGTTGTCTCTGCCTCGGAAGCGACCTCACCGGCATTATCATTCTTTCCTTTCTTCCCGACCTTGTCAACGGCATTGTTGACCGCATTCTCAATCTTGTTGCCGACTGCGTTCTCTGCCGCATTCTTCGCCCTTTCGGCAAGCCGTCCTAAGATGTTCTGTGCATCCGCGCTGCCACATGCGAACAAAACGAAGGCAGCCACAAGTAAAAATCTGTTGCGATTCATAACATTATCATGTTTATAGAATATTCTCATCCTTGAGCATTGCAATAAGTTCGGAGAAGTTTCTGGCATCAGCCTTCCTGAGCATCCGTTTGCGGTACCAACGGATAGTTTCCTGGCTGAGGCACATGACATCGGCAATCTCTTTTGCTGTCATCCCTTCTGCTGCATGACGTGCTATTGTCACCTCTTTCTCACTTAGTCCCTGCATACTTTTCTTTTTCTGCAAAATTCAAGAATTTAACATTTCCAAACACCACCCGTTCGGGTGGAAATAGGATAGGAATGTCCATTTTACGATATTTGAAGTGCATTATTTTTATATTTGCCATATGAGAAGATCGCTTTTCCTCATATCATTCATAATTTGCTTCAGCATGACCGCAGAAGCAGACTATGTCGACCATCGCGGCCACAATGTAGACTCCCTTGAAACCGTGATGGCACGATGGACTGCGAAGGAATTCGATGAAGCCGGTGAAGAACAGATGGAGAAGGTTGCCATGGATCTGGAGGAACTGATGTACGGATTCAACCAGACCAACGGAGTCAAGAGTGAATATTATGCGAGGATGCTTCTGAAATTTTCAAGGCGTTTCGGCTGGCCTCATCACGAGCAGGTGGCAGCCAAAGGCATAGGTCAGCACTTCTGGGCCAAGGAACAGTATGACAGCGCCGCTTTCTATTATGGCATGGCAATGAAGGCCATAGAGAAGATGCCGATCTCGGAGATATCGGACGGCACAGGGAACAGATATAGCCAGAAGGACATAGACAATGCGCTCTCCCAGATGTACGGGACTCTCGGAAACCTTTACAGCATGATGGACTCCGTCTCCGTCGCCATGGACTACTACGAAAAAGCCGGAGTTCTGTTCAAGAAGCATGGTTGGAACAACAGCTGTTCCGTACTCTACTACAACATGGGCGAGACGATGCGCGAGGACGGGCAGCTCATCAAGGCTGAGAAATACTACATGGAGAGTCTTGAGTACTCGCTTCTTGCACAGGATTCCCTTGCGATTGCGACTTCGTATAAGGGTCTTGGCAGCCTCTATCTCAACATGCACAAGACCTCGAAGGCCATGCGCTACCTCAACGACGCCAACATCTATTTCGCCGACCATGAGGACGAGGAACTCCAGTCCAGGATGGAAAGCCTTGACTACACAAGTCAGGTGCTTACCCTACAGAAAAAGCGCCTCTGGATCACTATTTCGCTGCTCCTTGCGCTCATCCTGATGGCAATGACGACATATTACATTTCAGTCAAGCTCAGGCAGACGGCTAAGGAGAACAAGGAGCTCGTAGAAGTCCTGGAAGGAACGATGGAAGGCATGGGCCCGGCGCCGACAAAGAAGGACATAAGACTGAAGCCAAAGGAAAAAGAGATTCTGGACCTTATTGCCAAAGGTTATACCAACACCCAGATTGCCGAGGCCATGAACCTCAGTCCGGAGACCATCAAATGGTACAAGAAAAAACTCTTCACCATGCTGGACGCGTCAAACTCGGCAGAGCTTGTCACCATCGCAAAAAACGAGGGATGGTTGTAGGTTTGCAGTTGTTTTGTAGCAATTTTGCTGTTGCTTTCTTACGAGACAATCATTAAATTTGTCTCTCCAAAAACAACAAAACAAAATGAATCTCATGGCAAACAAAAGATTTTTAGGCAGGTTCTTTGCTGCGGCCATTGTCGCCGTATTCCTGGCAATGCCTGCTTCTGCAAAAGAAAAGGCCCCTAAGTATGTGTTCTACATGATCGGTGACGGAATGGGCATCAACGAGGTTGTGGGAACAGAAATCTACAACAAGGCTACAGGTTATGGCCCTGCCCAGCTGAACTTCGCCCATTTCCCTATCAGGACATATATCACCACTTTTTCAGCATCCTCTCTCGTCACTGATTCTTCGGCAGCGGGAACAGCCCTCGCTACAGGCTTCAAGACCACGAATAACTTCCTCGGTGTCGACCCAGAATACAATCCACTTTCTACCGTGGCCGAGTGGGCACACGCAGCGGGCTTTGGAGTAGGTATCACCTCAAGCGTCGGAATGAACCACGCTACCCCAGCAGCATTCTACGGACACGTGAAGGACAGAGATTCCTATGAGGAGATTCTCCAGCAGTATATCGACACCGACGCAGTCGACTTCGCAGCAGGTTCTACCATCCTGACCGAAGGAAGGAAGACCGGACACACCGCTATGGACATGGTCAAGCTCGTGAAGAATGCCGGCATCAATGTCATGATCGGCCACGATGAGTTCAAGAACCTCGCAAAGGAGAAGGGCCGTGTTCTCTGCATCAGCACAAACAGCGGCGACCTCACCCCTGCAATCAACCGCAGAGGTGGTGAGACCAAGCTCTCTCATTTCGTCACTGCAGGTATCGAGTACCTCTACGGTCATTTCGCAAAGAAGGGCTTCTTCATGATGGTAGAGGGCGGTGCCATCGACCATGCCGGTCATAACGATGACGCAGCTGCAGTCTTCCAGGAGACCACAGACTTCGCTGAGGCAATCGACGTCGTTCTCGACTTCTACAACAAGCATCCGAAGGAGACCCTCATCATCGTCACTGCAGACCATGAGACTGGTGCGCTCATGCTCGGATCAGGAAGATACGAGATGAGCCCTGAACTCCTCGCGACCCAGAAGTGGGATGAGAGCAAGTTGACTGCCATGTATAATGAGCTCAAGAAGGACAGGACTCCAAGCTGGGACGAAGTCAAGGATTTCCTTAAGAAAAACCTTGGTCTCTGGGGTCCTATCGAGGTATCTAAGCCAGAGGAGGCTACCCTCAGGAGTCTCTATGACCATGAGTTCAGCAGCAAGCCAGGCGAGAACACCGTACAGAGTCTCTATTTCATTACAGGAAGACTCATTTCCGAAGCTATCGACTATGCCGACAGGCAGGCTGGTTTCCTAATGCCTCACGGAACCCACACAGGCTCACCTGTAGGACTCTATGT
>JAGHUQ010000132.1 GCA_018064725.1 Candidatus Cryptobacteroides caccocaballi
TAAAGTTACAAAAGTTTTCTCAGTTAAACAAAAAAAGGGCGGGTCGCAATTCCTCCCAGAAACTGAAGATTTCTGGGTTTCCTTGCGACAAACATTATGAACAGCTTCGCTGGGGCGGAAGAATAGTCTACTGATCCTGCCGGGACGCTTCGAGGCAGTAATGCCCTGAGTAGATTCGGTGAACTTCCTGCTTGTCCAGATTATATGATGGGATCGCTGAGAACGATATCCTCCGTCCTTGTATACCTGTGAGAATTGATTTCGACCTCGGTGCCCTTGATCAGAGGAGAAGTAAACTTCACCGTGATCTTGCCCGGGTTCCTTCCCGCCTCGACATATGCCTTGATGCGGCCCCTGTACGCACGGTGTACGTTGTCAGTATAGCTGGTCATGTCGGTATTGTTGCCGGCTTCGAGTCCGAGAAGCGTCGCGGGACCGTCGATCGTGCAGGTAATTTCATTGTCGCCGAGAGTTACCAGGTTGCCGAAATCATCGACAATATCGACCTGAATCTGGATCAGCTCTCCTGAATTAACATCCGAAGCATCGGCATGAGCCACGAGCGCAGCAGGTCTCACGGAGCTGCGGATCTCATACTCGGAAACCTTGTTGCCCGCCTCGTCGAAACCCTCAGCCTTCAGAGTTCCCGCCGAATATGGAACGTCCCAACCGATGATTCCGGTCTCGTCATTGAAAGGCTGCATCTCGCCTATCACCTTACCATCGAGAAGCAGATGTGCCTTTGCGGCATTGGTATAGCACACAACGCGTATCATCTGTCCGTCGGTATAGTTCCATGTATCCCATGCGTCGTACACACGGACATCCCGCTTCGATGCGGGATATGTTCCTATATAGCACACAGGGTCTTCGCTCCAGAGCGCGGCACGGAAATGTCCGCGCGGCTTGATATTGTTCGCAAGGTCGAGAAGACCGCTGTAGAAGCCTCTCGAAGGCCATTCATTGGACTCGCCGAGATAATCCGCGCCTGTCCATATGAACTGCCCGAAGATGAAGTCACGGTCGCGGAAAGCCTTCCATGCAGCATAGTCGGAGCTGTTCTCCGAACCGTAGATGATGCGCTCCGGATATCTCGCATGGTCCTTGTCGTAACGGCTCTCGGTGTAGTTGTATCCCACGACGTCCACAGCCTCCGGATAGCCGGTCTGGTTGGACATCACCACGCCTGCAAGAGCACCGGTGACCGGACGGGATGTGTCGACTGAGCGTACCACGCCGGCAAGGCGCCTTGCTATCGCACCTATCCTCATCGCATCAGGCGCCGACGGCCTGTATCCGCCGGACATCGGCTGAGTGAAATCGATTCCGTCACCGTTGAGAATAGGATGCGAATACGGATCGTTCGGGTAGTCGACTTCGTTACCTATGCTCCAGAGGAAGATGGAAGGATGGTTCCTGTCCCTTCTGACCATGTCTGCGACGTCCCTCTCGCTCCACTCTTCGAAATAGTCGGCTGTACCGTCCATCGAAGGCTTGCCGACATTCCAGCCCTCAACCCATTTCTTCTTGTTGAACTCCCACTCGTCGAAGGCTTCATCCATAACAAGCATTCCGAGCCTGTCGCAAAGATCGTAGAAGACAGGTGCCTGAGGGTTATGGCTGGTTCTTACTGCATTTGCACCAATTGACTTAAGGGTACGGAGCCTGGTCTCTATGAATTTCTCAGGAGCGACAGCACCCAGCACTCCCGCATCATGGTGGAGACATACTCCCTTCACCTTGACGCAGCGTCCGTTGAGAGCGAAACCGTGGTCAGCGCTGAACTCCAGCGTCCTGATTCCCACGCTTACCTCAGTCTTGTCCAGCACCTTGCCGGAAGAGATTATGCTTGCCTCCAGTGTATAGAGATAAGGATCATCAAGGTCCCATCTGTGCGGTGTCCTGACCTTGAGCTCAAGAACCTGTGAGTCCATGGCCCTGGCACTCGTCCTTGAGACCACGACACCCTTGTCATCCTTGAGCGCCAATTCAATCTTGGCATTCACGCCGGAAAGGCCCTCGATCGCAGCATCAACTCTGATGACGGCCTGCTTGCCGGTGACGGATACAGACTCATATCCGACTCCCCACTGCGCAAAATGAGTGTTTCCCGCCTTGACAGTCCACACGTTGCGGTAGATGCCTGAACCGGAATACCAGCGCGAATCGGCTATCCTGCTGTGATCAACCCTCACGGCCAGGACATTGTCTCCAGTCCTGTTCAGGTATGGAGTCATGTCGTACATGAAAGAGTTGTATCCGCTCGGACGAGATCCGAGAAGATGGCCGTTCAGATATACGGATGAGCGGTTGTATACACCTTCAAAATATATATAGGCCTTCTCCGAACTGAACTGCCTTCCAGAAAAATGCTTCCTGTACCATCCTATTCCTGCAGGGAGGAAACCTGTGCAGGACGCATTGTCCGGAGAGAGGACTCCCTTGACAGACCAGTCATGTGGGAGCGATACCGCAGACCAGCGCGAATCATCGTAGTCAACGAGTGATGCACCTTCGGCATCTGACTGTACAAACTTCCAACCGTCGTTGAACAATGCACTTTCTCCGAATGAGACCTGAGCCGCGGCTTCCGCAGCATTGAGGACGGCTATTGCCGTAAGCAGATACAGGAAAAATCTCTTCATAAATCGTGAAGCGCCGAAGTTCTGTGGTTAATGATTCCTCGGCGTTACGCAAATATAAAAAAATCATCTTCGCAATCACGGCCTGACCATCAGCAAAAGTCGAGAGAAGCAGAATTATCCCTTATTCCCGAAAATAATCCCACCATATCGGCATATAGGGAAAGAATTTTACATACGGAAAGAAAGATTGTACCGCATTTTGATAATTAGTCAAAGTACCTTTGCAATGTCGAAAACACAACGTTATGAGAAAGACTCTTTGTACTATCGTAGCAGCATTGCTTGCACTCGCACCTATGGCATCGGCACAGCCAGGAATGTCACAGAGCAGCGAGAAAAAGATTACTGTAACCAGTGACATCCGATACAGGGACGGCCAGAGCCAGTCATGGCTTCTCGACCTCGCAGAACCGGAGCAGGTTCCAGGGGGTGGTCTCAGGCCAGCCATCGTGATCGTTCATGGAGGCGGATGGGCATTCGGATCCAAGAGCGATCAGGTTTATCGCGACCTTCTCATCAGCTATGCCCTCCAGGGTTATGTCACAATCTCCGTGGAGTACAGGTTCGTGCAGGAAGCTCCTATGCCTGCCTGCATCGAGGACGTGAAGTGTGCCGTAAGATGGCTCAAGGCTCACGCAGACAAGTATCAGGTCGATCCTGAGAGAATCGGCGTATACGGTCATTCTGCCGGTGCGCACCTCTCACTCATGATCGGTGTGTCTTCAGACAATAAGGACCTCGAGGGAGACGGTCCATGGAAGGAGTACTCTAGCCGCGTCGCATGCGTTGCAGCGGGCTCCCCTCCCACCGAGATCGGTAATCCTTCAAGCCCTTGGTCAGAGCATCCAGAGTGGTGGCCTATAGGTTACTTCGGAAAGACTACCAGCCCTATGCTCCTCCTTCAGGGTATCGATGACGCAGTCGTAAAGGTGAACCTCACCGACGATTTCGTGAACAAGATGACAGCCTCAGGTGCTGATATCGAGTACGTCCGCATCCACGGACATCACGGAGTCGCATTCGACCTCAACCTCAACGTTACCCGTCCGGCTATGGATAACTTTTTCGAAAGATATCTCAAAGGCACTATGTAGCCTTTGGCGTGTGGTTTAAGTGAATACAGAGCCGCCCCGTCGTGAGATTAGGCGGCTCTATTTTTATGGATTTTTAAATGCTATTATTTGAATATCTTCTGTGCGAACTCGTATAGAGAGTAGCGCCATACCTGCCACTCGTGAGCGCCCGGATAGGATTTGAATTCGACCTTCACGCCGTTGTCACGCATGGTCTGGACAGCCTTCTGAGTAGGAATGATTCGTGGATCCTGCTGTCCGCAGGTCATGAAGAACACCTTATGGTCCTTATTGAACTGCTTGCTATTGGAGAACATTCCAGGGACTTCGTTCTCGAGGTCGAGATCCTGCGCTTCGTTGATGCCACCGAAAAGGCCGGTCGAGAACACACCGATGTTCGCAAACTTCTCAGGATGGTTGAGACCGATGTAGAAAGTCTGGCCTCCGCCCATTGAAAGACCGCACATCGCAGTGTTCTCAGGGCCTTCGAGTATCCTGTATGTAGCCTTGATATGAGGCATGATGTTGTTGAAAAGTTCCTCCATGTACGGTTTCATACCTTCCATGTTGTAGCCACCAGGGCCCATGCGTCCATTGGTGACGAGGTTGCTGTTCGGAGACACCACGATCATAGGCACCGCCTTGCCCTCGGCGATGAGGTTGTCAAGGATATTGTCCATGAGGCCCATCTCAGGCCATCCCATATGGTCTTCGCCGCCGCCGTGCTGGATATAGACGACAGGATAGTGCTTGTCTGGGTTCTGTTCATACTCCGCAGGGGTGTATACGCAGCACATTCTCCATGCCTGCTCAAACTCTGACCAATACCTCTCGATTCGAGTCTCTCCATGCGGAACGTCCTTCGGAAGATAGAAGTCGACACCTTCCTCCGGGATATCGATACCGCTGAGCATGGACCTTGAGCCACGATAGGTACGGCTGTTAGGGTCAAGCATGCTGACGCCGTCTACAACGAGGTTGTAGAGGTGGAGACCAGGTACGAGAGGGTCGGTTGTCACTTCCCACTCACCGTTCCCTACCGGAACCATCTCATACATCTTCTCGCGTATGACTATGCCCATGGTCTCTGCCTCAGGAGCGGAATTCCTGAATGTAACGCTGAGATCCGGGGTTATCTTCGGATATTCGCAGTTGCGGAAATTCGTCACCGCACTGACTGGTTCTGTAATCTTTCCTACAGTGGACTGCTGACTTCCACCAGCACATCCAGTGGCCGCGATCATGAGCGATGCCACGACCATATTGCTTATCTTCTTCATCATATCGGCTATCTGAAAAGTCTCTGTGCGAAATCATGGAGCGTGCGACGCCATGTGAGCCACTCGTGCGCCGTGCCCGGAGATTCATAATAAATGTTCTCGATGCCCTTGTCCAGGAGCACCTCATGCATATCCTTGATCAGGCTGCCCTCTGCTGCACCGGTCGCGAGGTAGAGGAGATGGTTCTCCGAATTGAACTTCTCCGGAGAATGGAAAATACCGCCGAATCCGGCATCAAGCTTGGCTGGGTCCTTGAACCCGGGGTTCCTGACGTCGAACTCCCCTATCACCATCATTCCGCTGAAGCCAGAGATGTAGGAGAAATACTCATTGTGTCCGAGTCCGAGATCATACGCCTGCTTCGCGCCCCATGAAAGGCCAGCGATGGCGCGGTGGTCTCTGTCCGCGATGGTACGGTACCTTGAATCCACGAGCGGAATCACGTCCTCGATCATCATATCCTCGAACGCATCGAATTCGTCGGTGCTGCCCGGCTTGTGGGCATAGCCGCAATTCATGACCACGATCATAGGCACCGCCTTGCCTTCTGCAATCAGGTTGTCCATGATGATATCCGCATAGCCCTGGTTGATCCAACCGGTCTCATCCTCGCCACCTCCATGCTGGAGATAGAACACAGGATAGCGTTGGTCGCGGTTCTGCTCATATCCGGCAGGTGTGTACACGAACATCCTCCTGAACTCACCACATGCCTTGGAATAGAACTTCACCGAGCGGAGGGCACCGTGTGGCACATTCTTCACGGTGTAGTAGTCTGCTGTCTCGGGATCCTCATAAATCTCGACAGCACCGGAATTGTGGGCGTTGCCGCCGAAAAACGAGTAGCATCGAGGATCAGTCAGCGTGATGCCACCGATCTTGATGGTGTAGAAATGGAAACCGACGACCTGTGGATCTGTGGTTACAGTCCAATAGCCATCCGCATCCTTCGTCATCGGATAATCCTTCCCAAGCGAGAAGATTACCGACTTTGCAGTAGGCGCGTCGAACCGGAAGGTCACGCTCTTGTCGGGATTTACCTGCGGGTAGGTGTTACCCGCGAAGTTGTAGGCCGAAGGCCGCTGCGCGAGTGCCGTAAGGCTGAGCAGGGCGATGGCCGTAGCTGTTAAAATTCTCTTCATCGGATTTGTGTTTACTACAAATTTATGGAAGCAGCCATCGCCGCCCCGCTACAATCCTCCTTTTATGGTGTAGAAATTTCCAAGACTTGTACGAAGCAGGAGCGGACGGTGGAAGATTCGGGGCTTTTTCGTATCTTGTGGCATAAAGAAATTGAAATGAAAAGACTGCATCTGATACTTATTTCGCTGCTTCTCCCTGCGGTTCTCACCCATGCCCAGCCAAGCAGGCAGGAGTACCTTCTTGAAAAGGGATGGAAATTCATAAAGGGAGACGGAGAGTATTCCGGCGTCAACGCAGACGACAGCTCATGGGAGAAGGTCACTGTGCCGCATGACTGGGCGATCTATGGCCCTTTCGACGCGAACAACGATGCCCAGGTGGTGGCCATCACACAGAACTTCGAGCAGATGGCATCGCTGAAGACAGGCCGCACCGGCGGACTGCCGTACGTCGGAGTCGGTTGGTACAGGACCGAATTCTCACTCCCCGGCTTCGATTCTTCAAAGAACGCCGAACTGGTGTTCGACGGAGCGATGAGCTACGCGAAGGTGTATGTCAACGGGCAGTTCGCCGGCGAATGGCCATACGGCTACAACTCCTTCCATCTCGACGTGACGCCGTTCGTCCACAGCGACGGTTCGGCAAACACCCTGGCGGTGAGACTCGAGAATCTTCCGGAATCATCAAGATGGTATCCTGGAGCCGGCCTCTACAGGAATGTCCATGTGCTCGTAACTGACAAGGTCCACATTCCCGTATGGGGTACCCAGGTGATATGCTCGTCCATAGGAAAGAAGTCCGCGCAGGTGAGCATAGATATTGCCGTGGAAGGAAACGCACCTGATCTCAGCGTGGTCACCGAGATCCGCACAAGGAGCGGCAAGAAGGTCGCCGTCTGCAAGTCCTCCACCAGGACAGCAAAAGGATTCAGGCAGGAGCTTAAGGTCAGGAAGCCGGCACTCTGGAGTCCTGAAAGTCCGAATATGTACGACGCCGTGACAAGCGTGTACTCAGGTAAGAGAAAACTCGACGAATATGTCACCCCATTCGGAATAAGGTCCATTTCACTGGTGGGAGACAAGGGTTTCTTCCTCAATGGCAAGGTGCGCAAGTTCCAGGGAGTGTGCAACCACCACGACCTTGGTCCTCTCGGTTCAGCGGTAAACGAGGCGGCGCTGAGACGTCAGCTGACCATACTCAAGGAGATGGGATGCGACGCAATCAGGACCTCGCACAACATGCCTGCTCCGGAACTCGTGAGACTCTGCGACGAGATGGGATTCATGATGATGGTAGAGCCATTTGATGAATGGGATATCGCAAAGTGCAGGAACGGATACCACCTTCTCTTCGACAAATGGGCAGAAAAGGATATGGTAAACATGCTCCATCAGTTCAGGAACTCCCCTTCCGTTGTCTTCTGGAGCATAGGAAACGAGGTTCCGAGCCAGTGCGACGAGTCAGGATACAAGACAGCGAAATTCCTCATGGACATATGCAGGAGGGAGGATCCGACCAGATTCGTCACCTGCGGAATGGACCAGGTGCTCTGCGTTCTCAAGAATGGTCTCGCCGGACTGCTGGACGTACCGGGATTCAACTACAGGGTACATCTCTATCAGCAGGCATATGACACGCTCTCACACAAGATCGTGCTCGGCAGCGAGACGGCGTCCACCATCTCATCCAGAGGAGTATACAAATTCCCGGTCGAGAAGACCGCAAGAGTCCATCACGACGACCTTCAGACCTCATCCTATGATACGGAATACTGCGGATGGTCCAACCTTCCTGACGACGACTTCGCAATGGCTGAGGACCACGATTGGGCAATCGGGCAGTTCGTATGGACAGGTTTCGACTACCTCGGTGAGCCGACTCCTTACAACCTCATGCCGAACCACAGCTCCAACTTCGGAATAATCGACCTCGCCTCCATACCGAAAGACAGGTACTATCTGTACCGCAGCCAGTGGCGCAAGGACGTCAGCACTCTGCATGTACTTCCGCACTGGACATGGCCGGGACGCGAGGGTCAGGTGACTCCGGTATTTATCTATACAAGCTATCCATCAGCTGAACTGTTCGTGAATGGTGTCAGTCAGGGATCCAGACACAAGAGACATGACGCCAGCCTTCAGGAGAGATACAGGCTGATGTGGGATGATGTCGTGTACCAGCCAGGCGAGATTCGCGTAGTTGCATATGATGAGAACGGCAAGGCAGCCGAAGAAAAAGTCGTGAAGACAGCAGGTGAACCACACCATCTTGTCCTCAAGGCAGACAGGAGCATGATCACCGCGGACGGAAAGGATCTCTCATATATCGAGGTAAGCATCGTTGACAAGGATGGCAATCTCTGCCCTTCCGACGGACGACTCGTAAGATTCAGCACCAAGGGTGAAGGAGGAAGATACAGGGCCTCAGCGAATGGAGACCCGACCTGCCTTGACCTGTTCCACCTACCTCAGATGCATCTTTTCAGCGGTAAGCTGACCGCCATCGTACAGGCTTCGGAAGTTCTCGGTGAAGTTACACTGACTGCCACCGCCGACGGCGTCCAGCCGGCGTCTATCAGCATCACGGCCGAGTAGCCGGCATCTCCTGACAAGAAAGACCACAAGCCCCTTCTCGATGTCCGCAGAGCAGGCCGCGGCCGCCATGAGCATGCAGCTGCATGCTGTCAAAATACCAGTCTTTCTCATATCGGTATAAAAAAAAGGAGCCGGCTGACTGCCGGCTCCCTTTTTTATTCAGGTTCTATTAATAACCCTCTACCTGATCAAGGTTAGGGTTGTTGTTAACCTCAGAGTTAGGGATAGGCATCCAAGCCTTGTGAGGCTGGAAGTTATCCTTGTACTTGCTTGAACGTGCAGCAACCTTCTTGTAGAAGTCACCGCTCATGTCAGCAACGCCCCAGCGGCGGAGGTCAACGAGACGGTCACCCTCGAAGCAAGACTCCTTCATGTCCTCGATATCGATGACAGACATGACGTCCTTGAGAGTAGGGTTGCCAGCCTTGATGGCTGCATAGCCGTAGTCTGCGTTGAGGTCGAGAGTTGCACCGGTAAGAGGGTTGGTCCACTTAGACTCAACTGGCTCGCGCTCTGAGAGCTTTGCAAGACCGGCACGCTGACGAACTATATCGATCTGGTCGATTGCGCCCTTGAGGTCACCGGTCTGAGCAAGACACTCAGCATAGTCCATGATGATCTCACCGAGACGGAAGACGCGGTAGTTGGTAGGCTCCTCATCCTGAATGGTCTGTACATAGTCGCCACCCATCCAGTTCACATACTTGTTGATGTAAGCGCGGCCGTCCTTCCAGTACTGAGGCTGGTTCTCAGACCACTGCCACTGCATATGACCAGGGTAGTCGGTGAAGATGTCAGTGTAAAGGAGTGAGCACTCGAGACGCTGATCGTACTGACCAGGCTGAGTACGAGGAGTAGCGGTAACGGTCTTCTCGTTCTTGAATGCGTGGAGCATCCAAGCCTCTGCGTCATAGTCGCCCCAGCCCACAGGAGTTGCGCCCATGAATTTCCAACGCCAGTTACCACGGTCAGGGGTAGCGCCGTCGTTCATACCTGAACCGAAGCCGAGAGCTGCCCAGTAACCACCTGCAGACTGTACGGTCTGAGCGAACTGGATCTCGAAGATAGCCTCGCTGTTGTTCTCGTGTGCGGTATCAGAGTTGTAGATGTAGTCAGCGTTGAGAGCAAGCTTCTGACCATTGATTGCGTAACCGTTCTCGATAATGTTCTTGAGGATGTCACGAGCCTTGTCATACTGGTTGTTCCAGTTCATGTAGGTCTTTGCGAGAACCACACCTGCGAACCACTTGGTAAGACGGTACTGGCCCTTCCAAGGACCCTCATTGTAAGTTGAAGGGAGAGTCTTGTAAGCATACTCAGCATCCTCAACGACCTTCTGCATAAGGGTCTCGTATGGAGTGCCTGCTGGCTGGTCACCTGCAGGAGCTACATAGTCAACATATGGTGCGTGGTTGTAGAGAACAGCAAGCTGATAGTAGTCCCAAGCGCGGACGGCCCTTGCCTGAGCAAGAAGCTCCTCCTTGTTGTAGACCTTCCACTCCTGAACGTTCTCTGCATAGGTGATTACCTGGTTGCAGCGTGCGATCTGGTTGTAGAGTGAGTTCCAGGTCACCCTGTTCCAACCACGTGAGTAGTCAGGGTACTTGAAAGACACGAAGTCAACGAGTCCAGTATCAGGAGAGTAGCTGATGCAGAGGTCGGTCTGACCTGAGAAGAGCAGAGAGTGGTCGAGGTTGTAGAAACCTCCGTTGAATGCGTGGTACACTCCGATGAGAGCGGCGTTGAGGTCAGCCTCGTAAGTGTAAGCGGAAGCTGAAGTAAGCGCGTTAGGGTTCTCGAGCTCAAGGAGCTTATTCGAGCAGGAAGCCGAAAGAAGGGCAGCTGCCGATACGAACAATATGGTGATATATTTTTTCATATACTGTATACTGTTAGAATGTGAGGTTGAGGCCGAAGATTACAGTATAAGGATTTGAGATCACGTTACCTGCGTTACCAGGGGTGAAGGTACCACCGGTGAAGTCAGGATCCCAACCTGAGTACTTGGTGAAGGTGAGCATGTTCTGAGCGGTGACTGATGCGCGGAGGCTCTTGAGAACCTTGCTTACAGCACCCTTAGGAACCCAGTTGTAACCGAGGGCGATAGAGTTGAACTTAAAGAAGTCACCTCTCTCAATCCATCTGTCAGAGTTAGCGAGGTCGTTCTCGGTGTAACCGAATGACTCACGTGGATACCATACATTGTTATGCTGGTTGCTAGGAGACCACCAGTTGAGGCCGCTGCGACGCTGAGCGTAGGTGTTGAGACCGTCCATCTGAGCGCGCGCACCGTTGCGGGTCCACTTGAAGAACTCACCGAAACCTGAGATCTGGAGATCCCAGCCCTTGTAGTTGAGCATGAAGTTGAGGGATGCCTCAAGACCTGGCCATGGGCTCTTCTTCTCGAGGATCTGACGGTCTGAGTTGTTGATGACACCGTCATCGTTGTAGTCAACCCACTTGATGTCACCGGCCTTAGCGTTAGGCTGGATTACCTGACCCTTTGAGTTCTTGTAGTTCATGACTTCCTCGTCGCTCTTGAAGAGGCCGTCGCTTACGATAGCATAGAACTGGCCGAGAGGATGACCCACGCGTGAGATGGTGGTGGTTGCATCGTACTCAGTCACACCGTATCCGAGACCGTCGAGACGGTTCTTGTTGTGTGAGAAGTTAGCGCCGATAGAGTAACCGAAGTCACCGATGTTCTGCTTCCACTTGAGTGAGAGCTCGAAACCAGAGTTGGTAAGAGTTGCAGAGTTTACGACTGGAGAGTTGGAAGCACCAGTGGTTCTGAGGATCTCCTGTGCATAGAGACAGTCCCTAGACTGGCTGATGTAGTACTCAGCAGTGATGAGGAGCTGATTGTTGAGGAATGCCATATCGACACCGATGTTGTGCTGTACGAGAGTCTCCCAGCTGATATCGATGTTGGATAGAGCCATGACTGCCTGACCAGGAGCAGCTGCGTTGTTCTCACCGCTGATGAGGTAAGAGGTGTAGCTGTTAACGAGTGACATCCAATCGTAGTCACCTACGTTCTGGCTACCGAGCTGACCGTAGCTGTAACGGAACTTGAGGTCGTTCATCCAAGGAACATCCCAGAAGCCTTCCTTAGAAACACGCCAACCGGCAGACACTGAAGGGAATACACCCCACTTCTTACCAGGGGCGAAACGAGATGAACCATCGGCACGTACAGTAGCCTGGAGGAGATACTTACCATCGTAAGAGTAGTTTACTCGACCGAAGTAAGAGATGAGTCTGCTCTGGCTGGTTGAACCGTCAGCACCTGAGATGGTGATACCGCTTGATACGTTGTTAAGGAATACGCCGGCAGCGGTGGAGATGAGGTTCTGCCTTGCTGAGCTCTGGCTCATCATGAAGTTGTTCTGGTATGACTGACCGAGAACGGCGTTGATGGTGTGCTTGCCGAATGACTTGTCGTAATTGAGAGTGTTCTCAATAATATAAGTGGTGTTCCTGTTTGAACGGGCAGTTGCACTTGAAGCCTGGTCAGTGAAGTTGAGCGCATAGTTTACGCCGGTCTGCCAGCTGCGGGTGTGTGAATCGTTGATGTTGGCACCGAGGTTGAGCTTGTAGGTAAGACCGTCGATGATCTTGAACTGTGCCCAAGCGTTACCGCGGATGTACATAGCCTCGCTCTTGGTCCAGCCATTCTTAGGGTCAACCTCTGCAACGATGTTGTGTGCAGTGGTGTAGGCGCGCTCTGCGTTACCGATACCGTAACCGTTCTTGCCATACTCTGAATCGTCGTAGATAGGAACGATAGGAAGGAGACCTACAATCTCACCGAGACCTGCGTTTGCAGTGCTGTAGTTGTTGGTGAGACCGAACTGGAGGCTCTCGCCGATAGTGAAGATACCCTTGTTGAAGGTAGAGTTGATGGAAGCGGTCTCCCTGCGGAGGTTACGACCTACCTGAGCACCGCTGTTTGACATGTGGCCGTAAGCTACACGGAAGCGTGCTGCCTGTGAACCACCTGAAACAGAGAGGTCATACTTCTGCTGAACGCCGAGCTTGAAGTACTCATCCTGCCAATCGGTGTTGCCGGTGTACCAGTCAGGAACGGTGGTTCTGGTGGTGGTTCCACGCTCGATACCGTCCTTTACAACGTTTGACATGATGTCCTTCCACTCAGAAGCATCTGCGAAGTCCATCCTCTTGTTCCACTGGAGTGAAGTCTGGTTGGAGAACTGGATGTCGACCTTGCCTGCCTGACCCTGCTTGGTGGTGATGATGATCACACCGTTGGCTGCACGTGAACCGTAGATAGCGGCTGCAGATGCATCCTTGAGGACCTGCATGCTCTCGATATCGTCAACGTTGAAACCTACGTTGTTGCTGGTAGGGATACCGTCGATGATGTAGAGAGGGGTGTTGTCGGTAAGAGAGCTCGTACCACGGATGAGGACTGTAGGAAGACCACCGAGATCACCATTTGAACGTACGTTCACACCGGCTGCGAGACCCTGGAGAGCGTCTGCGATAGTGGTGTTTGCCTTGTTCTTGTAATCTTCAGCGCTGACTACTGAGACAGCACCGGTGAGGTCACTCTTCTTGATCGAACCATAACCGATGACGACGGTCTCCTCGAGGAGCTGAGTGTCATCAGCGAGGGTTACGTCAATCACGCCACGGTTGTCAACAGGAATCTGCTGAGTAGCCATACCGATGAGTGAGTAAACGAGTGTCGCATTGCCTGGCACGTTGGTGATCTCATACTTACCGTCAGCGTCTGTGCTGACTCCCTGAGATGTTCCTTCAACGAGCACATATGCTCCGATCACGGGCTGTCCGGAAGCGTCTACGACGGTACCCTTGACAGTACGGTTCTGAGCATAAGCTGAAGCAACGGACAAGAAGAGCATAAGTACTGCTACCAATGCTCCTTTGCTAAGAAAAATGTTTTTTCTCATACTTGTTTTAGCTTAGTTGGTTTATAATTAGGGTAATAAATATGTGTTTTCCACGCAACAAATTTACTTCTGCCCGCAACGAAGAAGGGAGAAGAAAATATGTTTGTAGTGGATTATTTTTTTTGCCAGGGAAATACTCTTTTTTCCTGTCGCCAAGTAATTGATATACAATTTTTTAAACATCTTTAATATTACAGAAAAAGGACGGTGGGAAAACTGAATTCCCGCCGTCCTCATGTATATTCCGGGCAAAACTATGACTAGAGTATGGCCTCGTCGTGGTGATTCCTTACGACGCACTCGTCGTCGAGAATCATTGTTGCACCATTCTCAGGGGTGAATGCTGGCCATTCAGGGCAACCGGCAGCAGAAGGCTTGCCAGTCTTGATGAATGAGAGCCAGAAGTCGCTGACCTTCTCCTGGAGAGCATAAGCCCTGGCGTTGCCGCCGGTCATCTCCCTCTGGAGAGCCACGTTGTTGAACATGAACGGAAGCTCCATGCCGTGGCTTGCACCGAGGGCATTGAGATCCGGAGCCCATGTGAAGAGGTAGAGGTATGCGTCTGCACCGCCCTCATTGTACTTCGCGGTGGCAAGCTTTACAGCATTGCCGCGTGACCTCGTGTCAACATAGGTGGCCTCCTTAGGCTCAGCGCCGGGATAGGCAGCCATGAATGCATCATAGAAGGCTGCAGCCTCGTCACCCTTGGTCTTTGCGAGACGCTCGATGGCCTCCTCCCTGGTGAGGGTGAAGTTGATGTCGAACACCATCTCGTTGAAGTTGGTGCCCACCAGGACAGGAACGTCGTGGTTGATCTGCGAGCCTACGCCGTCGAAAGGATGCTCGGCGATGATCTTGCCGTCCATCACAGGACCGCTTCCGGCACGCACCTGCCTTGAAGCTGCGACAAGCTCATCATAAGTGAACCTGCTGAAGTCAGCGTCAGGACCCGGCTTCACACCGAGAGCCTTGGCGAACTCGATACCGGCAGCCATCGATGCCTCAGCATCGCCGCTTCTGAGTGACGAGCCGCTCTGGATGACAGCCTTGTTCACGAGACCCTTCGCAGAAGGCATGGCAAGAAGGTTGGAAACCTTTCCGCCACCACCTGACTGACCGCCCACGGTGACGTTTGAAGGGTCACCGCCGAACTTGGCGATGTTCCTCTGGATCCACTCGAGAGCCTTTACGATGTCCTGCTGGCCGAGGTTCACGGAGTTCTCATACTTGCCGCCGAGACCGCGGAGATCGGTGTAACCGAGGACGTTGAGACGATGGTTGATGTTGACGAACACGATGTCGCCCTTCTCAGCCATTGACATACCCTCGTAGCAAGGGAGGTCATGACCTGAACCTGAAGAGTAGCCGCCGCCGTGCACCCATACGAATACAGGCCTCTTGGCGTTGTCGTTGATGCCTGGAGTCCAGACATTGAGCACCAGGCTCTCAGTCTCTGACATAGGCTCCATCACGAAGTTGTTGCCGAATGCATAGTCGGTCTGCTTCTCTGACCAGTTGAAGGTCTGGCCCTGCATAGCCTTAGGACCATAGCATTTAGCCATTCTCACACCGTCGAACTTGTCTGGGTTCTGAGGTGGCATGAAACGCTCTGCCTTGGCATACTGGATACCCTTGAAATTGTAGATGGTACCATCGAGGTAGCCCTCATAGGTACCGTTGTCCACTGTCACCTGGGTGAACTCACCGGCAGAAATCGACCTGACTTCTGCGACAGGAGTACCCGGAGCGCAAGCCGCCAGGATGCTGGCGGCTGCGATTCCGATAAAAAAGTTATAAGTTCGCATCTTTAGAGATTCTAGAACTGGTTAGGAGCACCAGGGGTAGGTACATTGTCCACGAGGGAAGCACCAGCCTTGTGTGCGTTCTTGAGAGGAGTGGTGAGAGTGAGAGTCCTGTAGACAGTCTTCATCTCCCTGGTCCACTCGCCCATCTGAACGGTGGTAACCTCAGTCTGAGGCTCACCGATTGTACCAACTGTGACAGTCTCAAGGTTGTCACCATATCCAACATGGAAGATATGACCGATCCTGAGAGCGTCGGTGTCAGTAACGACGACGGTCTTGCTACCTGCTGCAGCATCCTTGAGAAGGTTGATGCTGAGCTGGAACTTGAAGTCGAGCATGTTATCGTCAGAATCCCTACCGTCAGGGAAACGTCCTGCGCTGAGGTTGTGATGGCTCATGGTAGGAGCGTTAGGGTTGACGAATCTCTGCTGTGCAGTGTAGTTAGGGACATCGAGGTGGATGAAGTTACCATACTCCTCGAGACCTGACTGACCCTGGTAACCTTCTGCGAGCATTGGGTTGACAACGGTACCCCAGTTGATGCAATCCACTACATTGTGGTCGGCATCGTAGAGAGTCATGTTTCCGAGACGTGCAAGAGCAGGACCACCGAAATACTGGTCAGGCTCTACGTCGCCCTGGTAACCTGCAGTCTTAACGCTTGCGTCAAGGATGACATCCTCAATCTCATGTGCGTTGGAGAGACCCTCGGTAAGGGCGATCTCGTAGCAGAGAGCGAGCACTGGCTCGTTAGAGAAGTGATCAAACTTGGTAGCAGGCTCGAAGCTGATACCGGTACCTCTGGTATTGAATGGCATGTTAGCCGAGTGGTTGTACTTGAGTGGCTTCTCAAGGGTAAGACCAGTACCTGCTTCCTCGAGGCTCATAGGGCCACGGCCAGGGTTCTGGGTAGAAGCGGTGCCGACCTTCTTGACCTTGACGTACTCAACGCCATGGCCTTCGCTGTCGATGTCGAGACGGATTACGTCACCTACTGAAATCTCCTCAACAGAAGAAACCTTGATGTTCCTCTCACCCTTCTTAGCGTCGTATGCGAGCCATGCCTGAACACCTGGCTTGCCGACCTTGGTAACGGTAACAACCTCATACTGAGACTTCTGAGCGGTAGGAACAGGGAACTGAGCGCCATAACCGATAGCAAGCTTGTCACCAACCTTGACACCAGTAAGTGACTCTACAGGAACGCTCTTAGAGCCAGCAGGAATCTTGATTACCGGACCCTCTGGAAGTGGCTGCCAGATGGTGGTAGGATGACCCATCTCGTTAACTACGCGACCGTAGATACGTGGAGTGACTGCATTCTTGTCATCTGGGTTCTTGATAGACGCGATGATGCGCTTCTCAGCATTTGCACCGGTACCGATGGTGATCTCGTCACCGACCTTCATGCCCTCAGTGCTGCGGACGTAGAGAACCTTGTCACCCTTAGCTGCAGGTACTGCGAGACCTGAAGTTGAGAGACCGAGGAGATAGTAGTCCTTAGGTGCGAGCTTGGTGCCTGCATTGATCTTGATGGTATTGAAGTAAGGAAGAGTAGCCTCATGTGGAATGAGCTCCCATCCTGAGATATCTACAGTGTTGTCGCTGCTGTTGTAGAGCTCGATGAATGAGTTGGTCCTGTTCACACCGTCCTCAACGCGGAACTCGTTGATGCGTACAGGTGCGACGTTACGTACCTTCTCGACAGCAGTCTCACTCCACTTCTTGCCTGCAACTGACCAGTCAGCCTTAGCCACGAGGTCACCGTTGAAGGTCTTGGAACCTGAAGTAACTACGAAGTTTACGACAACTGACTGACCAGGAAGGACATCGTAATCGATCTTCTTGACAGTCTCGCCAGTACCCTTGACAACTGCCTTCCAGCCCTTAGGAGTAACGATGCTGAGGCTGAGGTCGTCGAGAGTCTCACCGGTGGTGTTGACGAACTTGACGGTAGTATAACCAGTAGAGTTAGGAGTGAATGTCTGGAGGAGGTTAGGCTGAGCGCTCTTGTCGGAAGCACCGATGTAGAGTCTCTGGACATCGTAGCGTGCAGCAACGACGTTAGCCTGGATTGCCTGGTTGGTCGCGATGGTAGGGAAAGTACCAGGGGCAGTCATCGCACCCTCATAGAAGGTACCTGATGAGTAGTTGTTGTTGTCACCACCGTTACCGAGGAGGACAGCACCCTGCTTTCTCATGATATCGTAGCTATGACGAGGGTTCTGGATACGTGGACCGTCGAACATGGTGATGAGCTCACCTCCCTGGGCGTCACCACCCATTGAGCGCCAGTGCATTGGCTCACCGTCTGCCATAGCGGTAACGAATCTCCAGGTGATGCTGGGAAGACCCTTGCAGAGCTTGTCGTTAGGATCAGGGTTAACGCAACCAACGAGGTTGTTCTCCTGGTCGGTCATGATCCATGGACCTGGAGCCTCACCGTGATACCAAAGAGGCTGGTTACCATAATAAGTAGTCTCCATAGTACCGTCACCGTCGTCACGAGAGTCGGTCTCAGCGTTACCATAGTCGAAGCAGCAACCTGAGTTGTAGTGGAGACCGTTGATCACCCAGTATTGACCCTCAGCCTGGTCGTCAACTGCGATACCATGGGTATCGTTCTGACGAAGACCCATACCAGGGACGATGTAAACGCCGTATACCTTGTGGCCACCGAGGGTCACAGGAGCCATATCGGCGATAGGAAGTGTGTCGAATCCACCGAGAGCAGCTCCGACGAATGCACCGCGAGGTGCCTGATAGAGATGGTTCTCCTTGCCAGACTGGTCATAGATGCAAGTGATCCAGCAAGTGGTGTTTGCACAGAACTCGTCCTGAGCAGCAGCATTTGCGTATCCGCCGGCATCGCCTGCGCTTGGCTGAACGACACCGATGTCGAGAGTCTGTCGGTCAGACTCACGCATCACCTGATAGAGCGGTCCTGAATACGATGCATAAAGTGCTCGGGTGGAGCTGTGTGCAGTCACGCAAGGATTTCCGGCCTGTGCGTAGACGTCGCACGGTCCCTCGGGACGTGCAGGTACAGCCTGATTCTCACCTGCAGTGGCTATTGTGGCGAAGATCGCCGCAGGGATAGCTACAGCCGAAGCAAGAATGGCTGAAAAGATGATTTTTTTATTCATAAGATTATTTTGGGTTGGTTTATCTTCTTCTAAGTGCCTCCATGAGCGGTCTGTCATGGTGGTAGAGAACCTTGCACTCGTTGTCGAGCATCATGCAGGCTCCCTTTTCAGCATCGTATGGCTCCCATGCTACCTGACCCTTGACGTTAGGGTCGCCGGTCTTGATGAATGCAAGCCAGTAGTTGCTCATCACGTCAGCAAGTGCATAAGCGCTTTCTGAAGAACCGGTCATCTCCCTCTGGAGGGCGATGTTGTTGGACATGAAAGGAAGCTCCATGCCATGGCTTGCACCGAGTACATTGTTCTCTGGCTTCCACATGAACTGGAAGAGGTAGGTGTCCGCCTTACCCCTTGCGCTCTTCGCTTCAGCCATGTCGAGAGTACCGATTCTGAACATGGTATCCATGTAGAGCATGGCCTCAGGGCCCCAGCCTGGATATACCTTCTTGAACTGCTCCACGAACGCAGGGACGTTCTCGGCACCGATGCGCTGAGCGAGCTGAGCCTCAGCCTCCTCTTCGGTGAGAGTGTTGCTGATATCGAAGGTGAACTCGTTGAAGTTGGTACCGATGATGAGAGGTACGTTGTCATGAAGAGGGAGACCGTCCTCGCCGAATGGATGGTATGGAAGGATCTTGCCGTCCCTTACAGGACCCTGGCCTGCACGGATACCCTTGCTGCTAGCCCTTCTTGAAGCGTCAACAAGCTCCTGATATGTGAACTTGCTGAAATCCGCATCTGGACCTGGCTTCACGCCGAGCTCCTGTGCGAAAGCAAGGCCGAACTGCTTTGAAGCCTCACCGTCACCGATTGCGGTAGTGTTCATACCACTCTGGATGATAGCCCTGTGGAAGAGACCCTTGGCAGAAGGAGTTCCCATGAGGGTACCGATCTTTCCGCCACCACCTGACTGACCTGCGATGGTAACGCAGTCAGGGTCGCCACCGAACTTCTCGATGTTGTCATGAATCCACTCGAGTGCCTTTACCATATCCTGGACACCGAGGTTGACTGACTCAGAATACTTGCCACCGAGTGCGGTAAGGTCGGTGAAACCAAGCACATTGAGACGATGGTTGATCGAAATACCTACGATGTCGCCCTTTCTTGCGAGGTTACCCTGATCATAGCAAGGGAGGTCATGACCTGAACCGGTAGAATATCCACCGCCATGAATCCACACGAATACAGGACGCTTCTTACCATCATTTATACCCTTTGTCCAGACGTTGAGCACGAGGCACTCGGTCTCTGACATAGGCTCCATGACGAAGTTGTTACCGAAAGCGTAGTCGGTTGGTTTGTAAGAGTAGTCGAAAGTCTGACCCTGCATTGCCTTAGGGCCGTAGATCTTTGCCATTCTCACGCCGTCGAAATGATCAGGCTTCTGAGGAGGCATGAACCTCTCTGCCTTGGCATACTGGATGCCCTTGAATGTATAGAGGTCATCATCGAGATAACCCTCTATCGTACCATAGGTGGTTTCCACCTGGGTGTGCTTACCCGCCGTTATAGGACCGGGATTTGCTGATTCCTTGACATTTCCGGACGTGCATGCGCATGCGAGAGCTGCGATTCCGACGATGCCTGTACAAAATCTGAATTTCATATAATTAATAGTTAGAAGATTTCACAATTCTCCTCGAGAAGCTTGACAAGGTTGTAAGCGAACTGACGGATAGCCTTGTTGTCACGCTCCTTTGGATCCTGCTTGCGCCATGCCGCGATCTTGGCAGAAGGCATGTCATGCATAGGAACCATCTGTGCGCCCTCAAGGATGTTCACAGCCCACTCGCAAGCCTCAAGGATGTCGTCAGTGCTGGCAGTAGTAGTCTTGAACACTTCCTTCTCCTCCTTGAAAGACTCCTTGATGAGTCTGATTGCCTCGTCAGCATAGCCCTCACGGTTAGGATTCTCCCTTACCATCTTCGAAGCGTCACGATTACGGAAGATACCGAGGCAGGCAGCTGCGATCGAAGGATCCCTGACAGTACCATCCGGATAGAAGATACCGTGGATGTCACCCCAACCTGGGTAGCTTACCATAAGCTCGAAGAGATACCAGCCTGCGCCGTTCTCATTAGCCTTCTCGATAGCGAGATCGTATGGGTTAGAGCGTCCGATGCAGCCCATCTCGCTGTTGATGATCTGCTTGCCGTACTTCTTCTGAGCGGCGAGGGCGATGTCATAGTTCTCCTGGATGATGGCGCGGGTCTCACGATAGTCGTGGAAAGAAATCACGTCTACGAGATCAGCTGAAGCAGCTTCGATGAACTTAGGGTAGGTAACGCCGACGGTGATATCATCATCCGGTGCTATTTCCTTCACGGTCTGGCAGGCCTTGCGCACGAAACGGAAGATTTCCTCTGCCCTCTGGTCAGCAATCTCCTGGCTTGGAGCATGCTTGTAATAGTCGTTGCAGGTAGGCTCGTTCATGATGTCCCAGCAGAGAAGACCCTGCGATCCCTTCACGGCACCGACTACTGCACGGAGATAATCCTCATTGGCCTTCCAGTTCTCCTCCTTGATCATGTCCGGGTTGAGACCGTTACCGTTGAAGAGGATAGGCATGACGCTGTATCCCATGCTGTCCGCGATCTTGATGTAGTTCTTCAGAGTCTTGATGAATCCCTCCGGATCTCTCTGGTACTGGGCAGGGCCCATCCAGATACGGGTAGAGTTCAATCCGATTTTCTGTCCATAGCCGAGCTGGGTACGGACGGTAGCTTCATCAGCCCTCCAGCCGAGGAAGCAGACTCCATGGATCTTGCTATAGTCGGTTGCTTGCTTCTTCTGGGCCTTGGGAGCCGCAGCGATGGTGCCCATCGTCATCATGAGCACCGCGAGAAAGGTTAGAAAACGTTTCATATTCCGTGTCATTTAGTGGTAATAATTCAAAAATAAATTGCGCTTTTTCAGCAGTCGCAAGTTACTCACAAACTATCCCTCCAAAGTGGATTATTTTCCTTATTAACTCCCCTATCTTACTTTCTTGATTACGCTGTTTGCATCCTTATTTTAATAGGTTTAATATTGTGTAAATGCAGGAATTTAACCATAACCGCAACATAATCATGAAAACAAAATCAATCTTTACAGCATGCTGCCTGATGGCGGCATTCTCCCTCAACTCGGAGGGAAAGATCGTCGAGAATGGCGGAAAGGGACCTTACAAGGCAGAAGTCGTGACTGCTGCCTCACTCCCTGGCCACACAATCTACAAGCCTCAGGACCTCAAGGCCGCAGCAAAGGAGGAAGGATTCCTCCCAGTGATGGTCTGGGTCAACGGAAGCACAACCGGAGCCAGCTATGAGAGCATGCTCAACGAGGTAGCTTCTCAGGGTTACGTGGTCGTTGACGCAGAAAACAGCAGCGCATCGGTCAATGACGTAATCGCATGGGTGAACAGTCAGTCCAGAGGTACCGGCAGCGAATATTCCGGAACCATCAGCGGATTCGGCCTCGCTCTCGGCGGACAGCCTTCTTCTGCAGTTCTCGGTGAACTTCTCCAGGGAAGATCAGTAAGGACAGTCGTCCTCGCCAACTCGACTCTCGGTGCTGGCAAAGGCATCAAGGCTGAAGATCTCGCAAAGTATCGCGGATCTGTCCTTTACCTCGTAGGTGGTGAGAAGAGCTCTGTTTACAGCGCAGCTCTCAAGGACTACAACGCAATCACCTCATCAAACACATCTACCGCACTCCTTCAGGTAGACCGCAAGCACAACGCACAGGCACTTGGCGCAGACTACTTCGGAAGACTCGCTACCAGGTGGCTCGACTGGGCTCTCAAGAGTGACAGGAATGCACTCGGTATCTTCCGCGACGGCGAGCTTGCAATGTATGAAGGCAGCGCTCTCAAGTCAAAGAACTTCCCTCCTGCAGAGTACGAATATCCAGGTGCACACGATCCTGTTGCAGCATATTGCGACGGCAGGTACTATGTGTTCACAACCGGAATGAACGTGATGTCATCTCCTGACATGAAGCACTGGCGCTACGAGAACAACGTGTTCAAGTCAGCTCCTCAGTGGGCGCAGGACAAGGGCTTCCGCGGCATGCCATGGGCTCCGGACATCCAGTACATCAACGGCAAGTGGTACATCTACTACTCATATTCAGGCTTCGGCAAGAACAAGTCTGCAATCGGCGTTGCTACCAACAAGACCCTCAACCCAGAGTCTCCTGACTTCAAGTGGGAGGATCAGGGCATGATCGTCGAGTCTGTTCCTGGCCGTGACGAGTGGAATGCAATCGATGCCAATGTAATGGTAGACGACGATGGAACCGGCTGGCTCGTATTCGGTTCATTCTGGCGTGGTATCAAGATGTGCAAGCTCAACGAGGACTACACCAAGCTCGCAGACCCACAGGAGTGGTTCCCTGTATCAAGGAGGCCTGAAGGCACCGCACCTGAAACCGTATCTACCGACACCGCAGTAAGCCCAGACCCTAGAGGTCTCGACTTCGACGCAGGTAACGGCGCAGTAGAGGCTCCATTCCTCTTCAAGCATGACGGCAAGTACTATCTCTTCGTATCATTCGACCTCTGCTGCCGCGGCGCAAAGAGTACCTATAATGTAGTAGTAGGTCGCGCAGACAAGATCACCGGTCCATACTATGACAAGAACGGTGTCGATATGATGAACAGCGGCGGAACTCTCGTTTGCGGCGGCAACGATCAGTTCGCAGGTGCCGGTCACTGCGCAGTCGTTACTTTCGACGGCAAGGACTACATCTTCATGCACGGCTATGACAAGGACTACGACTACGATTCGAAGCTCCTCATCAGGGAGATCACCTGGTCAGCTGACGGTTGGCCTGTCGTAAACCTCTAATAGATGAGAAAGACCATACAAGATATGGAAAGGAGAATTACAATGACAGCATGCGCGCTTCTTGCAGCATGTACCATGAGCTTCGCTCAGACAGACAAGACCCAGGTTATCGATAACGGCGGAAACGGCCCATACAAAGCAATCGTAGTGGGCGACGCCAGCCTTCCGACCCACACAATCTACCGTCCTAACGACCTCAAGGCTGCCACAAAGGACGGAAAGCTTCCGGTGCTCCTCTATGCCAACGGAGGTTGCGCAAACAGAAGCCAGGACATGAGCCACCTCCTCAGCGAGGTCGCTTCCCACGGTTACCTCGTAATCGCCATCGGTCCATACGAGCAGTATGACGAGAAGGCATTCTACGACACCTGGAGGAACATCATCAAGACCATGTATCCTGTAGGCCTCCCATATTGCACCATGGGCAACGGCGAGAAGGTTTACCCTATGACCGAGGCCGAGGAGGCAGAGTATAAGGCTACCCAGGAAGCAGCCAGGAAGGCACGCGAAGAGGCTGCCAAGAAGAAGCCAAGCAAGAAGAGCGCACCTGCACCGGAACCATTCCGCACCTATGCCGGCCAGCTCCTCGAGGCCATGGACTGGATCACCAACCAGAACGCTGACGCATCCAGCGAGTACTACCATCTCGTAGACCTCGACAAGGTCGCTGTCATGGGCCAGTCATGCGGTGGTGCTCAGGCTCTCGCAGTATGCCATGACCCTCGCGTGAAGACCGCGATCATCCTCAACTCAGGTATGGGTGAGATATCAATGGGCGGCGCATCGAAGTCATCCCTTGCGAACCTCCACACCCCTATGTTCTACCTCATCGGCGGTCCGGCCGACGTTGCGTACAAGAACGCCCTCGGCGACTATGGAAGGCTTGAGGTGCCTGTAGTGATGGCAAACACCAAGGACGGCCACCACGGTACCTATTACACTGCAAACGG
>JAGHUQ010000063.1 GCA_018064725.1 Candidatus Cryptobacteroides caccocaballi
TCCGTTTTCTCGTTCACCAGATCTCCCAGGACAATGATGAGGTCAAGGTCACTGCGGCTGCGAAGTTCGCCGTAAATAGACTTGCGGGCATATTCCAGCTCACGTTCGTTGTCCACCTGAGGATCTCCTACGAACGCCACCCTCAGGGCAGCAAGAAGAACAAACAGTATTTTCATATCATACAAAGATACGAGTTTTCCCTAAATTAAAGAAGGTGGCCCGAGCCCTTCCGGACTCCAAGGCCACCTTAAAAGGATATTGTGCTGTAGATTATTCAGGGATTACATCCTCTTCGTAATCGATGCTGAAGAGCTCGATACCTTTGGCTGTGCTGAATGCAACGTAACCTACACCCTTTGAGTTGAATCTGATGACGAAAGCTGACTTTGCAACATCAGCGAACTCAGACTTGAAGTCATTCCACTGAAGTGAATCATCAAGATACTTGAATACAGGTGCTGATTTTGCATCCTCACCGCCATCAACTACCGCAACGACCATGTCGCTTACCGGATTGATACCGAAGGCTGCATCATGTGTTGTGCCACCTTGCGAAGAGATCGCGATAGGAAGACCGGATGCATATTCAGCGACAGACTTGGCAGCTACGTCAACCTTGTAGATCTGCATCTTGTTCTTTGACCATACTGCCTCGAAGAGATATGGGGTTCCCTTGCTGTCGCATGCGAGACCGAGGTTACCAGGAAGACCGCACTTCTCACCTTCTGGAATGTAATCCTCGATGATTGGGAGAAGATCTCCGTTTGCAGCCACCTCGTGGAGATAGAAACCATACTCATTGAGGGCTGAAAGAAGGTAAAGCTTGTCACCTGCCATTGCTGCGGTTGAAATATAGTACGTACCACCTGATGCTCCCCTTGATCCGTATGTAGGGACATTGGCTACAGGGCCTGCGCTCCACTTGCTGCCGTCGAACTTTGCAACACACATATTTCTGTATGTAGGTACATTCTTGGTATTTCCGTTGAAGAATACCATAGGCTGGTCTGCACCTGGAGCGAAGAGAATAGGGAAGAGGTAGCTTGTGTTTACATTCACGTCAACTGAAACTCCACCGCCTTCTCCAACGAGCTCCCATGCTGAACCGTTGAACTTCTGAACGGAGTTGCGGCTTGCAACTTCACCACCGACATACTTGACATAAGGTGCACCGTTCTTGTCGAAGGTCATGGTCGCACGGCTTGCAGCCTTCACATCAGCTGAGAAACCGCTTGTGCCGACGGTCTCGAATGCAGTGCCATTGAATTTGGCAACGGCAGCCCTGTTATAAGAATCGCCGTCAACCTTTCTTACGTATGTGATGTAAGGAGCATCGTCCTTAGGGTTGATCTCCATCTGGACATCAGAAGCCATTGTACCTTCAGTATATGTTGTGAGGTGCTTTACAACTATGCTGAGAATCTTTCCGACCTTGAGCTCATAGCTGGTCTTCACACCGGCAACGGCATCGGAAACCTCGATGTCCACAGGGAATTTGGTATCAACACCGAGTCCCTCTGCTGTAAGTACCTGTCCATTTACCTTGATGACATCATTCTCACCGGCAGTAGCCTTGAGTACGAGAGTCTTCTGGAAAGCAGCAGCAGGCACACGCACAAGCATGTTCTCTGAGATAGCCTCAGGTGCAACATCCTCAGTGAGGTCCTCATTCTTATCTGCAGGGAAAACTACAGAAAGGAGCTCAGCCTTGCCATCATTGTGGTCAAGCTTCACTGTGTACTCCACACTCATTGCAGAAACCTCATCGGAAACTTTGATCTTGGTTCCGTCAACGATGGTGCACTTTGTAGCACCGGACTCTACTGTCAATCCACTGATTGTCACAACGTCATGCTCAGACACTGTGAATGTAGGGACGAAAGATGTCTCCTTCACGGATGTAGGGAGAACGAGTGACACTGTGTGGTCGAGTTCAACCACTGTAGCCTTAACATCAGCCTCGAGGGACGGATTCAGGGCCTTGGTGAGGGAGAAACTCGTCAAGCCCACCTTGCCGTCAGGGACGGCTGGCTTCTGGCATGAATTGAATGCGACACCAATCAGGAGTGCGCAAACGGCAGAAACGAAAAACTTTTTCATCTTTAACAATAATTATTTTTTGGTGAATTTGTAAGTGCTGTATAAGGCGTCCGGACCAGGATATCCAAGTACCATCTCCTTGACGCTGGATGACTTGAGAACAAGCGTGAGGGTATTATCCTTTTCCGGATCCAGATTTGGATTCTTGTTCCATATGATACGTACCGGGCGTGAATACTCCCCCGGTTCAAAGACAAGAGGACTCTTGGTATTAGGCTGAATGGAAAAATCCACTCCTTCCTTCAGGCCATTCCCTACAACCACGTCATATTCTATGGTGATAGCCTCCTTGAAATAGTTCTTGCTCGCATTGACCTTGACAGTGAGGATAGAAAGCACGTTGTTCATATCATTGGGAATAGTTATTGAAGAGCCATTTCCATCATCCATGATCGAAACGAATGGAGTATCAAAAACTATATTGAGCCTGTCTGAGCAGGAGCAAAGCAGCAGCGCTGCAAATATTATGGGAATTATTCTTTTCATGGCTAAAAATTGCTGCTGTAACCTTCATTCTGAATTATGCTCTCATTCGCCCTCATCTCCGTGAAATCGATAGGCAGGACAAACCTGTAATCCGGATATGAGAGTTTCAGGAGATCCGCGTTGCTTGACGCATTTCTGACGAGATCCTGCTTGCGCCTCTTGATATCGAAGAACGAGTGACCCTCGAAGCAGAGTTCGCGTACCCTTTCCTTTTCAATCACAGTCAAAAGGTCTGAAGCGGTAT
>JAGHUQ010000075.1 GCA_018064725.1 Candidatus Cryptobacteroides caccocaballi
GCATTCAACGCTAAGTCTAAGCTCAACGGCGAGCTTGTTGATATGAGTCAGTTCGCAGGTGGCGTTCTCCGCAGGGAGGATCTCAAGAACAAGCTCATCTCTATGGGTGCTCCTAACACCATCTCTCCTGAGGATGGTACCATCCCTTCTGCAATCGCAGCTGTGGATCCTAAGTTCAAGATGCCTCAGGTATGGAAGACCTCAATCGCAATCGATTACTCTTTCCCTACCTAATTCCCATTCTCAATCACTGCTGAGGGCATCTACAACAAGACCATCAACGCAGCCAGCATGACTGACTGGAGCATGATGCCTGTACAGGGCTTCGCTACCTTCAATGGTGCGGACAACCGCCCTATGTATCCTTCATCATTCCGCAATGGTACCAAGGCATTCGTCCTTACCAACACCAACAAGGGTTATGGTTGGTCAGGCGTAGTGAGCGTCAATATGCGTCCTATCCCAGAACTCAGCTTGAGCGCTTCTTACACTCACACCGTATCTAAGGAGATCACTTCTCTCCCTGGTTCAGATGCTGAGTCTGCATTCACCTACGTTCCTACCACTCACGGTCCTAACAACATTAAGCTCCACAACTCTCAGAACGTTACTCCAGACCGTTTCATCGCTTCTGGTACCTATAACGACAACTGTGGTAACCACTTCAGCCTCATCTATGAGACTTGGAGGGGTGGTTCAAACTACTCTTACATGCTTGCTAACGACATGAACGGTGACGGATATCAGTACGATGCACTCTATATCCCTACCGACAAGCAGGTTGCAGACAAGGAGTTCCGCTTCGTTTCAGACAACGATATGGAGCGCTTCATGGGCTTCGTACATGCTGACAAGTATCTCAGCAAGCACCAGGGCCAGTATGCAGAGGGTTACAGCGTATACAACCCTTGGATCCATAGGGTAGACTTCTCTTACAAGCATGATTTCAAGATCAACGTAGGTAAGTCAACCAACACCATCCAGCTCAGCTTCGACATGAAGAACCTTGCTAACCTCTTCAACTCTAAGTGGGGTACCGGCAAGTACATGTCAGCAGGCCTCAACTCAGGCCGTATCCTCAAGTATGAGGGTACCGACGCAGAGGGTTACCCAACCTTCTCTACTCCTTCAGCTGTCAGCGCATCTACCGAGACTTGGGTTCCTAGCGTCTCAATCGGCCAGTGCTGGTATGCTTCTATCGGTATCAAGTATATGTTCAACTAATTTAAGTAGAGAGCAACATGAAACTTAGAAATATTTTCGCTGCAATCTTTTCCCTCGCGCTCGTCGCTACCGGCTGCGTGAAGGAGGAGCCTACAACTCTCAAGGAGATCCAGCTCTCTGAGACTTACGTGAGCATCCCTGCCACTGGTGGTGAGGTGAAGGTCACTGTAAATGCAACCACAGCATGGAAGCTCAACGATATCTATGCGGTGACTACCAAGGATGCTGACGGCAACAAGGTTACCAACAACTATCCTACTCCTACCTGGCTTTCTGTAGATAAGACCTCAGGCGAGGCTGGTGAGACTGTCCTCACCTTCTCTGCAGCAGCTGACAATGCCGGTCACGAGGCTGAGATCCAGTTCAATGCCGGTCTCCATACCCAGTTCCTCATGGTTCGCCAGGGCGAAATGACTGCTTCTTCAGCTACTTGTGCTGAGATCATCGCAGGTGCCGATGGCAAGACCTATAGGGTAAAGGGTGTCTGCAGGGAAATCTACAACACTACCTATGGCAACTGGTATCTCAATGACGGTACAGGTGAGATCACCATCTATGGTACTCTTGATGCAAAGGGTGCTGAGAAGAACTTCGCAAGCCTTGGAATCGAGGCTGGTGACGTTGTCGAGGTTGAGGGTCCTAAGACCACTTACGGCACCACTATCGAGCTCGTAAACGTTACCGTGATCAAGATTGAGAAGTCTCTCATCAAGGTCGTTTCTCCTGAGGTTACCATCCCTGCAACCGGCGGTGACCTTGAGGTCAAGGTTGCTCACAAGGCAGCCGGCGCTCTTGTCGATATCCCAGAAGACGCAACCTCATGGCTCAGCTATGTGTCATCAAGCTACAAGACAGGTGTCGCAACCAAGATTGAGCCTAACCCGGCTGACACCACCGTATTCAAGTTCAAGGTTCAGCCTACCGCAGGTTCAGGCCGCACCGCCAACCTTACCTTCAAGGCAGGCGCTAACGGCAAGTCAAGCGTCACCTACAAGGTAGCTCAGGTCGGCAACCCTTCAACCATCGCCGAGATCTTCACCAAGGGTCCTGGCAACTATCTCATCGAGAAGGCTGTCGTGATGGCGAAGGCTGGCAGCAACGTGATCATCAGCGACGGTACTGCAAACATCATGGTTTACTCTTCAGGCAACACTCTCGAGGTCGGTGACTGCATCAAGCTCGACGGTGCGGAGGTATCTGAGCGCAGCGGTCTCCTTCAGTTCGGAAGCCCTGTCTTCGAGGTTCTCGAGGAAAAGGCTACCCCTGACTATGGTACAGCTGTCGAGATCATGACCGAGGATGACGTGAAGAACTGGGGTGGTGAGCCACAGTACCAGTACATCCACTTCCAGGGTGTCATGGGAACTGACAACAGGACCATCAAGGTTCTTGGCAGCGACTACGGTATCTATATCGCAGCAACCGAGGGCTATGCTGGCAAGACCGTGAACGTATACGGTTACGCAAACGGTAAGGCTTCTTCATACAAGACCATCACCACAACCCTCGTATCTATCGAGGAGGGTGCTGCTCCTTCATACCCAACCACCCTTGCACATACCTCATGGAAGCAGGGTGACGATGACGGTTTCGCTATCGCCATCTTCACTGATGCATCTAATGGTATGATCGTGAATGGTGACGGCGAGGACGGTATCTGGTGGGACGAAATCAGCAATCCTGAAGAAGTTACCTTCACTTACACCTACGACCCTTCGACAGGCAAGGGTTCCATCAACAGCTTCAACTTCGGAGAGCTTCCTTTTGAGTTCAATGAGGAAGGCGACATGTACATCACGATGGGCGAAGATCCTTTCGGACCATTCGTTCAGATCGACTATGTTGAGCCTCAGCTCCCAGGCAAGGGCAACACCGTCACCATCACCGCAGATCCTCTCCCAACTGCATATCCAACAGAGTTCACTACATTTACAGCTGACGGACATTCTTTCGAGGTTGTAAATGTGGCCAACTTCGGCAACGGTATCCAGTTCAAGAAGTCTGCAGGTGTCCTCAGGACTGCCTCTGCTTTCAGCAAGAAGATCGTCTCTATCGAGCTTACCTGCCCAGAGAGCAGGGATTGGTATCCTACCAACCTCGAGGTTAAGGGTGGTGAAACCGTAATTACCGGCAGCACCAGCGGCAAGGTTACCACTTATGACCTTTCAGCAGGTGACTACACCACATTCTCTATCTCAGATACTGCAACCTATGCGGTATATGTTGAAAAGATCGTGATCACTCTTGCAGACTAATCCGGCAGGAGCCTGATAGCAGAAAGGGACCGCGAGAAATCGTGGTCCCTTTTTTGTCTATGTACTAAATATTGGCTACTTTTGGAACCATGTTAATAAATGTCAGAAAAATCGTCAGAGCAGCAGCTTCGGCGCTGCTTTTTTTCGTCATTCCGTCAATTCTGCTTTCCGTGCAGTCATGCACAGAGAGGGAAGTGATCGAAAATGAGATAGAGGTTCCGACCTATCCGGACCTGGAAGGCATGAAGGCGGATACGCTTTTCATGAAATCGGCCGTGCTGGAGTTCTATGGTGCCTATTCAGAGACGGTTGACAGGTGGTATCTTACCCTTTATACCGGCTTTCCTGCAGAGTATGATCTGGGTACGGATACCTACACGGGTCATGGCCAGATGGTCAAGCTCTGTCTCCAGACTGCGATCTCCAGCGGAAAGGAGGATGGCTGGGATGTGCTCGTCCAGCACTACACTGCGCCGGAGTCCTATTCGGACCTGCGCATAGGGCAGTGGGAGACAGGATATGATGACGAATTCGACCATCCTTATTACGGCACGCTGTGGGCCAGCTACGGATCATACTATCTCAGTCTTGACTCACAGGAGTATGCTCCATACATGTTCATAGACGGCGACTTCACCGTGGCAAGGGACAGTGCGGGACAATTCACGGTCGAGGGCATGCTCGTGGATGGAACCTTCACAAAGAGGAGGTTCGTGTACAAGGGCGATTTCACCCAGATTGCGGACTACGAATTCCCGGGCGCTCCGGACAGCTCACTCGAGAAGGATGTGACGCTTACCCGTGCTGAGCTCCCAAAACTGTGGATCTTTGACCGCGGTGATCAGTATCGCTACGAGAATCCTCCGCGCTTCAGCAACTACAGGGTGTACCTTACCGGCGACGGCGTAAGTGTTTCTATGCCTAGCAAGACGAGCAAGGTCGGCTTTGAGGGCGAAGGACCGGTGATGATGCTTGACCTTTTCGTCAACCCGGATTCGAACGGAAAGATTCCTGCCGGAGTCTACAATATCGTGACCCGTGAGCCGGGCGGCGGAATCGACGGCTCGCAGATCTGGCCGTTCAAGATACTCGAAGGATTTCCTCACTACTACTTCTCGACCCTTCAGGGCTCATGGTACTTCAATCTCGCTTCTACAGGCTACTGGACTGGCGACTATGGTCGAGTGACCGGAGGTACTCTCAATGTGTCCTATGAGGCCGGAAGCGACGAACCTGTCATCAAGGCGGAGCTGATCGACTGCAGCAATCCTGCCCATAAGATCATAATCGACTGGAAATAAACAGAATACCATGAATATAAATAGACTACTGTCAGCCCTGGCGGCGCTTTCCATGCTCGCCATAGCCTGCAAACCGGATAATTCCACTCCGAAACCGGATCCCGAACCGGATCCTGAACCCGTCGTGCCGGATGAACCGGGCTTCGTTCAGAAGGATGATGTGATCTACCTTTTGAGCGACAAGGGCGTGGTTGAGAAGGAGATTGCGGTCGCTTCCACCGCCTGCTATTCCGATACCGGCTTCTATGCCTTTTACCTTGCAGATTTTCCTGGCCTTTCCAAGGAAGTCATCAAAAAGGGCCTTGACCTGGACCTGGAAAAGGACAACATCATAGCGGTAAATATTCTCAGTCCGCTGAACGGACAACCTGTCGACATAAAGTACGAACATCTTCGTTACCTGATCTCCACTCTCATCCCGGGAGTGGTCACCTTCGATTCGTCCAATGAGACTCCTACCGACGAGATTATGTACGGAGTGTTCACTCTGAGCGTTGACAAGGACGCGAAGAAGGCAAGCTTCGAGATTGAGATCAAGCTCATCGACAGACGTACCATCGTTGTGAAGACCACCTCGGAGTATACTCCAGGTGGGGAGAATGAGTCTACCTTCCTTTGGGGTGAGGATTATTCCCGTCCTGTCAGGGCTGCATTCTATCAGACGGACGAGGAATACGTTGACATCATGTATTTCTCCACCGGCGGTATCGAGTACGGCGAGGACATCCCCAGGACCACCTATGCGATGATCGCGCCTAAGGCTGAGATCTGTGACGGCCAGTTCCACAGCATTGCCGACTGCCTTGCTGACGGAACCCTGAAGATGATGGTCCGCGACTTTGAGAGCGAATGGGATATGGTTTCAGGCAACCTTGCGGTCGGGATCAATGGAGAACATGACTATTGTGTCACTGTGTCTGGCGCCAAGGCATCAGACAGGAACGGATATACAGCTGCGGAGAACGGTCTCGACATGTATTGGAACGGCCCTCTCGTAGATGTTTCAATCGAGAGACCGGTAGATAATGCCTTCTTCGTCGGAACGACCCGCCATGCGATAGGCTCGGCCTTGATCGACCTTAGCGGATCGCTTGCCCATATCTATTGGACAGAGGCGGACGGTGCCACTACTGTCGCCGAGGCGGTGGCGTCGAACCATGTGTGCATGACAGTGAGCAAGCAGAATTACAATCGTTCGGCAGGTCTCTCGACTGACGGTGCATTCTCTCTTTCTTATGACGGTAAGGTATGGGACAAGACCAATCTCGACACCGGTTCATATATCGTCCACTCGCTTGACGAGAATACCGGACTGTACCATAGTGAGCTTGCCAATCTCTGGCCGCTCAGCGGCTCGAGCGTGGTGCTGAAGCTCGAATATAAAGGCAATGTAGTAATTATCAGGTAATGAGACTTAAGAATCATCTTTTGTTTTTCCTCCTCCTTCTCGTTGCAGGATGCGCAGAGAAGGAGCCTGTCTATAAGGATGTCATAAAGGAGATACCTGTGGAGCCTGTATCCAAGTATGTCTATGACGGAAAGGATTACAGCGTGCATACTCTTCT
>JAGHUQ010000097.1 GCA_018064725.1 Candidatus Cryptobacteroides caccocaballi
ATTTCGAGAACTACTCAATCGTTTCTCCTAAGGCTACCATCATCTGCTCTGTCAAGGCTACCCGCGCTTCACAGAAGGGTGAGTAATCTCGTCTGCTGAATATTGTACCTGGACATGAATTGTCTCGTAATCGGATTAGGAAACATCGGTGTCGAGTACGCGCAGACCAGACACAATATGGGATTCATGGTATTGGATGCTTGGGCTCAAGCATCCAATATCTCTTTTAATACGGATCGATACGGAAGCATAGCCGAGCTTTCCTTCAAGGGAAGGAAGTTCACCCTGCTCAAGCCGTCTACCTACATGAATCTCAGCGGCAAGGCCGTAAGGTACTGGATGAACGAACTCAACATCACGGCAGAGAACATCATAGTCATCTGCGACGACCTGAACCTTCCTTTTGGGACCCTCAGGATGAGGAAGAGCGGAAGCAGCGGCGGACACAATGGGCTTAACAACATCAACGAGCTCATCGGAACTCAGAACTATACCCGAATAAGGATGGGAATAGGCAACGACTTCCTCAAGGGGCAGCAGATAGATTTCGTCCTGGGAAAACTCAGCGACGAGGAACTCGCGCAGATGGATGAGCTAAGTAAAAAAGTGATAGCAGCCTGCAAAAGTTTTGCTCTTGTCGGCCCTGATAGAGCTATGAACACGCTCAATACCAGACAAAAGGAGTAAAAAAATTTTGTAAGTCGCAAATTTTATATAACTTGCAGGAAATTAACGGATCTTATTTGTTTAACTAAAAAATACCATCTGAAATGAAAGAGCTCGTAGATCAGATCAAGGCTGAAATCGACGTTTTCGCTAAGAACGCTGATGCACAGGTTGAGAAGGGCAACAAGGCTGCAGGTGCACGTGCACGCAAGGCTGCTCTCAACATCATGAAACTTATGAAGGACTATCGCAAGGCTTCTGTTGAGGCAGGCAAGTAATTCATTTAAGATTTTTACAAAAAACCGGAATGCGCATGCAACATTCCGGTTTTTTTTGCATCTATAGAGCAAGGTTTAGGTTTTAGTACACGTTTTAGGGGCCAAGTACGCAGTGATTGCGGAAGGCCCCTTGATTTTTTATAGCTTACGTACTACCGCACCTATCGAATTCTTCTTATTCCAGAACCACATCGTCCCGTCGTGGCCCATCTTGACGAGCTTGAAGTTCAAGCCTTTCATCGAAATCAGATCGTCATCCGTCGTATAGACAAGGCTGGCGGTGGTCTCGTATCCGATTTCCGGGAGGTCATTCACGGTCAGGATAAAGTAATCGGTCATCATGTCATCGCTGACACGGAACTGCCTCAGAGCATCGTCGTAACCGATCTGACAGAGGTTTTCCTCAAAGGTGAATACGTCCTGCCCCTTGACCGTGAGGCCTATCTCAGACCTTTCGTCGGTAAACTCCTCCAGCAAGGCCTTTTCCTGGCAGGAAACGACTGAAAGCAATGCCACAGCCGCAACAAATATGACTCTGATTCTTTTCATTACTTCCTGATGTTGATTTGCTTGGACACCTTGTTTCTCTTTCCGGACCTGGATACGATCTCTGCCCTGAGAACTCCGCTGGACTCAGGCCTCCAATAGCCATCCTTACCGATCTTTATAGGATAATCATTGTAATACCACAGGACGCCATCGGCATCTTTTCCAGGATTATACACCCTCAGAGGAATCTCACAGCCCTTGATGAAGCTTCCGTCATCATTTCTTTCGACATTCTTGAGGTAGATGAAAGGATAGCTCTTGTCTGAGCGCGACGCAGTCATGAACTTGACGGTACAAGATTCACCTGCCCCCATCTGGTTTTCGAACCAGATGACTGCCGTGTAGGATGTAGATGGGCTGAGTTCCTCCAATATAAGAGAGTACGCCCCCTCACCGTATGGTTCAAGCCTGATGGCCGCCGGCTCCCTGCCACTCTGATTCCACTGGACATTTGCAGCTCCCGCAGGCTTGTCCGAAGTGAAGCGTATGACCGCTGCATCCTGGAAGATGTCCTGAGAGACGATCTCCGAGACCTTTGCAGGTTCCTCGACATCGCCTGAACCGGATACATAGAAGGAAGACACTCCACTTGAGTACGAGATACGGGTTATGTTAAGATCGGCAACCTGACCGCTCCAGAAGGCAATTGGTGTACGTCCGTCCTTTTCCATCGAGTCATAAGATCCATACGGGAAGAACACGCGGCCTACGGGATTACGGTCCGGGCTGGTCGCACCAGGATCAGCCTCCACGAGGTCCGCACACATATGCGACGGATTGGCATTCACCTGATTGTACCACCACCTGTCAGATGCAGTCATATCGAATCCATATCCGTCAGACCTGCCGGCATTGTTGGAAGACCTGTCGACATGGTACACCAGCAGTCCCTTGCCACCGATGAAGCTGTCCCATTCCTCGTTCATGCGGCTTTCGATGAGATAATATTCCCCGTCGACATCGCCGTTTATCCTATAGTATGTATTTGAGCGGTGGATTGCAGGAAGATCTATCCTGCCGGAAGAAAGCGTACGGCACTCACCTATCCCGAGCATCTCTCTCTCGATGGCGTTGTAGAACGGAGGGCAATTGCCCCAGTCGTTGAAGTTTCCCTGGTCCATCAGGGACGTCGTCCTCCATAATGCGCTCGAAAGACCGCCACTCTTTTCATAATCGGTATCGTAGAGATCGCTGAGACCAAGAGTATGGCTGAATTCATGGCAGAACGTACCTATCGTAGTGATGGCGAAAGTCTTTCCCGAATCCTTGGTCAGGAGTTCAGATCCGCAGGCATAACGGTTGATCACCTTGCCGTCAAGGGTAAGGCTCACACCGGCGCCGTCCTTCACATACCAGGCATGTGCCCATATGCAATCCTCCCCTGCATGCTCCGCCTCATCTCCACCTGCATAGAACACGAAAACATTGTCAACTTCTCCGTCGCCGTCATCGTCATAGAGGGAGAAGTCCACCTCCGCATCTGCCTTGCGGCAAGCCTCGACAATCATCTCGTGCGGAGCCTTGTCGTTTCCAGCGGCATCATTGGCACCATAATACGCTCTGTCCTTGGATACGGTGACCGGACCTATGACATCGAACTCGAAATCATAGATTCCGTGAAACTGGGCATCAAAGTATTCCTTCGCAGAACCCCTGGCTCCGTTGAACGAATATCCTGGCTTGGTGAGAAGGTCCTGGAAGTCATCCCTCGTGTTTCGGAATTCAACGTCCTGATAGTTAACGAGGATAACGAGGCCATGTCTGGTCATGCTTTCGGAAGCTTTGGCAGACACAGCGCTGATCCTACGCATCGAGCCGTTGTTTGCGATTGAGACTGAGTTCCTTCTGCGGAATGCGGATGCCGCCAGCTTGTCGTATGGTATGGCGAGACTTGCGCGCACAACTTCCGACGGAGCGCCCGGGCTGGCGAAATGCACGCCGCTGTCCATACGGGCACCGTTCTCGTCGAAATGCGCATAGTCATAAAAACCGTCGTTTCCCTGCACCAGGGCATGTCCCTGCGACGAGATGAGAATGTGGCCGAACTCGTCTCCCCGGAGTTCCGCCATGAAGCTCGTACCATCCGGCTGATATAGGATGCGCAGACCTGGAAGAGCCGGTTTGGCGTGGCCCATCGCCATGGTCATAAGAAGCACCAGAATAAAGGTCAAATATCTCTTTGGCATAAATTTTTCCTATATTTGCATGTCCTTAACCAACAAATATACCAATTAATAATGAGACGAACCATATTTTTATCTATGGGACTTTGTGCCGTCCTTGCCTCATCGGTTTCAGCATACGCACAGTCGAATGAGGAAATCGTCAAGAGAATCAACCATTACGGTACATTCGACCACTGGACTGTACGCGAGATAAAGGAATCAGGAATCATCGGTGGACGAACCAAATATCTTTACGAATTCTTCGGAAACCCCACCGACACCATACGTTACGAAAACAAGAAGACAAAGGCATTCAAAGGCCCTTCAGACTATGTATGGAGGACCAACAACGTGTACGCCAACGTTGCCGGCGTCGAGAAGTGCAGCATCACCGATTACCCCGAGAAAAGAGGAGACGGATATTGCTGCAGAATAGAAGTCCACACTGAAGAGATCAAGGTGGCTGGGATGATCAACATGGAGGTCGTATGTCAGGGCGTGATGCTTGTCGGAAGCCTCCCTGAGCCTATCAAGGACACCAAGGACCCAATGTCAAAGCCACATTACGGAATTCCGTTCACCGGTCGTCCTAAGGCGTTGCAGTTCGATTACAAGGCGAAGGTGGGATGCGAGGTCGTCAAGGGCACAGGTTTCGGAAAGATGAAGAAAATGGGATATCCCGACTACCCGGAGTGCTGCATAATCCTCCAGAAGAGATGGGAGGATGCTGACGGAAACATCCACGCGCTACGCGTAGGTACGGGCATCGAGCGCATCACCAAGAATGTAGACCAGTGGCAGAATGGCCATAGGCTCGAGGTTCACTACGGGGACATCACAGGAGAGCCTTTCTACAAGGATTACATGAAGATCCTGCACGGCACTCCGCAGGACCTTTGGGCAGTCAACAGCAAGGGCAAGAACGTCAAGATAATAGAGGAAGGATGGGCTGGACCGAACGAGACGCCAGACACCATGATCATCAAGTTCATTGCCAGCTACGGCGAGGCCTTCTACGGCGGAGTCGGAAACACGCTTTGGATTGACAACGTAAAAGTCATAATGTAGAAAAAAGCCACCATCACGGTGGCTTTTTCTGTTTAATTTCCTATATTGCAGAATCATCAAGACACATAGCCATGAAAAGATTCAGTTTAGTCGCAGCGTCAGCTCTCGTCGCTCTCACTGCATGTTCAAGTCCCGTAGCAGAGACAGCCACCCAGAAAAGAATACTTGAAGACGGCGGCACAGGTCCGGCAAAGGCCATTATGGTAGAAGAGCCTTCGCTTGAGGCACACACCATCTTCCGTCCTGAAGATCTCAGCAAGTACGGCAAGAGGAACAGACTTCCTGTCCTCGTATGGGGTAATGGAGCATGCTGCAACTCACCTTGGGAGCACATGAAGTTCCTTAATGAAATCGCATCTCACGGCTACGTTGTCGTAGCTACAGGTTACTTCCCTGCAGATGACAGCAGGTACGTCGGTCCTATGTCATCATCTCAGCAGCAGATAGAGGGTATCGACTGGGTATTCCTTGCAAACGAAGACAAGAACAGCCCATACTATGGCAAGCTTGACACCGACAACATCGCACTCGCGGGAATGTCATGCGGAGGCCTCCAGACTCTCGAGAACTCCACTGACCCACGCATAAAGGTCCTCATGATCTGCAACAGCGGTCTCTTCTCTGACCCTTCAGGCGCTGTCCCTGGAATGCCTATGCCGGACAAGTCAAGGCTCCAGGAAATCCAGGTTCCTATCATGTACCTTCTCGGCGGAGAGACTGACATCGCTTACCTCAACGGAATGGACGACTTCAGCAGAATCAACCATGTCCCTGCAGTCGCCGTCAACTATCCGGTCGGACACGGAGGAACCTACAGCCAGGAGCACGGAGGTGAATTCTCTATCGCCGCAACCGCATGGCTCGACTGGCAGCTCAAGGGCGACGCAAGCGCAGCAGCCATGTTCAAGGGCTCCCCTGCCGGCATAGAGGCCCGCCCTGACTGGACCATCGAGAAGAAGAACATCGACTAGGGTTATGAGTTAGCCCAAGAGACGCGGAACTGGTCGCCGATGATCTCACGGACCTTCGCGAGAATTTCCGGATCAGGTGTACCGCTGATAAAGTCGAGATTCTTCAGCACATTCTCCGGCTTGGTTGTCGAGAACAAGGTAGACGCAATGCGAGGCTCGCCTACTGAGTACTGCATTGCAAGACGCTCGATAGGATAACCGGCCTCCTCGCAGAATGCGGCAGCCTTTGCGCATGCCTCACGGAGAGCTGCAGGTGCAGGATGCCAGTCAGGAACACCTCTCTTCGAGAGAAGGCCCATAGAAAGAGGGCTGGCGTTGATGACACCTATTCCCTTGGACTCGAAGAAATCGAGGAAATCAAGGATCTTGTCGTCACAAAGACAATAGTGGCAGAAGTTGAGTATGCTCTCAACCGTGCCCTCCGGAGTATGTTCCACGACCCATTTGAGGTTCTCCAGCTGAAGGTCGGTGATACCGACATGGCCCACGACACCCTTCTCTCGGAGTTCGACGAGCGCGGGGAGAGTCTCGTTCGCAACCTGGTTGAGGTCGGCGAATTCTATGTCATGGACATTGATGAGATCGATATAGTCTACTCCGAGACGATCCATGCTCTCGAAGACGCTGTCGTGCGCCCTCTTCGCAGAATAATCCCATGTATTCACGCCATCCTTGCCGTAGCGGCCCACTTTGGTGGAAAGGATGTACCTGTCCCTCTCGATTTCCCTGAGAGCCTTTCCAAGCACCATTTCTGCCTTGAGATGGCCATAGTAAGGTGAGACATCGATGAAATTGATGCCGTTGTCGACGGCTGTGTGAACGGCCTTGATACCCTCCGACTCGGAAAGTGAGTGGAAGACACCGCCGAGGCTTGATGCACCGAAACTGAGTGCTGACAGGCGAAGGCCTGTCTTTCCTAATTCTCTGTATTCCATTTTACAAGTATTCTGAAAACCTTACCTGGAGCTGCGCTCCAATCTTCCAATGCCTTCTGCGACTGCTCAGGTTCGATCACCGAGCTGATGAAGCGCTCAACGTCGACTCCGGCATGCATGTACCTGATCACTGCCTCGAAGTCCGCAGGATCCGCATTTCGCGAGCCCATGATATCAAGCTCCTTCTTCACGAATAAGCTTGTCGGGAGTGACACGTCAGACTTCGCATAGCCTATGCACACTACCCTGCCAGTGAAGGCCACCTTGTTGATGGCAAGCTGATATGTAGGCACAGAACCCACAGCCTCAATCACGACATCAGGCTCAGGTATGTCACCCCACTCGGTTGCGGTGTTGTAGGTGTATTCCGCACCGAGGGAACGCGCAAGCGCGAGTTTCTCGTCGTCGAGGTCAGCTGCGATCACTGTAGCTCCTCGAAGCACGCTGCGGACAACGGCACCGAGTCCGACCATTCCGCATCCGATCACCATGACGACGTCTGTGTCGCTGACACGTCCACGGCTCACTGCATGGAAGCCCACGCTCATAGGCTCGATGAGGGCGGCATCCCTAACGCTCACATCACCGCACGCGATGACCTTCTGCCAAGGAATGCACACATACTCCTTCATCGCACCATCACGCTGTACGCCGAGGGTCTCATTGTTCTCACACGCATTCACGCGGCCTCTCTTGCAGGATGCGCAGTGTCCGCAGTTGGTGTATGGGTTCAGGGTGACCACCTGACCGACCTTGAAGCCAGCCGGCACGTCTGCGCCTATCTCCTCGATCACTGCACCGATCTCATGACCGGGGATACGAGGGAAAGTGACCATGGCGTTTCCGCCCCTGAAGGTGTTGAGATCCGATCCGCAGAATCCGACGTAGTGCATCCTTACGAGCACTTCGCCTGCGGCCGGAACGGGCTTGGCGACATCCACGATGGCAACTTCGCCCGGTTTGACGATCTGTATTGCTTTCATATTATTCAGACATGTTCTTTATGTATGGAAGTTCCGGAAGATTCGTGAATCCGTAGAACTTTTCTGCATTTCCGCCAAGGAAAGCCTCTTTTTCGGCTGCGCTGAGGAGGTCAGACTTGAGGATGAAATCGTATGACATCCTGTATGTGATGGCACAGATAGTACGAGGATAGTCACTGCCCCACATGAGCTTGTCCATTCCGACCTCATCGGCAGCCTTCCTTATCGAAGCCACCGCAGAAGGATAAGGATAGAATTCGCTGTTGTAGAGCCATGTTATTCCGCCTGACTCCACATATACATTCTTTGCGAGGGCCAGGCGCACCTGTTCCATCCAATGCTCGCCGGTAACCATTCCGAAATGGCCTATCGCTATCTTGAGATCCGGACATTCCTGGATCAGCTCGCGCATCTGTGCGATCTGTTCTGCGTCATCAGCAAGACACATGGACAGGATCAGACCCCTTTTCTCCATTTCCTTGAAAAATGCCACGACCTCCGGGTCGAGAAGGCTGCGGTGTGCCCTATGGCCAGGAACCGCGATGGCACGGAAGCCTTCAGGGATGGTCAGGGCGTCGTTGTCAAGGTCCTTCAGGGCACATACGAAGAAACGATCCGGATAGCGTTTCTGGACATCAAGCAGATATGCATCCTGATTTCCGTCAATGACCTCCTGGACGACCACGGCACCACCCACCTGGGCATAGTCCATGTTCGCAAGGAAAATCTCGGCGCTGTTTACGCCGTCCAACATGAACGGAGGGAGCATCTGTCGTTCCTCTCCGAAGAACATGGCGCGTCCGCGTCCCATCGGATAGATGTGGGAGCCGTCGACCACCGTGTCCTGTTTCAGCCAAAGGTGGCTGTGTGCATCGATTATCTTCATAGATCTCAAATAGTCTTCATCACGAATCCGCCGCGAGGACGGCAGATCACCCTGGTCACAGGGGCGTCAACCTCGGTGCTGCCGAGATCCCTGTCGGAGTCTCCGTCGAGAACGCGCTGGCATGCACCCTTGATTCCGTATTCCGCAGGGTCGAACTCCACTGCGAGCTTCTCATCTGTGCCGTTGATTCCGGCGATGTACCAGTCCTTTCCGCTCCTGCGCGCGATGACTGCATATTCGCCGGGATATCCTGCGAGCAGCCTTGTCTCATCCCATGCGGTCGGGAGCCCGGTCAGAAGCGCACGCACCTCGGCAGGGAGGGCTTCGTACGATTCAGGGCTGTCAGGCATGTGCTGGATGGTGGATTCGAAGAGAATCGGAAGCGCAAGCTCGTGCGCATAGGTAGTGAAATGCGGATGCTGGCTGTCCGAGAAGGTTCCAGGCGTGTAGTCCATAGGGCCGACGACATT
>JAGHUQ010000119.1 GCA_018064725.1 Candidatus Cryptobacteroides caccocaballi
GCACAACCGGAGATAGCGAAACTGATATATACCGCCGACATGTTTCTCGGTCGTGTGGAAATCTATCCGGTGCTTGTCTCAGTTTCATTGCTCCTCGGAAAATCCAAGTAATGGGAAGAAGTGCATTTCTATATGCCGGATTCGTGAAGAATCTCGGCCTTGACCCGACTGAATGCCAGGATAAGCTCTTCAAGGAAATTTCTGAGTTCGTGACTTCCGATGAAGACTGCATGGTGGTGAACGGATATGCGGGAACAGGAAAGACCACGGCTCTTGCATCTGTGATCAGGACGCTTGCATTCTTCCAGGTAAACTGCGTCCTTCTTGCTCCAACCGGTCGCGCAGCAAAGGTGCTTTCGGGCTTTGCAGGTATGCCTGCATACACAATCCATAAGAAGATATACAGACAGAAATCCCTCGGAAGTGATGGATATGGCGATTTCTCACTTGCTCCGAACGAGATGAAGGCTTCTCTCTTCATAGTAGACGAGGCTTCGCTGATCGGCATAGACAACAATGGTCAGTCGCTGTCCAATTTCGGAACGGGAAACCTGCTTGAAGACCTCCTCAGCTATGTCAGAAGGGGAGTGGACTGCAAGCTGATACTCGTCGGCGATACTGCCCAGCTGCCTCCGATAGGACAGGAACAGAGTCCCGCCCTGAGCCATGACTACATGTCCATGCTGGGCGCGAGCAGGTTCGCCACCCTGAAGACAGTGGTGAGGCAGCAAGGCGAGTCCGGGATTCTCTGGAACGCCACGCATCTGAGGGAGTTGATAACCGAGGTGAGCCAGCTTGACGATGACGGCTTCAGCTATTCCCCTGGAATCGACAGCATCCCTGCGGATGAGCTCGGCCTGATTGCCGACGGCTTTCCTGATGTCGTGAGAATCACCGGCGGAGAACTGATAGAAGCACTCTCTGATGCATACTCCCGTTACGGTGAAGATGAGACCGTGGTCCTCTGCCGTTCGAATAAGCGTGCGAACCGATACAACGCCGGCATACGCTCGTCCATTCAGTACAAGGAGGAGAGGCTTGTGCGTGGAGACAAACTCATGATAGTCAAGAATTGCTATCAGTTTGTCGAGGATGTGGAAGGCTTGGAATATATCGCCAACGGAGATATAGCGAAGCTCATCAAAATCTCCCGCTACGAGGACAGATACGGCTTGCATTTCGCTGAGGCCAGACTGGCTCTGCCTGATTATGGAAATCAGGAGATTGTCGCCAAGGTGATTCTTGATACGCTCGATTCTGAAAGTGCCTCACTGACATACGACCAGCAGCAGGCTCTCTATCATGGCGTGAACGACGATTACAGCCATATCAATACCAAGCGCAAGAGGTATGAGGCTGTCCGTGAGGATAAGTTCTTCAATGCCTTGCAGCTGAAATATGCGAATGCGATCACCTGTCACAAGTCCCAGGGCGGACAGTGGTCGTGCGTGTTCATCGACAATCCTTTCTGGCAGGATGAATTGATGGCCGAGGACCTCCGATGGCTCTATACGGCTATCACCCGTGGAGTGGAGAAGGTCTATCTGGTGAATTTCAAGGACGAATATTTCCAAGGCGTGTAGTCACCATGAGCAGGTTCGACCCGCTGAGGTCGCATTTGACTCCGAATACATGCTTGTCGCCTCCCGATGTCGTTCCCATCCTCTTTCGAAGCTCGTCCGAACTCATCGGAATGTTGCGTGCAGTGACCTCGCATCGAGGATGGCTCTTTCCTGTTTCCTTCATGCTGCGCTTGTTCAGTTCGTCTGTGCTCTCGATTCGGTACCACTTGCCAAGCCCTGTCAGGCTGCCCACGATTTCTTCCGATACGTAGAGATGAGTGGAACGACCCAGCTTGGAGAGCCCATGCCTTTCGCAGATAAGATTGTATGCTCCGGCTTTCATGAGCGCCTTCCCTGGTTCGAACAGCATTTTGCCGGCGAGCCTGTCCGCTTCGCACAGCCTTGCGGATGACGCATCCTCTTCTTCGGGCGTGAAGTGGAAATCGGATTCGGATTCGTGCACCGTGATGTCGTAGCTTTCGTGGTGGTCTCTGTCCATGATGACCAGCAGTTCCTTGCATTCGCCGGCAGAGCCTACTACATGGATTCCGAGGACATGATCTCCCAGCTGTCTTGCGAGAAGGCTGATGTCGGCCATGGGGGACAGCTTTACTATCACCAACGGAGCACATGCGAGCAGCTCATCACGCAAAGTCAGTATGTCTGGCCTGCAATCTTCTACCATGAAGACCTTCTTGCCGCTGTCTGAACGCCTTGCCGGGTCAAGAAAGATAATGTCGGGCTTGAATCCGCACAGTATGGTTTCCAGGCTGCCGGGGACAAGTTCGTTGCTGTGGACGGTGATATTGTCTGCAGACAGCTTTCCGAAGTTGGATCTTACTCCGGACGCCAGTATTTCGTCCATCTCGTTGTAGAAGACTTCTTCGCAGACCTGGGAGAATGCCCATGAATCGACACCGAGACCTCCTGTCAGGTCTGCCAGGTATGGCTTCTTGCCGGCGTCGGGGACGCCGCTGATTCTTCCGTATTCCCGCAGTGCGACGCCGGCCTTATATCTTGCAGTCTCGGATGAACTGCATTGCTCGGTACACAGCTTCGTCGGGAAGGAGAGACCCTCCACATCCTGCCATTCGGGGACCTTGGAAGCCATCTTTCTGGCTCCTTCTGAATCAACTTGGCGAAGTATGTCTGCAAATGACATTTTCATGCCTGCAAATATAACCAATATACCAATTTCTTTGTATATTTGTGGTTACACTGAAACTGATTAAAATCTAATTTATATATCTTATGGCAGATTACATGAACGTAGTTCAGAGCTGGTTGGATGGTAACTACGACCAGCAGACTAAAGGTGAAATCCTCAGACTTCGCAACAATGATCCTGTAGCTCTCGAAGATGCATTCTATCGTAAGCTCGAGTTCGGAACAGGTGGACTCCGTGGAAAGATGGGCGTCGGTACCAACCGAATGAACAAGTATACTGTCGGCATGGCCACCCAGGGCCTTGCCAACTACATCAAGAAGAACGTTGAGGGCGACGATATCAAGGTCTGCATCTCTTACGACAGCCGCAACAACAGCAAGCTCTTCGCAAAGATCACTGCTGACGTGCTTTCTGCAAACGGCCTTCATGTATATATCTTCGACAACATCCGTCCTACTCCGGAGCTCAGCTACTCTATCCGCAAGGTGGGTGCTCTCGCTGGTGTCATGGTTACTGCATCGCATAACCCTAAGGAGTATAACGGTTACAAGGTGTTCTGGGCTGACGGCGGTCAGATCACTTCTCCAGTCGACAAGGACATCGTTGCAGAGGTGAACGCTATCAATGACCCATCAGAGGTGAAGTTCGACCCATCTGCAGTAGAGAATCCAGGAACTGTAGAGCTCATGGGCGCAGAGATGGATGAGTCTTACCTCAGCGACATCCTCTCCCTCACATTGTCTCCAGAGGCAGTTGCAAAGCATACTGATCTCAAGATGGTCTACACTCCGCTCCACGGAACTGGTGTCCGCATTGCACGTACCGCAATCGAGAGACTCGGCTTCAAGAACGTATATCATGTCATCGAGCAGGATATGAGCGACGGTGACTTTCCAACCGTAAAGTCGCCAAACCCAGAGGAGACCGCTGCAATGCAGATGGCACTCGACGAGGCAGACAAGGTAGGCGCGGAGCTCGTTATGGCCACTGACCCTGATGCAGACCGTATGGGTATCGCAGTACGCGACAACGAGGGCAAGATGGTTCTCCTCAACGGTAACCAGACAGCTTCCATCCTCACATATTATATCCTCACCCGCTGGTCAGAGCTCGGAAAGCTCAATGGCAAGCAGTATATCGTGAAGACTATCGTTACAACCGAGCTTCTTCCTGCCATCGCGGCTAAGTTCGGTGTCAAGACTTACAATGTCCTCACTGGTTTCAAGTACATCGCAGAGGTTGTCAAGAAGAACGAGGGCGTCGCTCAGTTCGTCTGCGGTGGTGAGGAGAGCTATGGCTTCAATATCGGTGAGTTCGTTCGCGACAAGGACGCTCCTGTAGCATGTGCCATGGTTGCAGAGTGTGCTGCATGGTGCGCTGAGCAGGGCATGACACTCTATCAGTTCCTCCAGAAGATCTATGCTGAGATCGGTTACTACAAGGAGAACATGAAGTATATCGTCCGCGAGGGTAAGGCCGGTGCTGAGGAGATTGACGCCATGATGGCTGATTTCCGTCAGAATCCTCCAAAGGAGATCGCAGGATGTCCTGTCGTGGAGGTCAAGGATTACAATCAGCCTGAGAAGACTGGTCTTCCTAAGTCAAATGTGCTCCAGTTCTTCAGCAAGGACGGTGACGTCGTAACCGTACGTCCTTCAGGTACAGAGCCTAAGATCAAGTTCTACTTCGGTGCCAAGGGCGCTGATGCAGATGCTAAGATCGAGGCACTCAAGAGCCAGTTCATCAAATAATTCAGCGAAAAAGATATGGAAAGAACACTTGTTATCCTCAAGCCGGCTACGGTTCAGCGTGCGCTTTGCGGCGAAGTCATCTCTCGTTTCGAGAAGAAGGGCCTCAAGATAGTGGCCATGAAGATGGTAAACCTCACTGACGAGTTGCTCTACGAGCACTATGGCCATCTTAAGGACAAGCCATTCTTCCCGATCCTTCTTCGTTCCATGAAGAAGACCCCTGTCGTGCTCATGGCACTTGAGGGTGTGGAAGCCGTTCGCGTCGTTCGTGAGATGGGTGGTGTCACAAATGGCCGTAATGCGGCTCTCGGCACTATCCGCGGCGATTATTGCATGAGCAAGACCGAGAATATCGTACATACGTCCGATTCTCCGGAGTCTGCTGCTGTCGAGCTTGCCCGTTTCTTCAAGGAAGAGGAGTATTGCACATACGCTGAATATCAGATTGACGCCTTCTACGCAGAGGACGAACTTTAATATGGAGCTTCCGAAGAAGTTCACATATCCATTCTCATACACTCCGCATCCTCTTGTCCGAGAGGCTGCGGAGCGTTTGATTTCGTATGTGTCGTCAGATCCGTATCTTGATTCTCTCTTCTCTGAGGGTAAGATGCTGGGTGTCCTTCTGGTTGCCAGTACAACTCCGTGTCCATCGTCGTCCTCCACTTCGGGACACGGCAGTTCCTCTTTGCAGGTCTCTGCCTCTCCTTCGGGACACGGCAGTTGCACATTGCAACCTTCGCTTCGCTCATCCCTCCCAGCAGAGCTGGGCCCCTCCCATTTACAAGGCCATGGGTGGCCATGGGTTGCCAGTACAACTCCGTGTCCCGAAGATGGGTCAATGG
>JAGHUQ010000001.1 GCA_018064725.1 Candidatus Cryptobacteroides caccocaballi
TGCTAGGACAGTGTACACCTCGGCCAACGAGACATATTTCCAGTATCTCTGGACTCATGACTCCGGATTCGAGGTAATCTGGAAGGTAGGCTTCACTGCCACATCTTTCGGCGGGACACTCGGATCGCCCTTCCTCCACCTCACGACAGACTATGCACACTATTACCCGGACTTCGTGCCTGCAGGTTCCGTGCTTGCCATGTATGACGAGGCCGACCTCAGATATGATGCATATTTCGCGGAGGTTACCACCGGACACAGCCACAACCTGACTTGGCCTGTGCTCGTGAAGTACTTCGGAAACAGGAATTTCATAAGCAGCAGCAATCTCTACGAGCTCAACATGCCTAAGCCGTTCCGACTCGCGGAGCAGTTCCTCATCAGAGCCGAGGCATACTGCCAGAAGGGAGAATACTCCAAAGGTTCCGCTGACCTCAGCACTCTTCGCAAGGCGAGGTACGCGGCAGGAGGTGGAATCAACCTCAATGAGGGCAACTGGCTCGAGAGCATCAGCGAGGAACGTGCGAAGGAACTCTTCATGGAGGGATTCCGCCTTCAGGACCTCAAGCGCTGGCACAAAGGCTTCGAGCGTACGCCGCAGTCAGAGTCTCTCTCCGAGGGAAGCTCGCTCAAGGTGAAGGCTGACGACGCCCTCTTCGTATGGCCTATTCCAAAGCATGAACTGGAATCTCCGGGCTCTCAGATTCAACCTAACGAAAGCAACAAGTAAGATGATGAAGCACCTATATAGATACATATGCGCGTGCGCGCTTCTCGCAGCCACCCTCACAGGTTGCCACGAGAACTATATCACCTACCATGACGCAGAGTATGTGATGTTCGCCGATACGGCGAAGACCTATGTCGTCCGCGAGGATATTCCTTCCTTCGACATACCAATCGCGTCGACGCTTGCCTGCGACTATGACCGCAATTTCGCGGTAGAGGTCGTCACTTCAGCATCCACCGCAGTGCTCGGAAGGGACTTCACCCTCGAATCGAACAATTTCACCATCCCTGCCGGGGAAAGAGTAGGATATGTCAAGGTAATCGGCAACATAGACAATCTCAAGTCAAGGCAGGAGGCGGACATAACACTCAGGCTGGTGATGCCGGACAAGCTCGTCATGCCTCTCTACGGCGACGAGACCATCGTGCACATGAGACGCCTGCACAAGTTCCACCGAGACGATTTCACCGGCTGGGCTGTAGTTTCATCGATGTTCCTCTATGAGTATTCGATGACCCGTAGCTACCAGCGTCTTATCCAGACTTCTGCAGATCCCGATGACGAGAACGGCGTGATACTGCATGGATTCATGGCAGACGGATACGACGTGAGAATATCCTTCGACGACGAGACCAATCCTGTCAATCCTTTCATCAGCATGCCGTCAGACCAGGTAGTGAGCGATGAGGCATCGATGTTCGGAATGGTCCATGGAGACAATCACATTCTCATCGAGACAAGCAACCAGGGACCTAGCTACTTCTTCAGCCATGAGAAGGTTGCCGTGCTCGTGAACAGATATTATGTACAGAAGATCGGAGAGGAAGTCGGAACCGTAGGACATTTCCTCAATGAGATCGACTGGGTCAGCGACGAGGAGGCCGAACGCCTCAAGAGAGAAGACGGAATGTAAGATATGATGACTACTATGAAAAAGAATATATACTGGCTCATGGCAGCTGCAGCATCTCCGCTCATGAGCGCATGCGACAAACCTGAGAATCCGAAGCCGGAGAAAGACCCGGACCCTGTGTTCCCGACAGTAGTCGAGAAGAGCATACCTTCATCATCAAGTGCAACCATAGAGTTCAGCGCGAACCTCGACTGGGAGCTCAGCATGCCTAAGGCAGACCTTAGATGGTTCTACCTTGACGACAACGGAATGAAAGAGTTCAAGGTCAAGGGACAGAAGGGAAAGGTCAGCGTAAAGATACACAGCGAGTCCCTCAGCGATAACTATGAGCCTCACACAACCGAGCTCAGCCTCAAGATGGGCGACCAGACAAAGGTCATCGCCCGTGTCACTCTCACCCCTGCAGAGCGCAGCGTGGAGGTATATGCGGCCAAGCAGGACAGCAACGGCAACTTCGTCGTTGCGGGAACGGGTGATTACGAGTATCAGGAAAGCAAAGCCGAGTCTCTCATGCTTCAGTGGCCGAAGGGCATCACCTCGTATTCACTCCCGATCAAGGTGCGCAGCTCATTCGAATGGGCTATGAAAGGCGACTATCCGGAGTGGCTCGAGCCTACCAAGACCAGTTCTGAGGGTGAGGAGACCGTCCTCGTGCTCAAGGGTAACCCTACAAAATATCCTCTCGACCAGGAAGAAGGTATGATTACCTTTACCGACATCAGGAACAATGACGTCGTGATGCAGATTCCTGTGGTAATCCCGGGATGCAAGGATCTGGTATACACTTCCCTTGACAGCCGGAACGTGGCTTTCAACATCCTCGGAGAGTGTGAGCAGAGCGGAAGCATGATGCCATCATACCAGTTCAGCATCACTAGTACAACCGACACCAGAATCATTGCTGTCGACAGAAAAGACGGCATGCTTTCATACAATCCAGACTCATGGCTCAAGATAGCAGTCAGCTATCCTGACGGCCAGCCTGATGACAGGGTCATTCAGGACCGCATAGTGAATCTTTCTGCTTCACAGAACTATAATCCTGGTCGCGAGGCCCTTCTCCTCGCAATTCCAGGCTACAAGCTCGAGGGTCTTGACATCAGCAAGGACATCATTTCCGGAGGAACACTCAAGCCGGCTTTCGAGAATTGTGTAATCGCTGAGGTTTCTCAGGACGGAATCAACCCTGATTCCGGATGGAGCGCCATCGTACCTGTCAATTCTGAATTCAAGATGGCCATACAGGGTGCGGGAATCCATCGTACAGCCTCCTCTGAAGCACACTACGCTGAATTATCATCTAAGTTCGGCACAAACGAGATCTATACTCTCGAGTACAACAACTGGTTCTCAAGCGAGAATGCTCTCCTCGCATCTACCAAGAGCTTCGACAATGTGAAGTTCTATCTTCCTGACGGCTCAGAAGAGGATTATGACGGATATGTTTCGGTCAGCTATCCAGAGTCATCCAAGGACATCTTCACTCTTGCAGTCGAGTACTTCGACGAGGGACACGAAGTTGCTGCGGTGCTCACCGACGCCGGAAAGACCGTTGCTGTCATCATCGTACGCATGACAGAGACATACTGGCCTGACGTGAAGTTCACCGACATCAGGTTCGTTGCATACGACATGATAGGAGAGGACGGAGATCCGGACGGAAACATACTCCCGCAGAACGTCCTTCTCGAGAGGGTAAGTTCAGGTGAGATCTATGATCAATACAAGTCGTATGACATTCCTGTATGGCGTCTGGTGTACTATTCGAGGAATTCTGAAAAGAACGCCATGATTTATGTGCCACCGTTCCCGACAGGAACAGACGAGTCCATCGAGCGCCATCCTAATCCATCATGGATGACGGTAGAGTGCGCTCTCTCGGAGAAAGGGCTCCCATATATCCATGTCACCATGAACGACAAGCTTCCTGAGACAGGCAATGTCGGGCACATCGTACTTCGCGGAGGCGGAAGACCGCTATTCGTACTCATCTGCGAAAGGGAATTCATGAACAACTAAGAGGAATGAAGATATTCAACAGCATAATCGGCGGGCTCACCCTGCTCGCCACCATCTTACTTGCGGGCTCCTGCAGCAAGAAAGAGCAGCCGGACTACGACGGCGGCTACGGCTATGTGCAGTTCATGGTCTACAAGGATGCGTCATACGAGTCGAAGGCGGTGCAGAGCCAGCTCGACTACCTTGCGCAGGCATGCAAGCTCAAGCTTACCATGGTGTACGAGGACGAGACTCTCACCCAGACCCTCGTGCTCCAGAAATCTGACGACGCAAGCGCCGAATACGGACTTCAGAGCGACAAGCTGAAGCTTTACAAGGGCGATTACGAGGTAATCAGCTTCATGCTCTACGATGCACTCGACCAGGAACTCTATATCGGCACTCCGACAGTGGCTGATTTCAGCATCATCCCTGGAAGTATCGTAAAGCACGACCTCACGGCAAATGTGGTCGGACGCGGAAAGGTACAGCTCACCTTCACGAAGGATATGTCAGCCTTCGAGAATGTGCCGACCAAGGCCACCTCACGCCAATATACCTTCGATGAGGTCAAGTACGTGGATCTCACCGTCGCCAACAAGCTCACCAACGAGCGTGTAAGCTGGGAGAAGATAGAGACCAGCTTCGCAATAGTGTTTGACGAGAGCGGCAGCGGATACCAGACCTCGCAGCTCAGCACCAAAGAGCCTCTGTCCCTCAAGGCAGGGGACTGGAAGGTCGTCTCATACAGCACATACACCGGCAGCAAGGTCCTTCTGGAGAATAATGAGAAGCCTGCAGTATCTGATTTCAGCGTCTCGGACAACAAGACCACCGAGGCAAAGGTAGCTCTCACGTTGTACGAGGCAGACGAGTACATAAAGGACTATTATGCTCTCTACGAGATCTGGAAGTCACTTGACGGACCGAACTGGTCATACAACGGAACGGACTTCCCGCATGGAGCGAACTGGGACTTCAACAAGGATCCTGATCTCTGGGGCGACCAGCCTGGCGTTGAGATATACTCGAACGGACGCGTTGCGATGATCAACCTCGAAGGCTTCAACTTCGGAGGTCATCTCCCTGCAGCCATAGGTCAGCTCGACCAGCTCAACCAGCTCTACCTCGGCAACCACAACGACCCAAGCTTCCTGCCTTCGGATCCGACCGTGGACCCATCACTCTCCACAGCCTCTCTCTTCGAGCGTCATAAGAAGCGTATGGAATCGCTCTGGCAGCCTACACCTATGTCAGAGCCTATTGCCCGTGCGCTCAAGGAGAACGGCATCGACATCCCGGAGATCGCCATGTATGACACCAAGCGCGAAGATCAGCTCATCGACAAGGCCAGCGGCAACACGATTCGAGAGATTCGTCTTATGGACAATGTCCACGGCGTATATTCCAACAGCCTCAAGAGCATAGACCCAGCTATCGGCAAGCTCAAGAACCTTCAGTACCTTTTCATCGCCAACAGCACGATCAGCACGCTTCCTGACGAGTTCGCAGAGCTCACTGCCCTTACGGATTTCGAGGTCTACAACTGTCCTAAGATGACTGAGTTCCCTATGGCCATCTGCAAGCTTCCCGAGCTCGTGGCAGTGAATATCTCCAACAATGCACAGTGGAGCCCGGAGGAGATACTCAAGGGCCTCAAGGGACTCGCCACAGGCCCATCAGCCGGCAAGATACAGATTCTCTACATGAGCCAGAACAGGCTGGAGGAGATCCCGGCAGAGGTGCAGAACTTCAAGGCAATGGGACTCTTCGATGCAAGAAGCAACCGCATCAGCAAGGTCAATCCTTTCGGACATAAGATCAACCTCGTCGACTGTTACCTCGATGACAACCAGATCAGCGAGATCGGAGTCGACGAGCAGGGTTTCTTCTGCGGAATCGAGGACATCGAAACCTTTTCCGCAAGCTACAACAAGATGACCGAATTCCCGGACATCTTCAGTGCCAAGTCGATGTTCGTCATGGGCACGGTCGACTTCTCATACAACCAGATTACAGGCGTGGAGAATGAGGGCAATGGCTACAAGGGCATCAAGGTTTCAACCCTTACCCTAGCAAACAACCCTATCAAGACTTTTCCTGTGGCATTCTGCGAGTCGGAATCCATGGTTGCATACTTCAACATGAGAGGATGTGCCCTCGAGACCATTCCCGAAGCTGCCTTTGATGGTCCGACCATGGTCAACACCACATCACTTGACCTGAGCTACAACCACCTCAAGGAACTCCCAGAGAAGAGCTTCAACGCGGTGAACATCCCATATCTCTATGGACTCGACCTCGGCAACAACCGTTTCGTAAAGTTCCCATGGTCATGCCTCGACTC
>JAGHUQ010000082.1 GCA_018064725.1 Candidatus Cryptobacteroides caccocaballi
AGGATAAGCATCTTCTCACTTGCGTTCTTCTTCTTCGTGGTAGGACTCTCGCGTCCGCAGATCGGCGCCAAGCTCAAGGAGCACAAGACCAAGGGCGTCGAAATCATGATATGTCTCGACGTTTCGAATTCGATGCTCGCCGAGGACTATTCTCCGAACCGCCTGGAGAGGGCCAAACTTGCTCTATCCCGCCTCGTTGATAAGCTCAACGGCGACCGAATCGGTCTCATCGTATTTGCCGGTGAGCCTTTCGTGCAGCTGCCTATCACTACCGATTATGTCTCGGCCAAGATGTTCATGAGCACGACCTCCACAGAGTCGGTTCCGGTTCAGGGTACAGCGGTAGGTGCTGCCATCAACACTGCAATCCGAAGCTTCAGCGCACAGAGCGAGAAGAGCCGTGCCATCATCGTCATAACCGATGGCGAGAACCATGAGGATGACCCTGTGGCAGCAGCTTCGCAGGCAGCGGAGCTCGGAATCCGAGTGTTCACTATCGGTATCGGATCTCCGGAGGGAAAGCCTATCCCTATGAACGGGGAACTCCTCCGCGACAGGAATGGTGACATTGTCGTCACCAGGCTCGAGGAGGATATCCTCATGCAGGTAGCCCAGGCCGGAAATGGTGCATACGTGCGTGCCGGCAACAGCGAATTCGGTCTTCAGCCTATAGTCGACAGCATCAAGAAGATGGATGCGGAAGAGTTCAATTCCATCGTCTTCGAGGAGTTCGACGAACAGTATATGTATTTCTTCGCTATCGCGCTCGTGCTTTTCGTGCTTGAGATGCTGATCGGGGAGAGGAAGCATAGAAGGAACCTTTTTGATTGAGTATGAGATTGTCAAGATACATATTTGCCCTCGTGATTGCTTCATGCATGAGTCTCAGCGCAATGGCGCAGGTGGACAAGCATGAGGTGCGTCAGGGTAACCGTGATTTCCGCAAGGAGAACTATAAGGCGGCCGATGTGGATTACAGGAAGGCCATTCTTCGTGATTCCACATCCTTTGCGGCCAACTACAATCTTGCGAATACGCTTTACAAGATTGCCGGAGGCCAGCAGGCTCAGGGCGGAATGGAAGAGGTTGAGAAGTACTACAAGGCCGTCGAGGAACAGGCTTCCGTGTCTGCGTACGGCGCCGATTACTGGTTCAACGTCGGTGATGCCGCTCTCGCTTCCAAGAACTATCAGCAGGCTGTGGATGCCTTCAAGAAGTCGCTTCTCATGCGTCCGGAGGATATGGACGCAAAGGAGAATTACATCTATGCCAAGAAGATGCTTGAGGATCAGCAGCAGAACGGCGGTGGCGGCGGAAACGACCAGAACCAGGACCAGAACGACCAGAATCAGGACCAGAACGACGATCAGAATGACCAGAACCAGGATCAGAATAAGGATCAGAATGGTGATGGCGATCAGGATAAGAATGATGACCAGAACAAGGGCGACAACGATGGTCAGAACGATCAGAATGATCAGAACAACCAGGATAGACCGCAGCAGCAACAACCTCAGCAGCAGGGTATAAGCCCTCAGCAGGCGCAGCAGATGCTCCAGGCTATCCAGGCAAAGGAGAAGGAGACACAGGACAAGGTCAACAAGGAGAAGGCTGCCGTCCTGAGGTCAAGGCAGAAAGAGAAGAATTGGTAAGAAGATGAAGAGAATCCTATTCATATTGGCGGCTCTTTTGCCGCTTTCGGTATTTGCGCAGGACATAAAGGTCAGTGCGCCGAACCTCGTGGCTGCGGACGAGCAGTTCAAGATCACCTTCTCGATTGAAGGAGAAGGAAAGCCGTCCGATTTCAACTGGAACAGCGGAAACGACTTCCAGCTTGTGTGGGGACCTCAGAAGGGCTTCTCCTCATCGACGAGCATAGTTAACGGAAAGGTCAGCTCTTCGAGCACGAGTACATATACCTATATCCTCATGCCTAAGGCTGCGGGTAAGTTCACGCTTCCGGCAGCTACGGCAAAGGTCAAGGGCAATACCATAAGTTCGACCCCGATTACCCTCGAGGTGGTTTCCGGAGGAGCTGCGGCAGGCGCCCAGCAGGGAGGACAGCAGTCTTCTCAGCCTCAGCAGAGCCAGTCTCAGTCACAGGTGGGACAGGTCAGCGGAGATGATCTCTACATGAGACTCATGCTCAGCAGCAACAGTGCGGTCGTAGGACAGCCCGTGACCGCGACCATCAAGCTTTTCCAGAGGGTCGATATCGCCGGCTTCGACGATGCGAAGTTCCCTTCTTTCAACGGCTTCTGGAGTCAGGATATCACTCCTCAGGGCGACATACACTTCACCAGGGAGAAGGTCGGTGAGCAGATATACAACACTGCGGTCATCAGGCGCTATGTGATCATCCCGCAGATGGCTGGAGACCTCACCATCGATCCTTCGGAGCTTGTGTGCAGGATATACCAGAAGGTCCCTAGCCGTGGCAACAGCATCTTCGACGGTTTCTTCGATGACTACACTACCATACGCAAGCGTATCACCACCCCTGCGACCAGACTCCATGTGACGGCCCTTCCTGGCGGTGCTCCGGCATCCTTCGGCGGTGGAGTAGGTGAGTTCAGCATCAGTGCGAAGCTGAACAAGGACTCGTTCTCAACCCATGAGGCTGGTTCTCTCATCGTTACTGTCAGCGGACGCGGAAACGTCGCTCTCCTGGAGGCTCCGAAGATCAACTTCCCGCCTGACTTCGAGGTCTATGATACAAAGGTTACCGAGAATGTCGACAAGGCATCAGGCAGCACCACCGGCAGCAAGACTTATGAGTATCCGTTCATCCCTCGCAGCCATGGAGACTTCGAGATCGAACCGGTCCAGTACTCATACTATGATATCAGCAAGGGTAAGTATGTGACCCTCGAGACGGAGGCTATTCCTTTCACCGTTCTCCGCGGAAACGACAGTGACGCGACATCGGGTTCAGCTCAGGGCGTAGTAGTGCCGGGCGTGGCCAAGAAGGGTGTGAAAAACCTCGGCGAGGATATACGTTACATCAACACGAAGAAGCCTTCTCTCAGCGCAAAGGGTGACTTCTTTGCCGGTTCCGGACTTTTCTGGACCCTCATGGCGATTCTTGCAGCAGCTGCGGCTGCCACATGGGCAGTACTCAGAAGTCTGTATTCCAGGCGTGCCGATGTTGTCGGAACGAAGACAAGGAAGGCTACCAAGATGGCGATGAAGCGCCTCAAGCTTACCGAGACCTTCCTTCAGCAGAATCTCTATACCGCATTCTACGAGGAACTCCATAAGGCGCTCCTGGGCTTCGTTTCCGACAAGCTCAACATGCCTGCTACCGATCTGTCGAAGGACAATATCGCGGAAAGGCTTACCGCTGGTGGAGCTGACGCAGCTACGGTCGCATCCTTCATCGAGGTACTTGACGCATGCGAATATGCACGCTATGCTCCTGATGCAGGCCATGACGCAATGCAGGCGCATTACCAGAAGGCCATCGATACCATTTCCTCAATTGACTCCAGCATGAAGAAGAACAATACGCAAAAGGGCACCATGGCCGTGATCATCGCAATGCTCATGATGCTTCCCCTCTCTGCTTCCGCACAGCAGTCTGACTATATCGAGACCCAGTGGGAGAATGCAGGAAAGGCATACGCAGAGGGCAGATGGAGCGAGGCTCTCGAAGGATGGCATGCCATCGACGAGGCGGGTCTCCAGTCCCCTGAACTCTACTATAACATCGGTAATGCATGGTACAAGTCCGAGTCTTACGCGAAGGCCATCCTCTATTACGAGAGGGCTCTGAAGCTCGATCCTTCGTATTCTGATGCAAGATATAACCTCGAGGTGGCGAAGGCATTCGTGCAGGACGACATCGAACCTGTACCGGAGTTTGTGCTGAAGACCTGGTGGAGAAAGCTCTGCTATGTCACCGACTCTACTGCATGGGCAGTGCTGACCATGTTTTTCTTCGCTCTCACCCTTGCGATGGTGCTTCTCTTCCTCCTTGCACCTGCTTCTACAGGCAAGAAGGTCGGATTCTTCACCGGAATCGCAGCCCTGCTTCTCACCGTCATGGCTCTTAACTTCTCTATCCAGCAGAAGCGTGACTGGTTCGAGGCTGACAGTGCAATCGTGATGAGACCGGTCGCTCCGGTAAAGAGTTCTCCTTCTTCGGAGTCGTCATCAGATCTCTTCGTGCTCCATGAGGGTACGAAGGTGCAGATACTCGACAATGTCGCAGAATGGACGAATATCGAGCTTGCAGACGGACGTCAGGGCTGGATAAGGACCGAAAGCTTGGAAGTAATCTAAGGAAATCCTGGTCTACTGTTTTCTTATATCCTTCAGCTTGCGCCTGCCGGCCCATCCGAAGACCACCAATCTGTCGAAGGTTGCCAGGAGGCCTGGGAGCACCAGAAGGATAAGTATGAGGGCTACGAGCGCTCCGACCGATATACATCCGACGATGGCCGAGATGGTAGGGTCGTTCACAAGCAGTGACATCACTCCAGGGGCTACGGCCATGATGAGGCCGGAGGTCATGATCGTGTTGATAGAACCCTTGTAGGCTTCCTTGATAGCCTCAGGTATGTCGAGGGTCTTCCTCTTCTCCTTGTAGTAGTTCGTGTAGAGGATGCCGTAGTCTATCGTGGCACCCATGAGTATGCTCTGGGAGATAAGGTATGCGAGATAGAGCATGGTGTTGCCGCCGAGTCCGCTGAAAATCACGTTCACGAATACGCTGGTCATGACTGTCATGACGAGTATGACAGGGACGATGAGCGACTGGAACGTTAATGCTACGATAAGGAAGATGGAGATGATGGTGAGCCAGGTGACGAGATTCATCTCGTCCTTGAAGTTGTTCTTCATCTCGTCGAACATCACTGACTCTCCGACCATGAAATGCTCCTTTGCAAGGATATCCGATCCGTATTTATCTACCTTCTCGATGAAATCATAGGTGGCTGGGGATTCGTCTGGAAGATTCGCGAACACCACGGCAATCGAGTGGTTCTTGTTCTTCATCATGCCCACGCCTTGTTCTATGACTCCGCTCATCTGCTCGAAGCCGCTGCGGGTCTCCTCGTCTACGAAGACGGAGAACGCGTCGTTGTTGATGATGGCCTCTGAAAGGAAGTCGATGATGTCCTTGATGCTCATCTTCCAATCCTCGTCGTATTCCTTGACGCTGCCGTAATAGGTGTAGAGCATCTTCACGAGCTCAGGGTCAATCTCCTCGCCGAGATTCTTGAAGTTGTCCGCCATCTGGGCCGCTGTATAGGTTTTACCTGAGTACATCATATTGGTGAACATCTCCTGACGGATCTCGTCAGGACTCTTCTTAGGTGCAGGCTTTGCCTTTCGCACTGGAACGGTGGCCACCGCAGGTATTTCCTTCACGTCTGCGACGGTTATGGTGCTGTCCGTCGCCACGAGTTCTGGAATTGCTTCGTCCTCTTTCTGATGGACTTCTGCCACGGTATTTGCCGCAACCGGGGTCTCGACTGCAGGAGGGAACATCAGATTCTTCACTGAAGCCTCATTCATGTCGCTGACGCCGAGCTTGTGCATCATTCCTGCGATGTCTCCGGCAGAAAGCTTGGCGTCTGAGTTTGCCGAATCCATCACCTTGATTCTCGCACGCAGGTCGTTCTTCTGGCCTTCGCTGACCATTGACTGGAGAGCCTTGCGGTTGAAGAGGTCATCGTTGAGGAAATGCACATACTCGATAGGGGTCATGGTCTTGCTCTTGCTGAAGGAGAATACCATCCTGGTCTGCGTAGGGGTGGATCCGACGAACTTGCCCATGGCCTGAGCCGCGAGTTTCGTGTTCAGCATGGTGGTATCCACGAGGGTGAGGATGTCTGCCGAAAGATCGTCATTCCTGCTCTCGTGGAACTTCCTGACGAATTCGATTATTGAGATTTCTCCGCTGTTCTTCACGACGGGAATCACTATCTCGACAGGTGTCTCTTCCTGTCTGGCGGCTTCTTTCTTTGTCTCCGCAGGTCGATTTTCTTCCTTGCTTGCAAGCTCGGAAACAGGGACGGCAGGTTTCTCGGTGGCCTCGAAGATTTCCTCCTCTTCTTCAAGCATGCCCGCAAAGTCCATCCCGGTCAGATCGTTGAGGAGGTCGACTTTCTCCTTCATGCTGTCATCGATCATACTGGAGATGAGAGGGTTGTTGAGGCAGTCCTCTGATATGAACTCAGCCAGCTCCGGGAAACCGATGCTGAGGTCCGTGTCTCCCTTCTCCTTCATGTAATAGGCTATGCGCAAGGTTTCCGAAGACAGCAGGTCAAGCGCAGGTATGCCTGCCATGTCCGGTGCCATCGTGCCGGGAGCGCCTTCGAGATCCTTGGCCATGTCCATCATCGCAGACACCATCTCGTCCGCTGTGTATTCCTTCAGGAGGATGGTCGGGTAGGAGAATATGGATTCGACGCCTTCTATGGTGCTTATGCTGTCCGCAAGCTCGTTCACCAGGCCTTCGTCCGCATTGTCGTAGAGCATGACCACGGTGTTCTTGCGCGGGAACACCTCGTCGATGCGAGATTGGCCGTTGGTGGAGAAGCGGATGTCGGTCTTATGATGCAGAAAGGCGGAGCCGACGAAGAGGACGAGGAACATCGCCACGAGCGGAATCCTGAACTTCCCGCTGATTCTTCCGAGGAGCCCGGTTGGTATGCGGAATCCCTTCTTCTCGGTGGCTTCGACGGCCTTGCGGAATATCAATATCATGGCAGGAAGCGCCGTGAATGAGCATATCAGGCTGAATACGACACCTTTCGCGAGCACTATGCCCATGTCCATTCCTATCTTCAGACGCATGAAGCAGAGCATCAGCAGTCCGACTATGGTGGTCGTGGCGCTGCTTATTATCGCCGTGGCTGCCTTCGGAATGGCAGAATTGAGTGCATCGACCGGCTCCATGCCATTCCTGCGCTCCTGACGGTAGCGGTTCATCATCACTATCGAATAGTCGAGGGAGAGCACGAGCTGGAGGATGGCGACTATGTAGTTGGTCGTGATCGATACGCTCGGAAGGAAATAGTTCGTGCCGACGTTCAGCAGTATGCCCATGCCGGTGGAACCCATGAACAGAACCGGTTCTATCCATGATTCGCACATGAGAAATAGTATGAGCAGAATCAGGGCTGCAGCGATGACCATCACTGAAACCGGTGGGGTGGCACCGTCCTGGCTGGTCTCCACGACTGTGTCCTCGCCCATGTCGCTGCGGATCTTGGCTCCGAGGGACTTCTGGTCCACGGTCTTCGGTACCGTCAGCTCGAAGAGGGTATGCTCGCCGTCTTCGCTTGTCCTGTATTGAACGGCCTCCACGTCCGGATAGCTGCCGAGCTGTGCCGCGATTTCTTTCTTTTCGGGTTCAGTGTGTGCGCCGAACATCGCTCTGATGTCGGCTCCGGTCATTTCCGCGCCGCCGAACTCATCCTTGAGCAGGTCGATTCCATGCTTCATTGGAGAGTCGTTCGGAAGGTATTTTGTCATGTCGCTGTTGACGTTCACGAAAGGAATCAGTGCAGCGCAAGCTATAGAAAGCAGGGCCGTCAAGAACAGCGACGTATAATAGTTTCTGTTGGTAAGTTTCATTCTCTATCCTGTAAGGATGTGCAAAGTTATCTAATTATTTTTATATTTGTAGGATAGTACTAAATCCCCCAGATAATTATGAGATTTAAACCAACTGAATATCAGCTCATCAACGTGGGTACCGGAAGAGTACTCCAGGATGAGGGATGGACACTTGCCGATCCAGAGGCTCCCGCTCCGTCACTTGTAAGGGCTGTATACGAGACCAAGCAGTTCACTCCGAGGGAAGACCTCGACGGACTCTACAGATATGCCAATTGGCTCCCGATCAGTCGTACGCTGAAGAATTCTCACGCTCCTGTCACTTATAAGAGCAGAAAGCTTGCCAAGCTCCTCGATATGGACAATCTCTATATCACCTTCTCGGGCTACAATCCTAAGATCGGCGCGGAGATGAGCACTTGCTCGTTCAAGGAGACCGAGGCGTATTCGGTATGCGGCCGTCTTCCTAAGAACAGCGACAAGATACTCGTCGTCCAGTCTGCCGGCAATACCGCACGCGCATTTGCACAGGTTTGCTCAGACAACAGGATTCCTATCGTGATCTGCATTCCGGAGGATAATAAGCATGACATGTGGTTCCGCAAGAGACTCCACAGGTGCGTGAAGATCGTGGCAGCTCCGGCTGGCTCTGATTACTTCGATGCAATTGCGCTCGGCGAGAAGATCTGCTCTGACCCTATGTTCCTCGCAGAGGGTGGCGCAAAGAATGTCGCTCGTCGTGACGGTATGGGAACTACACTCCTCAGTGCGGTGGAGACCATAGGTCGCATCCCTGACGCATATTTCCAGGCAGTCGGCAGCGGTACCGGTGCAATTGCTGCATGGGAGAACAACCTCCGACTTATCGAGGACGGACGTTTCGGCAGCAACAAGATGAAGATCTTCGTGTCGCAGAATGCTCCATTCACTCTCATGTATGATTCATGGAAGGCTGATTCACGTGCTCTCGTAGATTATTCTCCAGAGCAGTCGAGAAGAGACTGCGAGGTTATTCTTGCGAAGGTGCTCTCAAACAGAAAGCCGCCTTACAGCCTTGCCGGAGGACTTTACGATGTCCTCAAGGATACCGATGGTGATATGTATACCGTCACCAACGACGAAATCGTTCAGTGGATCATCAAGTTCTTCCAGTGCGAGGGTTATGACATCCTTCCTGCTGCGGCTACGGCTGTGGCCAGCGTTGAGAAGGCCCTCAAGGATGGAAAGATCAAGAAGACAGACACAGTTATGATCAATGTCACCGGAGGTGGTATGCTCATCGCCAAGAATGAGGGATATATAGAGAAGGAACCAGACCTTGTGCTCAGTCCAGACCTTCCTGCTGACGTTATCGTCAAGAAAGTCAAGGCACTTTTCTAGGAATCGATTCCTATCATTGATATGAGGCCGTCCGGATGGGCGGTCTTTTTTGTATAGAAAATTGTGACAGGATTAAACCTTGTTGACGGAATGGTGTCAAATAGTCATTAAACCAAATCACTCTATTATGAAACGTTTTATCTTATCTCTCATGGCAGCCGCTGTGATGTTCATTGCCGGTTCTGCCAACGCAAGTGCTCAGGATTTCAATTTCGATCCAGCTCAGATGGCTCAGATGCGTGTTGACCATATGAAGGAGACACTTAAGATCAACAAGGATCAGGCTACCAAGCTCCTTGACCTCTTCAAGAAGGAGTCAGAGGAAATGATGAAGATGTTCGAGGGCGGCGGAATGCCGGATATGAGCAAGATTGAGGAGAACATGAAGAAGCAGGACGAGGCCATCAAGAAGGTCCTCACCGCAGAGCAGTACAAGAAGTATGCTGAGGAGCAGAAGGCTATGCGCGAACAGTTCGGCGGCGGATTCTAGCAGTATATTGACTTTATAGGACAAATTAAGGGCGGGGCGTCATCGGATGCTCCGCCTTTTTTGTGCCGGACGGACTTATCTGGCAAGTTTCTCCGCCTCGGAGCGGGCGATCTTGCCCGTTTCGGTCATGGGGATGGCGCCGACATGGATGACCGCCTTAGGCTGCTCATAATGTTCGAGCTGCGAAAATGCCTCCTGAAGTATGTCTTTTGGCAGTGGCGATCCGGCGATGAGAAGTACGACAACTTCGCCGAACTTGGGATCCTTGCGTCTGGTGATGCAGAAAGGCGACGGCAGGTATGGCCGCAGTCTGGATTCAATCTGCTCGATCTGCATCTTGATTCCGCCAGAGCAGATGACGTTGTCCCGACGCCCAAGGATGCGGAAACATCCGTCCTTTACCTCTGCAAGGTCATTGGTCACAAGCTTGCCGTCATGTACGAGAGGAGCGTCGACAGTCAGGCATCCATCTTCGTCCAGAGCTATGCTGACTCCGTCGAATGGCTTGTACCAATCGCTGGCTTCCGGACCATTCAGCCTTCGCAGTGCAATATGGGACAGGGTCTCAGTCATGCCGTAGGTGCTCCAGATTGCTCCGTCGGAATTCAGCCCATCGATGGCTGACTGGAGCTCGGCAGAGATTGCTCCGCCGCCGATGATCAGGTGTCGTATCCGCCTGAGGGCCTCTCTCTCATTCGGCTCCTGGAGAGAACAGAACAGCTGAGACGGAACCATCGCTGCAAAATCCAGCGCCGTATCCGTTAGCCCAGCCAGCGGGTGATTGGATGGCTCCACCTGTATGAGATCCATGTTTCGCTCTATGCTGCGTACGACCATCATCTTGCCGGCGATATAGTCCAGGGGAAGGCATAGCAGAGCTTTGCCGCCAGGCGCCAGTCCAAGGAAATCACAGGTTACCCGTGCCGAGTTCAGCATCCGCTGCTTCTCCACCCACATGGGCTTAGGCGCTCCGGTGCTGCCGCTGGTATGTACCAACAGCCTGTCATTGGCGTCCTTCCACTGAGATATGAATTCCTGCAAGGTCATCTCCAGTCATTTCTGAGCCAGAGACAGTGTCCTCTGAGTTCCACTCCCTGATCTATGTTGTCCGTATATAGAAGGCCGGTCCCGAGTCCCTGTGCAAAATCCACTCCGGGCCCATATGCCCTTGCTGCGAGCAAAGCGACGTTACGCAGGCCGATGTTGCTCTCCAACGCTGAGGTGATCCATGAACCTATGCCGCGGGATGAGGCTTGCCCTATCCAATCCAGGCTGCCGCTGATTCCTCCGTGGAGGCTCGGCTTGACGACTATGTACTGAGGCTGTATGCAATCCAGCAAGGCGCTACGCTCAGAACTGTCGTTGATTCCAATCAGTTCCTCGTCCAACGCGATCGGAATCGGAGTGCGGCGGCATAGGTTTGCCATTGCATCCCAGGTTGCATCGCCTCCCTGCTGCCATCTGGCCAGGATAGGTTGCTCGATGGAGTGTATGTCCAGCTTTGCCAGCTGGTCCAGCTTCCCTGGTGCGTCCTCTGGCGTGAAACCTCCGTTTGCATCAACGCGCAGCTGGAGGCTGTCGGCCGAGAAACGGGAGCGTATCTTCTTGAGAAGCCTAAGTTCATCCTCCCACTCGATTGCTCCAATCTTGAGCTTGATGCAGCGGAAACCCATTCCCAGCTTTGCCTCGACCTGAGCCTGCATGTCCTCGAAGGATGCCATCCAGATCAATCCGTTGGCAGGTATGCCTTCCTCTCCGCGTGCAAACGGTGTGTCATATAGATGAGGGTCATTGCAGCACCCGCTCAGGGCTGATTCAAGTGCAAACAGCAGAGCGGGGTATGGTCGCAGGTATTCTGCATGATCCTTGCTGGAGAGGGCGGCTTCGACAAGTCTGTGTACGCTTGTCGCATCCGGATAGGAATTGCGGTCCGAGGACAGGTCCGGCAGGGGAGCGCATTCACCCAAGCCTACACGTCCGGTCTGCTCATCTGTAAGTCTGAGTATGAAGATACGGTGCTCGGTATAGGCTCCTCTGGAAGTCCTTGCGGGCTTCTTGAAATGCAGGGTGCGCTCTTCGACGGATACTCGCATGATTTATGGAATCAAAGGGAACTTGCCCCAATCCGGTTTTCTCTTTTCCAGGAATGCACGGCCACCTTCCTGGGCTTCGTCAAGCATATAATACAGTGCGGTGCAGTCACCGGCCAGCTGCTGAATGCCGGCTTCGCCGTCGAGTTCTGCGTTGAGGCCCATCTTTATCATGCGAAGGGCAAGCGGTGACAGCTCCATCATATGCTCGGCCCACGCTATGCACTCTTTCTCCAAGTCCGCCAATGGCACGACCTTGTTCACCATGCCCATCTGCTCCGCTTCAGCGGCGGTATACTGACGGCACATGAACCATATTTCGCGAGCTTTTTTCTGACCGACTATCCTGGCAAGGTAAGATGCTCCGAAACCTGCATCGAAAGAGCCTACCTTCGGACCGGTCTGACCGAAACGTGCGTTCTCGGCAGCTATGGTAAGGTCGCATACGAGATGGAGTACATGGCCGCCACCGATGGCAAATCCGTTCACCATCGCTATCACCGGCTTCGGCAACCTGCGTATCTGCATCTGCACGTCAAGTACGGACAGACGCGGTGTGCCTTCCTCGTCGATGTATCCTCCTCGTCCCTTCACGTTCATGTCTCCACCCGAGCAGAATGCCTGGGTGCGGAGCCATTCTTCGTCGCTCTGGCCTTCCTGACGTGGTGTCTCGGCACCTGTCAGCAGCACGACACGGATATGCTGGGCTTCGCGGATGATGCTGAAGGCCTGTGACAGCTCAGCCGTGGTGAGCGGGGTGAAGGCATTCCTGTATCTTGGACGGTTGATTGTGACCTTTGCTATTCCGTTGTATTCCTCAAGGATGATTTCCTTGAAAGGATGCATTATTGTCCACATACTATATACTTGTATAAGCGTTTATATTCTTTTTCATCTGTGTCTGCCGAGGTGAATACCTCCAGCAGCAGAGGTCTCTCGGAGTCTTCGTGCACGAGCCATCTGAGCCCGTCCTCAAGGCTTGCGCTGTCTGTTGCGCTGCGGTAACCCAGATTGTGCTCTTCACATGCGCCGCGGGCAGAAGTCTCATGGCCTCCGGAAATGAGGGTGTCGCGGACAGGGCTCTTGTCAAGTCCGTCCAAGGTTCTGAAAATCGCTCCCTGACCATTGTTCAGAAGAAGAATCCTCAGATTCCCTCCCAACCGTTGCCAGAGTGCATTCTGGTCGTAGAAGAAACTCAGGTCGCCGATTACGCAGTATACGCGTCGGCTTTCGTCCGCAAGGGATGCTCCTGCCGCCACGCTGAGAGAACCTTCGATGCCGTTTACTCCACGGTTGCAGTTGCAATACCCTTTTGCGTACAGCGCAGCCAGCCTGACGGACATGCTGTTGGCATAGTAGAACAAGGCGTTGTCCTGACGAGCTTGACTTTCGAATCTGCTTACTGCAAGCATCTGCGAATAGGCCGGCATGAAGGACGACTGACGTGCGGTGACGTCCTTGCGAAGCCTGTCCCACAGTTGGATGAACTCTCCCTTTGCGGAGTCGATACACTGTTCTGAAAGACTCTGCAATACTTCTGGCGCATCTGCATATATAAGCCAGTCGGTATCTTGCGATATGTCTCGCAGTTTTCCGTCTTCGCTTACCATGAGCTGCATGGTCTCATGGCTCAGGGTGCGAAGGAATCTGCGCAGACGTTTGCTGACGGTATGGCCGCCTGCAAAGAGAACCCAGTCAGGATGATATGCTTCGGCGCCTCCTCCCAATGCCGCCAGCATCTGGTCGGTATATGATGCAGGCAGTCCTTCCATCGAGATTGGCTCTGAGAGGATCACTGCCTTTCCAAGCAGATTTGCAATGCTCTCTGCGGGCAGTGCGCTCTCTGGCGGCAATTGTCCGATCACCACCATCGGGCGTCTTGATTCTGCGAATGATTTCATAACCGCATCGCGGACGGTGGATTCACCCCAGCTGCCAGATCTGACCATGCGCTCTTCCGGAAGTTCTTCCACGGTGAAGTCGAAGAGTGGTTCCGAAATAGGGACGTTGATGTGGACGGAAGGGTGGCCTGGACGTTTGTTTGCAAGAATGGCCTCGTTTACCAATCGGTTGCAGTACCATGCCTGAGTCATGTCGTCGTCTACTTCCGGAAGCGAAACTGACACTGCGGCGAAGTCTCCAAGAGCATGCGGTTGAGGCAAGGTCTGACCATCGAGCTGGTCTATCCATGCGGCAGGTCTGTCTGCGCTTATGACTATGATTCCCTGATGCTGATAGCTTGCTTCCGCAACGGCGGGAAGAAGGTTGAGCAGGGCGGATCCGCTGGTGACGCAGACGGCTACCGGTGACTTGCACTGTTGCCTCAGCCCGAGGGCAAGGAAGCCTGCAGACCGTTCGTCAGTTGCCGGATGGCAGACCAGGGCGTCACACTGGCTGAAATTGTGGACCAGGGGAGCATTCCTGCTGCCTGGACACACCACTATGTGACGTACACCGTGCCTGACGAGCAGGGCGGTCAGTATGTTGACGTTCTTCTTATTGCAGTACATTTTGGATGGTTTTCATTTTTGACTCGGTTTCCAGCCATTCTGACTGACAGTCGCTTCCTGGCATGATTCCTCCTCCGGCATAGAGCATCGCTTCTGTTCCGTTTTCAGAGGATGACAGTTCCGCACATCGGAGAGAAACGTAGAGGTGAGTCTCTCCCTGAATGTCCACCGGACCAGCGAAACCGCTGTAGTATCGTCTGTCGAGGCATTCGCTTTCTGCAATGAAGCGTATGGCTTCAGTCTTCGGCATTCCGCATACGGCTGGGGTCGGGTGGAGCTGCTGTACGAGCTTCCCGAGGGTGAGGCCCTGCCCAAGATGGAATCGGAAATCCGTCCTGAGGTGCACGAGATTACCTGCGCGCATCGTAACCGGACCGTCCTTCAGGACGTCTTCGCTGGCATTGGTGAGGATGCTTTCTATATATTTCTCTACGATATTCTGTTCCTGCTTGTTCTTGTCGCTCCAGTTCAGGTGGCCCTCCTGGAAAGGCATGGTCCCGGCGAGAGCCACGGTGTGAAGGCTGCGACCTTTCCCGTCGATGAGTATTTCCGGAGAAGCTACCATCCATGTGCCCGAAAGAGGGGTGGAATACAGCATGATCATCAGCCTTGGATAAAGTTTGCATGCACGCTCGAATATCGGACGCATTGACATCGGGTCGGTCAGATCATGAAGTGCCCTTACCATAAGCTTCTTGCTGCGGGCAAGTACCAGCTTGTCGCATGCTTTGCTTCCCACGGCTCCGTGGAATGCTTCGAAGGCTCTGATGTACTGCGGGCTAGGCTCTGTCTGAATCTTTGCTTCAGGGGCAGCTATGTGCTCCGGGGTGGGTGTCAGCCTGCGGGTCGTGATGCTGTCGGGTTGGATGAGCAGAGCGGGAGTGTCCGTGGAACGACGGAACGGTACCAGCGCGAATCCCGGTACATCTCCCAGTTCTTCCAGGTTCTCCAGTTTCAATGGCTCCTGCTCCGACTCTATCAAGCTGTAGGTGTCGGCATACGGCAAGCGGTAAAAGGCATAGGACATTGCTGCCATCTCTAGAGCGGTTTCACGAAGTTGGTGACGGTGACCGTGCTGATCAGGCGGCCGTCTTCATTGCTGACGTCGATTCTCCATACATGGGTCTGTCCTCCTTTGTGGATAAGATGCCCCAGCGCTGTGACCGTCTCTCCTTCCTTTGCAGAATGCACATGACTGGCATTTACGTTTATACCGACGCATTTGCAGTCGGGACATAGCGCGATGGACCCCACGCCGGCAAGGGTTTCTGCCAGTCCGAGTATTGCTCCGCCGCTGAGATAGCCGAAAGGCTGTGTGACGCGCTTGTCCACATGGAGCCTGCCCATGCATGTATCAGGCTCGGGAGTCGAGATGAACTGCATGCCTAAAGTATGCTCAAATCCCTGGCTTTTCTGTAAATGCTCGTTTATATGGTCTATGTTCATCGAATCTGCCGCATTTTAATACATTATGCTAATATAGTCAATTTTTCAGTATCTTTACCCCTCTATTTTCCAATAATCATGAAAGGACCTCAAACCGAAAAAATCAGAGCATTGTTCGATTCCATCGCAAAGGACTACGACAAGCTCAATCATATACTTTCCCTCGGCGTCGACAAGACGTGGAGAAAACGCGCCATAAAGGTCATTGCCGAGGACCGTCCACAGCAGATTCTGGACATCGCCTGCGGTACTGGTGATTTCAGTATCGAGATCGCCAGACATACGAATCCGGCGACAACGGTCACGGGTCTTGATCTCTCGGACGGAATGCTTGAGGTGATGGATCGCAAGGTTGCTCAGGCCGGCCTTTCGGGACGAATCTCGACTCAGCAGGGAAATTCAGAGGCAATGAGCTTCGAGGATTGCTCATTTGACAGGGTGACCATTGCTTTCGGAATACGAAATTTCGAGAACAGGGAGACTGCTCTCAAGGAGATTCTGCGAGTGCTCAAGCCTGGAGGAAGGCTGGTGATCCTGGAGCTTTCTGTGCCTTCTAATCCTGTCCTCAGGTGGTGCTATGAACTTTATTTCACTAAGGTTCTGCCTTGGATAGGAGGCGTCGTGTCCGGGGAGAAGGCAGCATACAGCTATCTTCCTGCCTCTGTGATAAAGTTTCCTGGCAAGGCTGAGTGGATGGCCATCATGAGCTCCTGCGGGTATAGGGAAGTCAAGCACAAGGCATTCACCTTCGGAATATGCCGAATGTATACAGGAGAGAAGTAGTATGACGATCAAGTCCTGTCTGAAGTCGATGCGCCTGAGGACGCTTCCTCTTTCTCTTGCCGGAATCATCGCAGGCATCAGCCTTGCTTCCACGGTTGCTCCTCTGAAGCTTGCGACCGTTGTCACCCTCGTGCTGACCACTGTGTTCCTGCAGATACTTTCGAACTTGTCGAACGAGTTGGGCGATACGCTTCACGGCACGGATACGGAAGAGCGGGCAGGTATGCATTATTCGCTTCAGGATGGGGAGATGACGATCCCTCAGATGAAGAAGCTCATAGCTGTGATCGTCGTATTGTGCTGCGTAAGCGGCCTTGCCATGATATTCTTCAGCTTCGGAAATCTTTTTGATCTGCAGCCCGTCGCCCTTGTCCTTCTCGGCGCAGCCGCGATATGGGCGGCAATGCATTATACCTTGGGTGATAATCCTTATGGATACAGGGGACTCGGAGATATCTTCGTGTTCATATTCTTCGGCCTGGTCGCAACTCTCGGAGCCGCGTATGTATGTTCCCACGAATTTTCTATTTCGTGGCTGCTACCTGCCGCAGCATTTGGCTTCTGGAGTGTCGGCGTATTGAACGTGAACAATATCCGAGACATGGTCACGGACGCGGCAACGAGGACGACGGTCGCAATCAAGCTTGGCGCCAGGAATGCACGCATATACCACAGCCTGCTGCTCATCTTCGGCTGGATATTACTTCTGGCTTATACCATTCTCGCATCCGGAGGGGTGGCGTCATATATGTATGTCCTGATGATTCCTCTGTCTGCCATGCACCTGAAAGCAGTATGGACCAAAAGCGGTAAGGCTCTTGATCCAATGCTGCCGATGCTCGTGATGACCACTTTTGCCGTGGCCTTGCTGTTTACTTTAGGGAATTGTATCGGATAGATACTCCTTGTCCGGAGCCTATCTGAGGCAGGCTTTCACCTGGTCTGCGATGGCACGCATTCCGGTCTGGGATGGGTGTCCCATCTGCTTGTCTATGTCGTGGAGGTCCAGACACTCGATCTTGTAGTGCTTGCAGACAGTATGCACTGATTCGTTGATGTCGTCGCTGAGCTCAGAATTGAGCATGAAGAGGACTCTCGCTTTGGGGTAGAGTGTCTTCAGTTCAGAGCACATCTTTGCCATTGCCGGTCTGAACGAGTACAGGTCCTCGTTTGTCCAATTCTTCCATTTGTATTCTCCGATAGGGGAGCCTGCCCATGAGTCATTGGTACATCCACATACGAGGATGATGTCAGGATGACCGAGGTCAGAGGCTCTTGTTATGAAGGACCTGTCCGAGTAATCGCTGAAATTCCCGCTTCTGTCCTTGTAGCCGCTGAAGCAGATGGTCGCGCCGGAGAATGCATTGTTCTTCTCAAGCTTGTATCCCATCTCGTCTACCACCTGATACCACCAGGTCTGCTCGACTTTCTTGACGTCGTTTTCCTGAGATCCGAGCTTGCTGTCCTCGGCGAAGTACCAGAGCGCATTCCAATATGGAGACACCTTGCCTTCGAAGGTGCTGTATGAGTCTCCGAGAATGGAAACCTTAAGTGGTTCCTGAGCGTTGAGTGAAAATACCGCCGCCATGACGATGGCGGTGGTTAGAAGTATTCTTTTCATGATTCGGGTCCTAGTATTTGGCTACCGCCTTGATCATCTTAGGAATGTCGGTGTTGTCGCTGCACTCGAGGAACCTTGATGCCATTGCTCCCTTTACATAGAGTCCTACAGGTGAGCCTGTGTGGGTTCCGTGAGGCATTAGGAAACCAGCCTGCCTGTCGGCATAGTCGATAGCTTCGGAAATGAGTCTTCCTGT
>JAGHUQ010000061.1 GCA_018064725.1 Candidatus Cryptobacteroides caccocaballi
CCCTTGATGAGGATCATCGCTCTTGAGATAGGGTTCTCCTTGAGATACTCTGCGAGAGCATCTACATCCTTGAAGCTGTCAGTGAGCTTGCCGAATTCCTCTCCTACATAATATGCCTTGGTGATCTTCCCATGCTCGATGAGGAAATTAACCATGTCGACTATCTTCTTATGCTCTTCCTGCGATTCCTTGCCAAGCTCGCGCATGTCTCCGAGGAGAGCAACCTTGCAGCGAGCGTCGAGGAGAGAGAAGTTCTTGAGTGCAACCTCCATGCTGCTTGGATTCGCATTGTATGCGTCGACGATGAGGTTGTTGTCAGGTGTCCTGACCATCTGCGAGCGGTTATTGGAAGGTACATAGCGACTGATTGCCTCTACTGCCTGCTCTTCGCTGACGCCGAAGAACTTTCCGACTGCGATGGCTGCCATCACGTTGTCAGCATTGTACGAACCGATGAGATTGGTGCGTACCTCGAGCATCTGCTCCTGGTGGTAGATCCTTCCTGTGAAAGGATTGGTCTTCACTACAGGGACGAGCATCTTGAGGAAAGGATAGCGTCCGTTGGCCTGGAGAACGACTGCACCCTGATACTTGACGCCGTATGGAATGGTCCTGAGGCCTCTGATTTCCCTGGCCATTTCCCTGAGGTCCTCGCTGTCGGAATTGATGAATACCTTCTGGCCATGTGCCTTGATGAACTCATAGAGCTCTCCCTTGGTCTTCTTTACGCCCTCGAAGCTTCCGAAGCCCAGAAGGTGAGCCTTTCCGACATTCGTGATCAATCCGTAGTCAGGCTGTGCGATCTCGACGAGTTCCTTGATGTCTCCGGGATGGCTTGCGCCCATCTCCACGACTGCTATCTCCGTGTCCTCATTGATGCTGAGGAGGGTGAGCGGAACGCCGATGTTGTTGTTGAGGTTGCCCTCAGTGGCGGTGACGTCATATTTGCATGAGAGCACGCATTTGAGGAGTTCCTTCGTGGTGGTCTTTCCGTTTGTTCCGGTAAGGGCTATGACCGTGAGCCTCTCGTTTCCGAGGAAAGTGTTCTCGCGGTGGTAGCTGGCGAGTGCCCAGAGAGTCTTGAGGGTGTCCTTTACGGGGATGAGCTTATCTGAGAGCCTCTCTACGGCTTCTATTTCTTTCTTGTGGGCCTTGAACCAGTCGTCCGATACGACTGCGTAGGCAGCTCCTGACTCTATGGCCTTGAAGGCGTAGTCGCTGCCGTCGAAGTTCTCGCCTTTGAGTCCTATGAAAAGCTGACCTTCCTCAATCTTGCGGCTGTCGGTAGTTACGCTGCCGCATGCGAGGAATATTTCGTGAAGTTTCTGTATTTCTATTGACATTTTCTATTTCTGTTTCAAGCCTTGATGATCATCTTCTGTTGTCTTGATCTTCAGGTCTGCAAGCTATTTCAGGCCGGTGCTGCCGAATCCGCCTTCACCTCTTTCTGTCTCGTCGAGAACCTCGACCTCCTCCCATTCTACGGTTTCGTGTCTGGCTACTACCATCTGCGCAATCCTTTCGCCAGGGACAATCTCGAAAGCCTCGTTGGAGAGGTTCACGAGAATGACCTTGATTTCTCCGCGATAGTCAGCGTCGATGGTTCCTGGGGTGTTGAGGACTGTGATTCCACGCTTTGCTGCAAGGCCGCTGCGAGGACGTACCTGTGCCTCATATCCTTTTGGAAGTGCTATGTGAAGACCGGTTGGGACCATGGCTCTCTCGAGTGGACCGAGGGTCACGGATTCAGTGATGTTCGCCTTGAGATCCATACCTGCAGACTGCTCTGTCGCGTATGCTGGAGTAGGGAAGGCCGACTTGTTGATGATCTTGACTTTCATGCTGCAAATTTAATCAAAAGAGACGTAAAAAAGAATTTAATCCCATGCTTCGAGATCCTTTTCTATCTGTGGCATCATGCTCCTGTGGAACTGAGGTTCCTTACCCTCCTTTCGCTGCTTCTTATAGTTGTCCAGAAGGAAGAAAGCGTGTTTGGAGAGCTGCACGATGGCGATGAGGTTGCAGATTGTGAGGAGTCCCATGCATATATCTATCCATACCCAGACGTCCTGCAGGCTTCCGAATGCTCCGCCGACTATCGTCAATGCTATGATTGCTCTATATACCCATAGCCATACACGTGCTTTCCTGCTGTCATTCCCGGTCACGAACCTCAGGCTGTTCTCTCCGTAGAAGTAGTTTCCGAGTATGGATGTGAATGCAAACAGGAATACTGCAGCGGTGATGAAATATACGCCGACGGGGCCGATGAGTGAGTTCAGCGCAGCTATTGTCAGCTCGATGCCGTCCTTGCCGCTGTCGTACTGTCCTGAAATGATGACTATCATTGCCGTGCATGAGCATATCACCAATGTGTCCACGAATACGCCGAGTGCCTGCACCAGGCCCTGCTTTGCCGGGTGGCTGGTGTCAGCTATTGCCGCGGCGTTAGGTGCAGATCCCTCACCGGCCTCGTTGCTGAAGAGACCTCTCTTGATGCCTTGCATGACCGCCAGTCCGACGACTCCGCCTCCGACCTGCCTTAGTCCGAAAGCGCTGTCAATGATAAGTCTGAGGACGCCAGGAATCTTCGTGATGTTGAGCAGTATTATGACTATCGCAAGGATGAGATATGCTACTGCCATGAAAGGGACCATGTAGCTTGTCACGAGGCTGATTCGCTTGATGCCTCCTATGATGATGGCCATGATTCCGACCATCATGATGATTGCCACAGGAAGCTTGGACCATCCGAAGGTGGTGTTCAGCGATCCTAGAATCACGTTGCTCTGGAGCACGTTGTTGGCAAATCCGAATGTCAGTATCATGAGGATGGAGAATATCACTCCCATCCACCTCTGACCGAGTCCAGTTTCCATATAATAGGCAGGACCTCCGTAGAATGCGTCCTTGCCTTTCCGCTTGTAAAGCTGTGCGAGGGTGGCCTCGACGAAGCCGGTAGCCGATCCTAGCAGAGCCATCATCCACATCCAGAACACTGCTCCTGGACCGCCGACAAAAATGGCCGATGCGACACCTGCAAGGTTTCCCGTTCCCACGCGGCTTGCCAGCGAAACAGCGAATGCCTGGAATGTTCCGAGTCTCTTGTCGCCTGAGTCCTTGTTCTGCTGAGCATCGCGGCCGGCCATGACACGGCACATCTCTCCAAGCATCCTGAACTGGAAGCCTTTTGTCCTGATTGTGAAATACAGTGCGCACCCTATAAGAAGGGCGATGATTACGTACGACCAGAGTATGTCGTTGATAGAGTCAATGAATTGAAGCATATACTGCTAAATTGGCAATTTTATTTTGCAATTCCAATTTTTGACGTATATTTGCACTCGCAATGGGGGATTAGCTCAGTTGGTAGAGCACCTGCTTTGCAAGCAGGGGGTCAAGAGTTCGAATCTCTTATTCTCCACAACGATAAGCCGGTCAGTTTTGACCGGCTTTTTTTGTTGTGGAGAATGACGTCTTAACCCCTGTCTGCTGCCGCAGCCAGCCCCTGTCAGGGGCATGCGGCCTGCGCTGTGCTTCGGCCGGCA
>JAGHUQ010000055.1 GCA_018064725.1 Candidatus Cryptobacteroides caccocaballi
ACCTCCCAACCGCTTACGAGACGGAATGAGTTCCAGATCTTGTTGCAGAAGTTACGTCCCTGCTCCACCTGGCTCTCGTCATAGAGGATATCGCTACCTGCAGAGCTGCAGAGAAGCATACCGAGGCGGACAGCATCGGCACCGTACTTGTCGATAAGGTCGAGCGGGTTAGGAGAGTTTCCGAGAGTCTTGCTCATCTTGCGGCCGATCTTGTCACGTACGATACCGGTGAAGTATACATTCTTGAAAGGGACATCGTTCATGAACTCGTTTCCTGCCATGATCATACGTGCCACCCAGAAGAAGATGATGTCCGGACCGGTCACGAGGTCATTGGTAGGATAGTAGTATGCGAGGTCTGCGTTCGGCTTGTGCTCGGGCTGACCAGGCATCTGAGGGTCGAACACCGAGATTGGCCAGAGCCAGCTGCTGAACCATGTGTCGAGAACGTCTTCGTCCTGACGGAGGTCCGCTGCAGTGAGAGCAGGATTGATCTTCTGTGCCTCTGCGAGTGCCTTCTCTGCCGAATTCTCCACTATGACGGTCCCGTCTGGAAGATAGTATGCAGGTATACGCTGGCCCCACCAGAGCTGGCGGCTGATGCACCAGTCACGGGCATTCTCCATCCAGTGGCGATAGGTATTGCGGTACTTGTCCGGAATGAACTTGATGAAACCATCCTCTACGCTGCCGAGAGCGCGTGGTGCAAGCTCCTCCATCTTGAGGAACCACTGTGCGCTGAGCTTAGGCTCGATGACGGCATTGGTGCGCTCCGAGTAACCGATAGGTGAAGTATAGTCCTCGATTCTCTCGATGTTGCCGGCTTCCTCAAGCATCTTTGCGATCTTCTTGCGGGCCTCGAAACGATCCTCGCCTACGAGAATCTGAGCCTCCTCGGTAAGACGTCCGCGGTCGTCGATGATGTCAAGGATAGGAAGGTTGTGACGGAGACCGATCTCGTAGTCATGTGCATCATGTGCAGGAGTTACCTTGAGGCAGCCGGTACCGAAGTCCATCTCGACATAGTCGTCCTCGATGATTGGAATCTCCTTGTTGATGAGCGGAATGAGAACCTTCTTGCCCTTCATCCAATGATGACGCTCGTCGTTAGGGTTGACGCAGATTGCAGCATCCGCCATGATGGTCTCAGGACGGGTGGTAGCCACCACGATGTACTTGTCGGTAGGATTTCCGTTGCCGTCGCTGATGAAATAACGCATGTGGTAGAACTTGCTGGCAGTGTCGCGGTGGATGACCTCATCGTCGCTGACTGCGGTGTGTCCTTCCGGATCCCAGTTGACCATACGTACGCCACGGTAGATCCAACCCTTCTTGTAGAAGTAGACGAAGGTATTGATGACAGCCTCAGAAAGCTCTGGTTCCATGGTGAAACGGGTGCGGTCCCAGTCGCATGATGCGCCGAGCTTGCGGAGCTGCTTGAGGATGATTCCTCCGTGCTCCTCCTTCCATTCCCATGCATACTTGAGGAACTCCTCACGGGTGAGGTCCTCCTTGTTGATGCCCATACCCTTGAGCTTCGCAACGACCTTGTTCTCGGTCGCGATGGAAGCGTGGTCGGTACCAGGTACCCAGCAGGCATTCTTGCCGTCCATGCGTGCCTTGCGGATGAGCACGTCGTTGAGAGTATTGTTGAGCACATGGCCCATATGGAGGATTCCGGTCACGTTTGGTGGCGGAATCACGATGGTGTATGGTTCGCGTGAATCTGGCTCTGAATGGAAGAACTTGTGGTCAAGCCAATAGGCATACCACCTGTCCTCTACTGAGGATGGATTGTACTTTGCGTCTAGCATTTTCGTTCTATATTTTTATCGTTTCTATTCTTTATGCGTGTACCCGCACACATGTAGCGCGTGCGCATGCGGGCATAATCATGCAAAGATAAGAAATAATTGCTAAATTTGCAGAAAACACTAACACACCATGGCAGAAGAAAAACAGCTCGGAATCGAGATCAAGCCAGAAGTAGCTGGCGGGTCATACTCAAACCTCGCAATCATAACCCACTCTGCAAGCGAATTCGTATTCGATTTCGCATCAATGCTCCCAGGAATGCCTAAGGCAATGGTTCAGAGCAGGATAATCATGACTCCAGAGCACGCGAAGAGACTCTTCCTCGCGCTCCAGGACAACCTCCAGAAATACGAGAGCATGAACGGTCCGATCGAACTCGGCAATGCGCCTAAAGGCGCAACCTTCCCGATGGGAGGAATAGGCGGTAACGGCGCGAAGTCATAGTCGATGGAGCAGAAGATCAGCAAGATCAAGGCTTTCGTCTTCGACGTGGACGGAGTCATGACCGATGGTACCATACTCGCTCTCCCCGACGGCGACCTTCTCCGCAGATTCGACGCGAAGGACGGATTCGCATTCAGGATGGCATCCATGCACGGGTACCATCTCTGTGCAATCACCGGCGGCAGCTCCGAGAGCATACGCAAGCGCCTGGTTACCTGCGGATTCAAGACGGAGAACGTCTACATCCACTCCCGCGACAAGATCAAGGACTTCGACGACTTCTGCACGAGGAACGAAGTCACACCAGATCAGGTTCTCTACATCGGCGATGACATTCCCGACCTCTGCGTGATGAAGCTCTGCGGTTTGGCTGTCGCACCGGCGGACGCATGCTCCGAGTGTATTGAAGCAGCGGACTACGTATCACCACGTCCAGGAGGCAAAGGCTGCGTACGCCACTCGATCGAGATGGTAATGAAGGCCCAGGGAACATGGGTCCTCAACACGGAACAATACAAGGCAAACTTCTGATGGAACTCAAGGAAAAGAAGATCATACTAGCCAGCAACTCCCCCCGCAGGCGCGAGCTGCTCGCCGGGATGGATGTGGAATTCAGCGTCGACACCCGTAACAATTTCGACGAGAAATGGGATCCGTCTACTCCGCACGACCAGGTACCTGCTCTCATGGCAGAAGGCAAATCCAACGGATTCTGGCGCGAACTCGAGGAGGACGAAATCCTCATAACATCGGACACAATGGTCCTGATGGACAAGATGATAATGGGAAAGCCCCACAGCCGCGAGGAAGCCGTGGCCATGCTGCAGTCTCTCTCAGGGAAAACCCACGAAGTCATCTCAGCAGTCACGATCCGTGACGGGCTCGGACGCAGGGAGACCTTCTCGGACGTCGCCTATGTCAGCTTCAAGGAATTGACTCTCGGAGAGATCGGCTACTACATCGACACCTATAAGCCATTCGACAAGGCCGGTGCCTATGGCATCCAGGAATGGATAGGCTACATCGGAATCACCAAACTGG
>JAGHUQ010000048.1 GCA_018064725.1 Candidatus Cryptobacteroides caccocaballi
GGATCGCACCTTCAGGGTCGTGTTCATGGACAGGAACATCCAGAAGACAGTCAGGTACAGCGGCAATGCCGTGACCGTACGATAGCCGTCCCGGCATAAGAAACAAGCGACCTGGATCGTAATCGGTCCAGGTCGCTTTCTTTATTTCTTTCTTTTTTCCTTCATCAGAGGGATGGATGCCTTGAAGTAGATGTTCAAAGGCACTGCCGGATACTTCTCCGGGAAGAAGACCTGATGGTCAGGCTTGACATTGGGAAGGAGAATTCCTAAAGGAAGTGAATACTGAACACCGACGCCGAGACAATTGAAGAACTTGAAGCCGGCGCCGAGAAGGGTCCTGTCGAATTGTCCGATCGCGAACTCTCCGTCAAGATACATGCTCACTGACTTATGGAGATACATGTAATACCTTGCACCTACTCTGAACTGTGGATAGAAACCTTCGCAATTCTTGTCGGAATCGCTCACCTCAGGATCGGTGATGTCGTATACCTTTGCGTCAAAAGACGCGAGAACAGCCCACTTGTTCCGGTTGAAAGGCATGACGTATTCCAACGAAAGTCCAGCACCATACAATCCTGACTGCTTTGCCGGTCTGTAGGATGCCCTGATGTCAAGATTCAGCCGGCCACTACGGCGTACTGCGGATTCCGTACCGTTAAACTGGTCAAATACACGGATCAGGTCAGTCTCCGTATAAGACGTATTCTTCAGGTCGTCAGCACTGACCTTTCCGACAAAAACCGAATACAACTGGTTGCGGAAGGTATGGTTTTCCCTGAGATAACCTGTCCTTCCGTCTGTGAGATACCGCTTGTTCACAAGGTACTGAAGCTCGGGATTGGATTCCGTAGAAAAGAAGAAATTATCCTTGGTGTTCGGCACACGATAGTAATACAGTCTTGCGGGACCGTCACAGAGAACCTGAAGGAAGACTGTCTTTTTGACGAAAACAGGCTCGATATCATATCCCACACCGGCGGTAAGGGAATTCTCGGAAGTGTCGATATCCACCTCATGACGCTCGAAAAGCATGCCGCCTACGAAGAAGGAGCTGACATCGGCGATGGCGGCAGCACGATCCTCGCCCTCTGAGCTCATCCTGTAACGTATGCCTGATGCAGAGCAGAACTTCTCATCGTTCCTTATGAGGCATTCTGTCCTGTTCCCGTTATTGTCGGCAAACCAGCCGTTCTCGTAGATCACCTGCGCGTGGATGCTCATGCAGAGCATGACTGCAAAAATGGACAGCAGAAAATGTTTCACATCTTTCTAGTCAACAAGTTTATCAATATAGAGCACGCCGTCGAGATGGTCGCACTCATGCTGGAAGATCACCGCCGTGAAACCCTTGACGGTCTCGGTGGTATCCTTCACGCCTGCAGCGACCACATCCTTGGTAAGACGGTTTTTCCTGAACACCGCCTGGGTGTAGGTGATGTCGATCTCCTGATACCTTTCCACGCTTCCACGCCTGCCCGGTACTGACAGGCAGCCTTCCTCTCCGGCAATCTTCTCCCCCCGGACTGCAGTGATGCGGATATTCGGATACACCTGGAAAGGCTCCCCCTTCTTGTCCAGACGCTGGACTGCGACGACACGGCGGTTGATCCCGACCTGCGGGCCGGCGATACCGACGCCGTCCTGCTCCGGAGAGGTCACGGTCGCAATCATGCGTACCGCGAGTCGCGCAAAGTCAGGCGACTGTATGTCCTTGTCGGTCATGTATGTGCAGTCCCTCCTGAGCACTTCGACGTCATCAGGCTCATCGACGGTGAGCACCCTCATGAGGAAGCCGGACTCATTTATGAGTTCGCGCTCGGCCTCCGTGAATGGAGTCTTGGAAGTTTTGTCGCAGGAAGTCATGGCCAAGGTCAGGAAAAGAATATGGATGAATCTACTCTTCATAAGGTTCAAGCGGATAGTCAAGATCCGAGAGCAGAAGGAGATCGGCAAGGACGATAGCAGCCATGGCCTCTACGATCACCGGTGTACGGAGTGCAAAGCACACATCATGACGTCCGGGAACTACGAGCTCCTCCATCTTCTCAGTCTCAAAATTGAAGCTCCTCTGAGCCTTGCGTATGCTGGCAGTCGGCTTGAATGCGACGCGGAAGATGATAGGACCTCCGTTAGAGATTCCACCGTTCACTCCGCCGGCACCGTTCTTGGTCGGACGGCAGTCCTCTCCGATAGGATCATTATGTTCCGAGCCCTTCATCCTTGCGGACTTGAAACCGTCGCCGAACTCGATTCCACGTACGCCTGGGATTGAGAATATCGCATGTGAGATAAGCGCCTCGACAGAGTCCCAGAAAGGTTCTCCAAGGCCCACCTCCATGCCAGGTCCCTTGATGGTACACTCCACTATGCCGCCGAGTGAATCACCCTCCTCGGTCGCCTGCCTGATTGCCTCCATCACATGCTCGTCATTCTTCGCATGCGCCGGGATACGAGGTTTAACGCCGCCGACTTCGATGAGCTCGGCGCTGAAGGTGATATCATTGTATATCTGCTTCGCGACGAAACCCGCAGCAACGACAGGAAGAGTGATGCGGCCTGAAAAATGTCCGCCGCCGCGGTAGTCCTGGAAGTCGTTGTACTTCACTCCGGCCACAAAGTCTGCATGACCAGGGCGCGGGAAATTCACGAGAGACGAATAGTCCTTGGACTTCGTGTTGTTGTTCGCGAAAAGTATGGTGAGCGGAGCACCGGTGGTGACGCCGTCGAAGAGACCGCTGACCACCATGGGCTCATCCTCTTCGATACGAGGGGTGGTGCCCAGACCGCCGCTCTTGCGACGTGCGATCTCCTTTGACATCTCCTCGAGATCGATGCGGATTCCCGGCACTACACCGTCGATCACACAACCGATCATAGGTCCGTGCGACTCGCCGAAGATGGAAACTCTGAATTTTCTTCCGAAGCTGTTCATCTATTGAAGGGTATTGAAAAGTTCATTGAAATTAGGGAAGGACTTGGCCACGCACTTCTCATCATCGATGATGATAGGAGAATCCGCGCCGAGCGATGCGACCTTGAGGGCCATCATCATCCTGTGGTCATGACGCGAGGTGTACTCACCGCCCTTGAGAAGCTCTCCGCGGAGGAGACGCTGAGGGAGTGAATGACCGATCACGATCAGTTCATCGTCGCTGATGCCGGCATCCACGCCCATCTTGTCGAGCATGTCGAGTATCGCCTGACCGCGGTCGCTCTCCTTATGGGTGAGACGGCTCACGCCCTTGATATGGTTCTCGCCCTGACAGAACGCAGCAAGCACAGCCACGATAGGGAAAAGGTCAGGGCAGTTGGTGCAGTCGGTCCTGAACGCCGAGAGAGGGGCGCGCTGCACGTGTACCGTGCCCATGTCCCCGTCGGTCTGGGAGAGGCTTGCGCCCGCGTCCATGAGTATGTCCATGATCGAGAGGTCCGCCTGGAGGGAGGTGGTATCGAGACCATCAACGTCAACGCTGCCGAAGATCGCACCGGCCACGAGGAAGTTTGCGGCAGCGCTCCAGTCACCTTC
>JAGHUQ010000121.1 GCA_018064725.1 Candidatus Cryptobacteroides caccocaballi
CTCCAGACAGGCGCCGACATCGAGGCTTTCGACGTCGAGCAGCCGTATGACGGCACATATCAGGAAACGATTCAGAGAGGTATGCAGGAGAAGAACTTCGGCACCTATCCGAAGGCAAAGGCTCTCGAGAGCGACCTTTCCAAATATGACATCATCTATCTCGGATATCCTGTATGGTTCGGAACCTGCGCGAATCCGGTTTTCTCTCTGCTCGAGAGCGTGAACCTCAGCGGCAAGACCATCGTTCCGTTCTGCACATTCGGCAGCGGCGGACTCAACACCAGCGTCAATGACCTCAGGGTAACTCTTCCAGGCACCAAGATCCTTGACGGATATGGCGTAAGACAGGCGAGGGTCGCAAAGGCTCCGGCTGAGATAGCACGCTTCCTCGTGCTTGCAGGACTCAAGGAAGGCAGCGTTGAGGAATATCCGGAATTCTCAGCTCAGGAACCGGTGAACGAGGAGACCTCAGCCATCTTCGATGCAGCCTGCTCGAGCTATCCTATGCCGCTCGGAACGCCTTCTACCGTAGGTTACAGGCAGATTCCTGACGGAACCGAGTATCTTTTCACGGTAGCAGGAACAGGTGCTGACGGCACCCCTTCTCAGACTGAAATCTACGTAATCGCGGGCAACGACGGCACGACTGAGTTCACTCAGGTAGTAAGATAATGAAGATTCTCCTGCCATACGTAGCCATAATGAGCCTCGTGACCTTCTGCGTCTATGGCATCGACAAGAGGAAGGCGAAGAAGGGTAAATGGCGCATTCCGGAATCCACCTTGCTGCTGCTTGCGGCCGCAGGTGGCTCTCTCGGTGCACTTGCAGGAATGTCCTATTTCCACCATAAGACCAAGCACAAGAAATTCACCATAGGAGTGCCGCTTATCATATTGGCGCAGGTGGTGCTGATAATCTATTACTTCGCCAGACTTCGCTGATGAATAGGGAACAGATTGACAACAACCGCTTGCTGATAATCGAGGAGCTGCGTGCCACCAAGGTGGAGGGAGTCGAGAACCTTATCTCCCTGATGGACAGGTACGAGTTCTTCACCGCTCGTTGCCACAGCCACGATGACAGCGACGGCGGTACTGCCAACCACTCCCTCTGGGTACTGTGGTTCGCCAGGGAAATCCGCGCGGCACTGCTCGGAAAGCGTCCGGATCTTGATATCCCGGAAGAAAGCATCACCATCGCATGCCTGTGCCACGACTTATGCGACTGCACCTTTCCAGGGCCTCAGGGTCATGGTCAGCGTTCCAGAGCCATCCTTGAGAAATCAGGATGCAGCGTAGGGGAGGAGGTTCTTGCAGCAGTCGCATCGCACTCGGATACGGGACTAGCTGCCGGTGGTCCGGACAGCAGCCCGGAGTCCGATGATATTACAGAGCTCATTCACTACATACTCCACGATGCAGACCAGAAGAGCGTAGGTTTCTGCGACTGCCTGCCTTTCGGCATCGAACCTGCAGAACCTTATGAAGGAAAGGACGTGGATGAATTCCTGGATATTACTTTCGATCAGGACGACCATAAGATGTGGACCGGTATCGAGGGCCATGTCGGGATATTCGACGGGAGCGAGACCCTGGTCGGGTTCCCGGTCCACAAGGTACTCGAAGTGCCTGTCCGTCCGGACGGAAACGGCTGCGACATCATGGTCATGAGCGACGACTATGGGCATTATTCATTGATGTTCCTATCGGAAGAAGGAGAGCAGGGAAGTCCGGACCTATACTGTTCCGACAGGGTCATGTTCGGATACACTGACTTCGTATTTCATGTTACCCGTTTCCCTCAGCATCGTTCCTCGTACATTGCAGCGCGCAACGTCAAGGGGCGATGGGGAGTGCTGCGCATCCGGGTCAACCGCAAGCGCAACGACGACCACCGCATAATCATAGAGAAGGTCATCGACTTCACCTATCGAGACGCACGCAAGGCCATCGACTCGATGACCTCAAAGAC
>JAGHUQ010000089.1 GCA_018064725.1 Candidatus Cryptobacteroides caccocaballi
AGGTGAAATCACCGGCATCGCTGTATATTCCGAGCTTCATGCCCTTCGAATGAGCATAGTCGGCAAGAGCCTTGATTCCTGAAGGGAACTTTTCCTTGTCCGCCTGAACGAATCGTTCTCGTCCCTCTCACCATGCCATCCATCATCGATGTTGAGATAGACGTATCCGGCATCCACGAGACCAAGCTCAACCATCTTGTCGATTGTGTCCTTGATGAGCTGTTCGTTGATATCAGTCATGAAGCAGTTCCACGAGTTCCAACCCATCTGAGGGGTATCTGCGAGACCGGCAAACTTAGGAAGGTTCGCATCTGGGCGCATGGCCTGCGCATTGGCTGCCTGCTGATAGCAGCAGAGAGCAGCGAGCGCGAAGATTATTGATTTGAATTTCATGGTCAGTCTGTATTATTTCTTGATCGGAGTGAGTCTGTATACAGCTACGTCATGGGTCGGAACGGTGACCTTGACAGGCTTCTTTGTAGTGAAAGGCTTGGCAGAAGCTTTCCAGAGGTTCTTTGCAGAATAGGTGGTGCCTGCGAAGTCGGTCTGACGTCCGCTGAGCTCATCGTCAACCTCAAGCTTTGACCAGTCTACTGTAAGCTGAACGTTCTTGTCACCTGCATTGAGGATGCAGAATGCCCAGTCGCCGTCAACGAGCGGCTTGAACCAGTACTGCACGTCGCCTTCCTTCTTGAGGCAGAGGCCCTGTACTCCGAGAGGATCCTGGTCGATTGCGATGACGTCCTTGTTCTTGATGATCGCGAGTGTCTGTGCAGACATATCCCTGAGATCGTTTCCGAGGATGAGAGGAGCAGCCATCATGCACCACATGGTGAAGTGGGCGCGGTCCTCGCTCTCAGTCATCTTATATGTGATACCGTCCACGACAATCTCATTGCCGACCTCAAGCATATCAGGGTCATTCCAATGGCCCGGACCTGCATACTGACGGAGCGGAGCAGTCTGCTCGATGATGTCCATCACGCTCTGAGGACGCCAGTTGCGCTTGCCCTCGGCGGTGTATGATACGGGAACAGGTGAGAAAGCAGGTCCAATGTCATGTGTGGTACGCCATGAATGGCCCACTTCGCCGGCCCACTCCCAAGGTTTGCTGGTACCCCACTCACAGATGCTGAAGACCATAGGCCTTCCAGATGCCCTGATGGCATTGCGCATGAGAGTGTAGGCTCCCTTGGCGTCGAGATTGGTGGTGAAGCACCAGTCGTACTTCACATAGTCGACACCCCAGCTTGCATAAGTGAAAGCATCCTGGTACTCATGACCACGGCTGCCGGTGCAGCAGTTGCAGGTGAAGTCACCGGCATCGCTGTAAATTCCATATTTGAGGCCCTTGGAATGGATATAATCTCCTATCGCCTTCATTCCTGAAGGGAACTTCGAAGGATCTCCGCTGACGAAACCGCCCTCATCACGCTGACCATGCCAGCCGTCATCGATATTGACGTAGACATAGCCGCAATCGGCAAGGCCGAGTTCCACCAATTTGTCCGCCATCTCCTTGATGATGTCCTCGTTGATGTCCGTCATGAACTTGTTCCATGAACTCCATCCCATCTGTGGAGTCTCGCAGACGCCCTCCCATTTAGGGAGATTTGCAGTCGGGCGCGGTCTCTGTGCCGATGCTGGCTGTGAGAGCGCAAAGGTAGCGAGCAATGCAGCCGCTAATACAAATCTTTTCATAGCAGTGCTATTATTGTGAAATTTATCCAAAGAGCCCTGCACTCATCGTGCAAGGCTCT
>JAGHUQ010000039.1 GCA_018064725.1 Candidatus Cryptobacteroides caccocaballi
TCCTTCCATTTTCTGAGACTCCATTCCACCTCCGCACCACGCATGGTGACGCTTTTGTCCCCGATGGAAAATGTGGTTGAGGCACTGCTGACTCCCTTCATCGCATAATGGAAATTCAGCGGAGAAATATTGATCGGAACGGTGACGTCCTTATAGTCCGGATATATCACTGCTGGTCCTTCACTGCCGGCGAGCGAGGTGGTATGGATGCCGCTGCACGCAGCCAGAACGCCGCATGCGAGCACCATGGAAATCAATCTTATTGCATTATTCTTCATCATTCCGTCCCTCCTTATTTCTGCATTTCACTCATGTAGTAGTACCAGTAGGTGTTCCTGTATCGCTCGGGATCCTGATAGAAACTGGCCAGCCTCCTGACTGACTGCTCGGATATTCCCAGCTGCCTGGTATGGGCGTCGTCGACCTGGCCCCTGATGCTGAGCCAGATGAGCGCGCCCTCTTCGTACGCACGGCCTTCTATCGGCATCTCCATGTAGTCCTCCATGAAATCATCGAGTTCGAAGAGGAGCAGGTCGTAGCAGAGAAGGTACTGGCGTGCCAGGGAATTGTCCGGATTGGCCTCGAGAAGCCCCTTGAGCACCGGACGGAAGTCATTGATCCCGTATACGATGTCACCGACGGCGAGATTCCTGCGGGCGTCAGCGAGCCACTTCTCAGTCTTCCTGTCATGGTTCTCAGGCATCATGCTGATGGCCCATCTGCGGTATGTGAGCGTCTTGCTGAGCATGGTCAGGTACTTCTGCGCAGCACCGTATTCTCCGTTTATCAGAGTCACCTGCGCCAGGCGGGTGATGTAACGCGCGCCAGTGTGCTTCGGAGAAAATTGCAGGGCGACGATGGCGCTCTGTTCTGCGAGAGTCATGTCGCCGAGGTTGTACCAAGCCTCTCCTGCCATTCCATTGGTGAACTGCGAAACCTGGTCGCTGACCCAGAGGAAAAGGCTGTTGGTGTAATCCTGAGTACGGGAGAAGATCTCGTCGCCGAGGCGTCCGTTTGCCGCATCAGCGAGGTTGCTCAGGTAGCTCGCCTCGTTGTTGTGCAGATTTTCCCTGGAGAGCTTGTAAGTCTTCTTCCAGTTCCCTCTGGACACATTCACGTCTATCGCCATGACCTTTTCAATCATGACCGAAGGAGTGCTCCAGAGAGGTCCGTACTGAGGATGCCATGGCTTGTCAAGACAATAGATACCAGCACTGAGGAAAATGCATACGGCTATCGGTTTCATCCATGTCTTCCTGACTTTAAGCCCTGCATATATGAGCAGGAGGTAGGTGAGGGTTGCGACCGTGTACTGAGTGAGATACTGAGTGCCGGTCTCGCGCATGAATGACCATGCGAAAAACAACGCAGCCACTGGAAGGGCGAATTTTCGTGCCATGAACTGCCTGCAGATCCCATAGACCACGGCACCGACACCGGTCAGAAGCAATGCGATGAGTACAGGGCCCAATACAGGAAAATAGAGGAACTGGTCCACGAAGTCACCTGAAAAACGGGATAACCATCCTATTCCTCCATATGTTTCTGAAATGTACTGAGTGTCGTAGAGGAAGAGGTCAAGCTGTTCCCTGCGCATCAGGTGGTATGGATATGCAAACTGGAAGAAGGCATACGAGGACAGGAACGCAAGTCCGGCTGCCATCCATCCGAAATTGTTTTCGTTTATCTTCTTCATGACGATGGCTTCGGCATAGTACCGAAACGCTGCGAAGTTACTCAATAAAACCCACTAAAATATGATTTGTCAGAAGAAAAGTCTATCTTTGACACTATACCGCTTATAATAACATGAAATCAACCAAGACGCTTACTTTATTCCTGGCTGCGCTATTGCTTGGAACATCGGTTTCTGAAGCTAAGGTCAGACTTCCGCAGATAATCTCCGACTGCATGGTCCTTCAAAGGGACACTGAACTGAACATCTGGGGATGGGCAGATCCTGGAGAGAACGTTACAGTACGCTTCGATGGCGCTCATTATTTCACGAAAGCTGACGCACAAGGCAACTGGAGCGTAAAGATGGACAGTCACAAGGCTGGCGGTCCTTATATACTCGAAGTCAACGAAAAGGTCATCAGGGACGTGCTCGTCGGAGACCTCTGGCTGCTTTCCGGCCAGTCGAACCAGGAGACGCCGGTGGAGAGGCTCGTGGACAGATATCCGGAGATCAACTTCTCCAACAACCACATGGTGAGGCTGTACAAGGTGCCTACCCAGGACACTCCTGGAGTTCTCGACGAGGATATTCTTCCTGGCGAGAGATGGCATTCAGCAGTAGCCTGGGACGTGATGAACTGGAAGGCACTCGCTTACTTCTACGCGATGGAGGCATATGAGAAGACTGGCATCCCGCAGGGTATGCTCGTATCGAGCCTCGGCGGATCGGCCATCGAGAGCTGGATTTCTGAGGAGAAGCTCATGACCGTTCCTCAGATTGCAGAGCAGAAGGCTGAGGCAGACAGGCAGAAGGCGGCACAGACCGACCTCGGACAAGCCGGAGGATGGGAGAAGGAGAATTTCGACGACTCTGACTGGGCAGAGGTGCAGGAGCCCGCATACCTTGCCACATCCGGCATAGGAAGGGGAGTGGTATGGTTCCGCAAGACCGTGGACATACCGGCATCGATGGCAGGACGCCATGCGAAGATCAGGATGGGTCGAATGGTAGACGGCGACGAGGTTTTCGTCAACGGCGTGCTCGTGGGCTCGACCTCATATTTCGGACCTCCCCGCAAGTACGACATCCCTGCAGGACTTCTCCATGAGGGTAAGAACGTCGTGGCAGTAAGGCTCACCGCGAACGGTGGTGACGCCGGCTTCGTCCCTGACAAGCCGTACAGCATAACCGGTGACGAGGCAGTGGTGGACCTCACCGGAACATGGAAATACAAGGTCGGAAGGGCTGCTCAGCAGGGAAGGCCGGGCGCAGGCTTCGGCGGTTCGAGAGGATTCACCGGAGCAGGCCTCTACAACGGCATGATATGGCCTCTCAAGAACACGAACATCGCCGGCGTGATCTGGTACCAAGGCGAGTCGAATGCCGGCAGGCACACAAGCTACGAGAACCTCCTCACCAAGCTGATCGAGGACTGGAGAGGGCTCTTCGAGCGTCCTGAACTTCCGTTCATGATCTGCCAGCTTCCCAACTACATGGACAAGTATGCACAGCCTACAGACAGCGACTGGGCACGAATCCGCGAGGCTCAGCGCAACGTCAGCCGAAACGTTCCGAACACTGCGCTTGCAGTCAGCTATGATACCGGTGAGTACAACGATATCCACCCTCTCAACAAGAAAGATATGGCCAAGAGGCTCTACACCGCAGCCAGGGCATTATACTACGGAGAGAAGATAGTTTCCGAGGGCCCTGCATACGAGAGCATGAAGGTGGACGGATCGAAGGTCATCCTCACTTTCAGCAATGTAGGAGGCGGGCTCAAGGCTCGCGAGGGCCAGCTCAGGCACTTCGCCATTGCCGGAGCGGACAGGAAGTTCGTATGGGCGAACGCTACGATCAAGGGCGGCACCATCATCGTGTCGAGCCCTGAGGTCAAGGAGCCAGTCGCAGTGCGCTATGCATGGGCGGACAACCCTGACGACGCAAACCTCATCAACAAGGAAGGCCTTCTCGCGTCTCCTTTCAGGACAGACGACTGGGAATACACTCCCAAGGTCGGCCGCCTCGATGTGACCGACTAGATTCTAAAGGGATTTTTCCTTCTTTTTCATGTCCTGCAGAGCCTTCACGCTGAGAATCAGGGAGAGGATGAATGCGAGGACATCAGAGACCGGCTGAACTGCGGGGAGTCCTGCCTTTCCCCAAAGCATCTGGATCAGGAAGAGGGTCGGGAGAAAGAACAAGCCCTCGCGTGCGACAGCTACGACTATCGCACTGCGTGTGTACCGGATGTTCTGAAGGAACATGTTCGACATGATGATCAGACCGAGGAATCCGTATGTAATCGCATTGCAGCGCAGCACAAGCGTGCCGAAGGAGATGACATCCGGGTCGTCGGCACGGAAGATGGAAATGAGCCCCGGGGCAAATGTGAATGCCACAATGGCGACGGCAAAGCAGTAGACGCTGCCTGTCCTGACGCAGAACCAGAACGCCCTGCGAACCCTTGCGAACAGTCCCGCACCATAATTGAAGCCGCACACGGGCTGGAATCCCTGTCCGAAACCGATGAGTATGGAATTCGAGAGCATCGTGAGCCTCTGGGTGATGGAGAAGGCTGCGATGACTGAATCACCGTAGAGACCGGCGACATTATTGAGGCATATCGTCACGATTCCCATCATTCCCTGTCTGAAGAGGGAAGGGATACCACCTGCGAGTATTTCCTTATAGTACCATCCCTGCAGACGGAAATTCCGCGGTCTGATCGCGATTCCGCCGTTCTTCCCAGTGAGTGAGAGCAGCACGGTGAAACTTGTCAGCTGCGAGAGAGCGGTAGCGAGGCCCGCACCGGCTACACCCATGTCGAAGCCGAAGATGAATATAGGGTCCAGGACCATGTTCAGAAGCGCTCCGGACATGATTCCCCTGAGCGCGAGACGCGCATTTCCCTGCAGACGCATCTGGTTGTTGATGACGAAGGTTCCGGTGATGAAAGGGGCGCCGACGGCGATCCAGAAGAAATAGTCCTTAGCAACCGGCATGATGGTCGGTGTAGCGCCGAAGACCCTGAGAACAGGTTCCATGAAGCAGATTGCGGTGGTCGCGATGGCGGCGCTGACGGTGACCGCCGAGAAGAATCCTGTTGCCGCCATCGTTGCAGCGGTGGAAGTATCCCTGCGTCCCAGGGCGCGGCTGATGTAATTTCCGGAGCCATGGCCGAACATGAATGCTATGGCCTGGGTGATGACCATGAAGGAGAATACGATTCCGAGGGCGGCAACGCTCTGAGTGCCGGTTCTGCCGACGAAGAAAGTATCGACGGTGTTGTAGATTGCAGAGACCATCATGCTGCCAATCGACGGCACGGCCAGGCCGCAAACCAGCTTCTCGACCGGCTCTGTGGTCATCTTTACGAACCTTTCTTCCTGCGATTTCGTCTCCATCGGCGCGAAGGTATGAAATCTCTGGCCAAAAACAAGCGGTATGTTTAATTATGCGTATCTTTGTGCAAACAAGACAAGTTATGACAAAGCAGGACCTCAACATTCTCGCCAACGAGAATGAATTCGATCTGATCAACAAGGAATGGATGCTGGTAACAGCCGGCACCAAGGACGGATATAACACAATGACAGCGTCATGGGGAGGACTCGGATGGCTCTGGTATAAGCCGGTGGCTTTCATCTTCGTGCGCCCAGAGCGCTACACCCACGATTTCCTCGAAAACGGAGACCGCGTCACACTCTCGTTCTTCGGCGATGGATGCCGTGAAGCTTTGCAGCTCTGCGGTTCGAAGTCCGGCAGGGACATGGACAAGGTTGCCGCGTCCGGACTCGTGCCTGTGGAGATGGAATCCGGTTCGATCAGTTTCGACCAGGCACGCATGACCCTGGACTGCAGGAAACTCTTCCGCAGCGACATGGTACCAGAGAATTTCACCGACAAGGCAACTCTCGAGCGCTGGTATAACGACAAGCCGGGCGGTGGTTTCCACACTATCTATATTCTGGAAATCGAAAACGTCTACACAAAATGAGAAAGTTCATCGCACTCGCGGCAGCCATGGCTGCGCTCTGTTCATGCGGAAGTGCTTCCAAGCTCGCGGATAGTGAAAGCGAGCTTGACAGGAACAGGGTCGCCGGAATCGGATATCAGGATGTCGACACCGCCAAGGATGCCGGCAGCATAAGCCGTGTCAAGGTCAAGGAAGAGGAAATCAGCTCATACAATTCGATCTTCGACTATCTCAGGGGAAGGGTGGCCGGTGTGCAGATCGGCAATTCCGGTCCAGGCGGCACTCCATCGGTAACCATCCGCGGAGAAGGCTCGTTCAATTCCAACACACAGCCGCTTTTCGTCGTGGACGGTGCCGTGGTGAGCGACATCTCCGGTCTCAACCCATACGACATCTATTCCGTGGACGTCATCAAGGACGCATCGACTGCCATCTACGGCTCTCGCGGTGCAAACGGCGTAATCGTGTTCAAGACCAAGACGGCACGCGAGGCCGCTGCCGCAGAACAGGCTGCCAGGAAGGCTGCCAAGGCGGCGAAACGGTCGAGGTAGTTCGGGGCTGGGAGGGCGGCCTGCCGGTCAGCCCCTATCTAGGGATGTTTTCGCACAGAAGGTCCTTAGATAGAAGGAAAAAACAGGAAATCGACAGAAAAGCCGCCTATCTAGGGATGTTCTACCAGAAAAGGTCCCTAGATAGAAGGAGAAAGTAAAAGGCTGACCTTTCTTGGGTCAGCCTTTTGCTTTGGGATATGTGGGAATTACCAGTTCTTTCTCACGAAAGTCCATGCAGGATAGAACTTTGCCTCGTACTCGTCGTCAAGGAACATCGCAGATTCTCCGACCTTGCCCTTGAGCTGCCAGTCGAGCCACTTGCGGGCAGCGACAGCGTAAGGACCACCGTTCTTCTCATAGTATGTTCCAGAATGGCCATCGAGTGAGTTCGCCATGACGATAGGGAGGTCCTTGATGTTGTCATAGTCACCCTGTGCGTTCTTGTATGCGATGTCGACAGGACCGCCGATCATGTAGAACATAGGGGTATGAAGACTCTCGAGACAGTTCTTGTCTACGCCCTGCATGCTGTTCTCACCGATACCGGTATTGAGCATGACACAGGTCTTGATACGAGGGTCATGAGCCACTGCGAGGGTCTGTGCGCCACCGCATGACTGGCCCATTGCAGCAACCTTGTCGAGGTCGACCATATGGTAGTACTCGCTGTTCTTGTCAGCAGCCTGATCGGTAATCCAGCTGAGTGCCTCGAGCATCTGCTTTGGATAGGTGCGGAAAGGCATTGGAGGAGGGGTTGCGTTCTTCTTCTTTGAAGCCTTCTTCATTGCAGCCTCGCGTGCGGCTCTCTCTGCAGCGCGAGCCTCAGCCTGTGCGGCCTTCTCCTCGTCCGTATATGCAAATACTCTCTCGCCGTTACCCATCACGAGAACCTCCTTTGTCGAAGGATAAGCACCCTTTACGACGCCTCTCCACTGGTTGTAGAATGCCTCGTCAGTGTACTCCTCGTAAGGTCCGATAGCGATGAGGACATAGCCGTATGAAGCCACCTCGCTGAGGAGACGGCTCATCTCAAGACTGTTGTTCACGCACGCACCGTTTGCATATACGACTACAGGAAGCTTGCCGCCATTCTTCTCGACGGCTGCCTTAAGGTCGTTAGGACGGTAGATGATGTGGGTAGGGAGTGTCTCGTCACCAACTGCAATTGACTTGTACGGGCCTGTACCGCCATTTTCGATGACCTGACTCTTCACGGTCTGCGCTGAGCAGATTGCACATGAAGCTGCGACTGCAGCTACAGATGCGATGATTTTCTTTGAGTTCATGTTATTTGGTATTAGTGTTCTAAAGCTTCGATCTCGTAGCGGTTCCTGTCAGCTGACGCTTGTAATGTACGGTGCTGCCTTCGCTGATCTCGATGTCGCCTTCTTCGTGGAGAAGTATTGTCATCTTGTCATCCACGAGTTTTGTCGGATAGACGATGGTCTCAAATCTCGCACCGGGAAGGACGAATGTGTCGAAAGTCACTTCATCCCCATCACGATGGCATACGGTCGCGAAGATTCCGCTGGTACGGATGTTCCCGTCATTCGCATTGAAGAAGCGCAGCTGGCCTTCGATGTCGGTCTTCTTCGGAGCCTCGTCACCCCATGCAGTCGTCTCGACTCCAGTGAAATGGTAGTTGCCGATTATAGGGTCTACAGGCTCATCTTTCTTGCAGGATATCGCGCTCACGGCCACAAGTGTCGCGGCTATGAAATTAAATATTTTTCTCATTCCTTATACAGCTTGTAATTTTCGTAATTTGTACTGCCAAAGTTAAGAATTATTTCCAATTAGCGCCTGGGAATTACCCAAACTGAAATTCTGTCAAAAAATATGCGCTGCTGTGCGCCGTGTGAAGCTGTATTTGTATATTTGTGAGCAGATACTGATTATTCGACCACTTAATTAATGGAAAGCCATGTCAAGATACCTAATTTCAATCATCATTGCCATTTTGATCTACGCAGCCTTCACCATTGCTGTGTATTACACGAATTACAGAAAGGGGAAGAGCTATGAACTGCTCAACGGCATTGCGCAGCTTTCCAGTGTTTTCGTATTGTTCAGCATAGGCAATTGGCTGCTTGCCATTTTCTTTGACGGCGAAGATTCCGCTATCGGCTGGTGGCTGCTGACCTTCCTCATCGGAGCCTTCTTCGCAGCATGTCTCAATGC
>JAGHUQ010000137.1 GCA_018064725.1 Candidatus Cryptobacteroides caccocaballi
ATCGCAAGACCGCCGGCTGCACGGACCTCTGGAGAGAGCTTGATATCGGTACCACGACCTGCCATGTTGGTAGCGATGGTCACGGTACTGCTCTGTCCTGCGTGTGCAACGACCTCCGCCTCACGTGCGTGCTGCTTGGCGTTGAGCACCTGGTGCTGGATTCCGCGCATCCTGAGCATGCGGCTGAGGAGCTCTGAAGTCTCGACGTCGGTGGTACCGACAAGGACAGGGCGTCCCTCTGCGACGAGCTCCTGAACCTTCTTGATGACCGCGTTGTACTTGGCAGCCTTTGTCTTGTATATGAGGTCCTCGTTATCCTGACGGGCGATTGGCTTGTTGGTCGGGATGACGATTACATCAAGCTTGTAGATTGACCAGAACTCACCAGCCTCGGTCTCAGCGGTACCTGTCATACCGGCGAGCTTGTGGTACATACGGAAATAGTTCTGGAGAGTGATGGTCGCGAAAGTCTGGGTAGCGGCCTCGACCTTGACGTTCTCCTTAGCCTCCACAGCCTGGTGGAGACCATCGCTCCAGCGGCGTCCCTCCATGATACGACCGGTAGACTCGTCGACGATCTTGATCTTGTTGTCGACGATCACATAGTCAATATCCTTCTCGAACATCGCATAAGCCTTGAGGAGCTGGTTCACGGTGTGGACACGCTCGCTCTTGATTGCGAAGTCAGCCATGATGGCATCCTTGCGCTCCTGCTTCTCAGATGCGCCGAGTTCCTGCTTCTCGAGATCGGCAATCTGGGCGCCTACGTCAGGAAGGACGAAGAACTCGCTGTCCTCGACTGCAGATGCAAGCACCTCGTGGCCCTTGTCGGTCATATCCACAGAGTGCTGCTTCTCGTTGATCACGAAGAAGAGAGGGTCTGTTACGACAGGCATCTCCTTCTCATTGTCCTGCATATAGTAGTTCTCGGTCTTCTGGAGAATCTGCTTGATACCAGGCTCACTGAGATACTTGATGAGCGGCTTGTACTTAGGAAGTCCCTTGTATGCACGGAGGAGGAGCTTTCCGCCCTCAGCCTCGTCACCGGCCGCGATGAGTCTCTTGGACTCGTTGAGAACCTCTGTGACGAAGGTGCGCTGGCGGCTGTAGAGCCTCTCCACGAATGGCTTATATTCTGCGAACTGCTGGTCGTCACCCTTAGGCACAGGACCGGAGATGATCAGAGGAGTACGTGCATCATCGATGAGCACTGAGTCGGCCTCGTCGACGATGGCGTAATGGAGCTTGCGCTGTACGAGGTCCTCAGGGTTCGTCGCCATGTTGTCACGGAGGTAGTCGAAACCGAACTCATTGTTGGTACCGAAGGTGATGTCGCACGCGTACGCCTTCCTTCTCGCATCCGAGTTCGGCTGATGCTTGTCGATACAGTCTACCGAGAGGCCATGGAACATGTAGAGAGGTCCCATCCACTCAGAGTCTCGTTTAGCGAGGTAGTCGTTCACGGTCACGACGTGCACACCCTTGCCTGCAAGCGCATTGAGGAACACAGGGAGAGTCGCCACGAGGGTCTTACCCTCACCGGTAGCCATCTCCGCGATGTTTCCCTCACGCTCACGCTCAGCTTCCTTGGTGGCTGCATTCTTGCGGCTGTATGTAAGCACCGCACCTCCGAAGAGCTGGCAGTCATAATGGATCATGTCCCAGGTGATCTCGTTACCGCCGGCAATCCAGTGGTTCTGCCATACGGCATCATCGCCGTCGATGGTCACGAAGTCCTTGGTAGCAGCGAGGTCGCGGTCAAAGTCGGTAGCCTTGACGCGGATGGTCTCATTCTGAGTGAATCTGCGGCCGGTGCTCTTCATGATTGCGAATGCCTCAGGAAGAATTTCCTCGAGAATCTCCTCGATCTGGTCATCGATCACCTTCACGAGCTTGTCTGACTCAGCAGCGAGCTTCTCCTTCTCATCGACAGGAATATCCTTCTCGAGTTCACCCTTGATTTCCGCCACACGTGCCTCATTCTCGGCTGTGCGGTCCTTGATAAGCTGACGGAGAGCTGCTGATCTTGCACGAAGCTCATCATCGGAGAGCTTGTCTATCTCCTCATAGGCTGCAAGCGCCTTGACGACGTAAGGCTGGAAGCGCTTTGCGTCACGGTCGGCCTTGGAGCCGAATATTTTCTTGAAAACGTCTGTCAGTGACATATCTTGGTATTAATTTATTCAACTTGGGCAGCTTAGCTGACACAAAAAATGTAGGCCATCTGCATTTTACTACAAATAACCTACAAATATAGTAATATTTATCAGAATATCAGCTAATTCATTTCATGGAAACGAATGAAGCTAGTCTTCCAGCCCAAGAGTCTCGCTTGCAGGGTCGAATCCAGGGTCCGGAGGAAGCTGCACACCACGCGAGACCGCACCGGCACCCGCATCCACGGCCAAGGCATCGCATCTCTCGTTCTCCGGATGGCCATTATGTCCATGCACCCACTGGAAACGCACGCTATGCTTCTTCAGAAGCGGCAGCAGCTCCATCCACAGGTCGGGATTCTTGACCTTCCTGAAACCCTTGCGCACCCAGTTGTCGAGCCAGCCCTGATTGATGGCATTGACGACATACGAGGAGTCGCTCGTGACTATCACATCCGCATTGTCCCACCTGATGGCCTTGAGGCCGACGATGACCGCAAGAAGCTCCATCCTGTTGTTTGTCGTGCAGGCGAAGCCTCCGGACATTTCCTTCACCAGGCTGCCGCACTTGAGCACGATCCCATAGCCTCCAGGGCCGGGATTGCCACTCGAAGCGCCGTCAGTATAAAGCCAGATTATCGGCCTGTGCTGTTCCTCCATGCTATTCGATGACCCTTCCTCCACGAGGTTTGATCTCTGTGTCCGGCATCTCGATGGTCATCTTACCGTCCTGAAGTTCGTCATAAGCCTCGCGGTTGTTGTATACGTCGATAGCCGTGTAGATGGCAGCCATCATCGAATGAGGGTCAGCCATGTCACGTCCGGCCATGTCATACGCGGTGCCATGGTCAGGAGATGTGCGTACCACCGGAAGGCCTGCGGTGAAGTTCACGCCCTGCTCGAACGCAAGTGCCTTGAACGGAGTGAGGCCCTGGTCATGGTACATCGCGAGGACAGCATCATACTTGCTGTAGTTTCCGAGGCCGAAGAAGCCGTCCGGAGAATATGGTCCGAACGCATTTATACCCTCGGAAACGGCCTGCTGGACAGCTGGAAGGATGATCTGCTGCTCCTCATCTCCGAGAAGGCCGCCGTCACCGCAGTGAGGGTTGAGTCCGAGGACCGCGATCTTCGGATGGTCGATCGCAAAGTCCCTTTCGAGGGAAGCGTGCATGAGGCGAAGCTTCTTCAGGATCTTCTCGGCAGTGATACTCTTATGTACTTCCTTGAGCGGAATATGTCCGGTTACGACACCGACCTTGAGCTGGTCGCTGACCATGATCATAGCAACCTCGTCCACGCCGAACTCCTGCTCGAGATACTCTGTGTGACCGGTGTAGCCGAAGCCCTCGTTGGTCATCGCCCTCTTGTTGATCGGTGCTGTCACGAGCACGTCGATGTCGCCTGCCTTGAGGTCGGCAACAGCTGCCGCGAGAGAAGTCATTGCTGACTTGGCAGACTCGCTTGTTGGCTGACCAGGCTCGACGAACACATTCTCAGGAAGACAGTTCACGATGTTGACCCTCTTCTGGTGGATGTCCTTTGCGGAGCTGACCACGTTGGTGTTGATATTCTCGATATTGTGGATCTGCTTCTTGTAGAAGCCGAAAATCTTCGATGAGCCGTAGATCACAGGAGTGAACATATCGAGTACACGTTCATCCGCGAGAGCCTTGATGATAACCTCGTATCCGATACCGTTGCCGTCACCCTGGGTGATTCCGACTATAAGTTTCCTTGCCATAATGGATTACTCTATTAAATCTTGAACTACAAATATAGCTGAATTTTTGGGACTTTTGAGTATCTTTGTAAGATATGATCAGACACAGCGAACTGGATACGGAATTGCAGTATCTGCCGGGCGTCGGCCCCAAGCGAGCGCAGCTTCTGCTGAAGGAACTGGAGGTTAGGACCTTCGGTGACCTCATCCGTCTGTATCCGTTCCGCTACATCGACCGAAGCAGCATCACCAGGATAGCGGACATCGCCTCCGATTCAGCATCCGTCCAGCTTCGGGCGACCGTCCACAGCGCTGAGCTCAAAGGCAAGGGACCGGAGGCCGTGAACGGGAAGCCAAGCTTCGCAGGAAAGCGCCTCAGCGTGCTTGTGAGCGACGGAAGCGGCTCTGGCGAGATCGTGTTCTTCAAGGGCGTGAAATGGATGTACGAGCGTCTCAAGCCAGGAACCGAATGGATTTTCTTCGGCAAGCCGCAGGCGTACAACGGCCGTTTCAACTTCGTCCATCCAGAGGTCGACAGCGTAGAGAAAGCCGTGAGCCAGGGCGCAGGAAAGCTCACAGGAGTATACCCCAGCACGGAAAATCTGAAGAATTCTGGAATCACCGGCAAGGTCATGAACAAGCTCATGGCTTCGGCGCTGAACGCGTGCATGCCGGAAATCACCGAGACACTGCCCGAATATGTGCTCAGGGAGAAAGGACTCACGGACCTCCGCACCGCACTGTGGAACATACACTTCCCTTCGGATCAGGCATCTCTGGAAAAAGCCACCTACAGGCTCAAGTTCGAGGAGTTGTTCTACCTCCAGCTGTCTCTTCTGAAGCAGAAATATGTGCGCAGCAGAGGCGAGCAGGGCATAGTAATGCCGAAGGTCGGCGAAGCTTTCAACCGATGTTACGAAGCACTTCCCTTCCCTCTCACCGGCGCCCAGAAAAGGGTGATCAAGGAGATCAGGGAAGACATGAAGGGAGGACATCAGATGAACCGTCTCGTACAGGGAGACGTCGGCAGCGGAAAGACCATGGTCGCCGTGCTCAGCGCTCTGATAGCCATAGGCAACGGGTACCAGGCCTGCATGATGGCACCGACGGAAGTCCTCGCCCAGCAGCACTTCAGGAACATCAGCAGATACCTTGCAGGGACAGGAGTAAAGGTCGCGCTTCTGACCGGCAGCAGCAAGGTCGCAGAACGCCGTGAGATACACGCCGGCCTGCAGGACGGGTCGATAGGCATGATCGTCGGCACCCATGCTCTAATAGAAGACAATGTGATCTTCCGCAATCTCGGGCTTGCGATAGTGGACGAGCAGCACCGCTTCGGTGTGGAGCAGCGTTCCAAGCTATGGTCCAAGACCAGCTGCGGGATTCCTCCGCATGTGCTCGTGATGACCGCGACGCCTATCCCACGCACGCTGGCGATGACCCTGTATGGCGACCTGGACGTATCAGTGATCGACGAGATGCCTCCTGGCAGAAAGCCGGTGAGGACCATGCATATCTACGAGAACAAGAGACTCGCCCTGCACAATTTCATGAAGCAGGAAATCGGCAAGGGAAGGCAGGTCTTCGTGGTTTATCCGCTCATCTTCGAGAGCGAAAAAATGGACTACAAGAACCTGGAACAGGGTTTCGAGGATATAGTGGGAGCTTTCCCATTCCCTGACTACAAAGTCGCCATTGTACACGGAAAGCAGACCAACGACGACAAGAACTTCAACATGAAGGCCTTCGCGGACGGAAAGGCGAACATACTCGTGGCGACCTCCGTGATCGAGGTCGGTGTGGACGTGCCAAACGCCAGCGTGATGGTCATAGAAAGCGCCGAGCGCTTCGGTCTCTCACAGCTCCACCAGCTGCGCGGAAGGGTCGGCCGAGGCAGCGAGGAATCCTTCTGCATACTGATCACAGGCCAGAAGCTCAGCAAGGAGAGCCGCCATAGGATCGAGCTCATGGTCCAGACAGAGAACGGGTTCGAGCTCGCGGAGGAGGACATGAAGATGAGAGGTCCAGGTGACATTGAGGGAACCCAGCAGAGCGGCCTGCCTATCAAGCTCGCCATCGCATCGCTCGCAAAGGACGGAATCCTGCTCTCCGACGCGCGTTCATACGCCGACCTTATTCTTTCGCGTGACCCTAGATTGGAAAGCCCGCAGAACGCGATGCTCGCAGGAGAGCTGCGCAAGGACAAATATACCGTAAAGGATTACAGCAACATCAGCTAAGACATGACAGGAGAACTTCTTCGGAAATACATATGGCTGATCCAGACCTTCATCAGGGTCGGAGACAAGGGACTCACGCTCGAGGAACTGTTCGACAAGTGGGAACAGCGCTGGGACACCCCATACGTACGCAGCACCTTCAACCACCAGAGAGGCATGGTCGAAGACATATTCGGCATACGCATCGAGTGCGACCGCAGCACCAACAGATATTTCATCAGGGGCGGCAAGGACATGGTCGAGCAGGACTCCGTGACCAGCTGGCTCATTGACACATTCACCGTCAACAACCTGCTGCATCAGAGCAAGGACCTGCTCTCAGGCCGCGTAGCCGTGGAAGAAGTACCCTCCGGACACGAGTATCTCACCCATGTGATGAATGCGATGCAGGACAACATGGTCCTGAGGATCAGATACCAGAAGTACAGCAGCGAGGAAGCTTCCCGACTCACGGTATATCCGTACGCAGTCAAGGAAGTCGCCAGGCGCTGGTATCTCATAGCCTGGTGTGTGGAAAGGAAGGGTCTGAGGGTTTATGGCCTTGACAGAATCAAGTCCATGGAAGAGACCGGCGAAGAATTCAGCATGCCGGCAGGCTTCGACGTGGAAGAGCTGTTCGCATCGAGCTACGGAGTCTACCTCAACGAGGGCAAGAAATCCGAAAAGGTCGTCTTCAAGGCCGGAGCTTTGGAAGCACGTTTCATCAACGACCTTCCGCTACATGGAAGTCAGGAAATCATCGCTTCTGACGAAGAAAGCACTACCTTTGCAATCCGGGTATGTCCGAACGACAGCCTCATCATGGATCTCCTGGCAAGGGGAAGCCGCATCGAGGTGCTTGCACCGGACAGCCTGAGGGAACGGATGAAAGAAGAAATAAACAAATTGAGAAATCTATATGAGTAAAACCCTAAACTGGATCCTCGGCCTTCTGTGCACGGTGATCCTCACATTCGCATTCTACACAATGTTGAAATTCCTGACAGAAAAGCCCGAGAACAACAAGCAGCAGGAAATAAGCGCTGCAGCTCCATTTACCGGAGACCACATGACTCCGGAGGTGCTCCTTTCTCTCGGCCGCATCACAGACGCCCAGCTCTCTCCTGACGGCAAGACCATACTCTATGGCGTCAGCTATACCTCCATCGAAGAGAACCGTTCATGCCGCAACCTCTTCATCTGCGACACTGACGGTTCCAACCGCAGGCAGATCACTCATGAAGGAAAATCCGTGAACAATGCCCGCTGGCTCGACGACAAGACCATCGCATACATCCAGGGCGGTCAGATCTGGAAGGCTGCCCTCAGGGGCGGCAAGCTCGTGAAGAAGACCCAGCTCAGCGACGTTCCTTCCGGCATCGGAGAATTCAAGATCTCCCCTGACCAGGCAAACGTCTACTATATCTCCACCATCAAGAACAAGAAGCTCTCAAGCCCTGCAGATGCCGGCCTCGACAAGGCTCAGGCTTATGCTACAGAGGACCTCATGTACCGTCATTGGGACCATTGGGTGACAGAGACCCCACGCACCTACATAGCTCCATTCGGAGACGCGAAGATCACCCCGGAGAACTCTTTCGACCTTCTCGGCGATGAGCCGTATGAGCTTCCTACAGAGCCATTCGGTGGTGCAGAGCAGCTCGACTGGTCACCAAACGGACGCTATATCGTCTACTCATGCCGCAAGCACATGGGCAAGGAGTATGCATTCTCGACGAACTGCGGCATCTATGTTTATGACATCGTCACAGGCGCAACCATCACCGTGAAGGGTGACGGCGGATACGACACCGACCCTGTATGGAGCCCTGACGGCAGCAAGCTCGCATGGATATCCATGGCACGTGACGGATATGAGGCCGACGCACAGAGGGTTCTCGTCTGCGACGTGAAATACAGCACAGCCGAGGAAGGTCAGAGCGTTGGCGTGGCATTCGGGGAGATCTGCGAGCTCGCAGCTGAGCTCGACCGCGACAAGTCAGGCATCGTCTGGGATGCAGACAGCAAGAGCATGATCTTCGCAGCACTTGACAACGGCACCCAGAAGCTTTATCGCGTCACCCTCGACGGAACTCTCCGTCAGCTCACCGCGACGGACGAGCCGTTCGACTTCTTCAGTCCGTTCGCCATCAGCGGCAATACTCTTTACGCAAGCAACTATTGCCTCAACCGTCCGGTTGAGCTCATTAAGCTTACCCTCGGCGATCAGGGCTATGCAGAATGGTCACAGCTCACCAAGGAAAACGACCATCTCCTCGGCAGCCTCGAGGCTCCGAAGTCCGAGAGCATCTGGCTCGAGACCGTAGACGGACAGCAGATGCAGTGCTGGGTACTCTACCCTCCCAAGTTCGACTCAAGCAAGCAGTATCCTGCAGTCGAAATCGTGCTCGGCGGCCCTCAGGGCACCAACAGCCAGGACTGGAGCTACCGCTGGTGCTACAGGCTCATGGCCGAGAACGGCTACATCGTGATCATGCCTAACCGTCGCGGAACCACCGCATTCGGACAGGAATGGAAGGAAGAGATCAGCGGCGATTATGTAGGCCTCAACATGCAGGACTATCTCACCGCCGGACGTTATATGAAGAGCCAGCCATACGTAAGCAAGCTCGCGTGCGTGGGTGCATCTTATGGTGGATTCTCGGCATACATGCTCGAAGGCCTCCACGGCGACCTCTACGACTGTTTCGTGGCTCATGCCGGTATCTTCAATGAGAAGCAGATGTGGTATACTACCGAGGAAATGTGGTTCGCGAACTTCGACAACGGAGGACTCAGCGAGTTCGCATATACTCCTGGTCAGATGGGTGCTCAGGGCGACGGTGTGACCTTCGGCGGCCTCCAGCAGGCAGGTGCGCCTTATTCTACCGCAGCCAAGACCGTGCGTCACTATGCGCATGACCCTGAGAGCATGGTACTGAACTGGCACACCCCTATCCTCTGCATCCACGGCATGATGGACTACCGTATTCCTTACGAGCAGGGCATGGCTGCATTCAACGCAGCGCAGATGATGGGCGTACCTAGCAGGCTCGTGATCTTCCCTGAGGAGAACCACTGGATCATCCAGCCACAGAACTCGCTCTACTGGCACAGAGAGCTCTTCGGATGGCTTGACAAGTGGTGTAAATAGAATCTGAAATTATCTGCGGGCACGGCAGATGTCGCAAGTCCCGCATTCCTTCGAGTCGCTTTCTCCGAAATACCTGAGGAGGAAGCGACTTCTGCATTCGGTCTCCTCTGAGGCGTAGTCTATCATGGTCTCGGAGCGCTTGGTGAAGGAGCCCTTCAACCGACGGTACCTGTCCGGGCTGAGGCATACGTTCTTAGGCTGAAGGTGGTTGTGCGCGAGGAGGATGATATCGGACACGGCTGCCGGCACATATCTGATGACATGGTTGAGCGAGAGCCTGTACATCAGCTGGCGAAGCTGAGCCACGCTCATGTCAAGCTCTGCGGCGATGAAATCCTCCTCAATCGGAACCGTATAGGAGAATATTCCGGTATACCTGCGCATGAGCATCTCGAGGAAATCCTTCATTTTCGGGTCCTCCAGCTCCACTCCGTAAAGTTCCTGGCGAGAGACGGCAATCTGTATCCTGGTTGGGATGTCGACCTTGTCCGCCATGGTCCAATGTCCTTCCCTTTCTATGTACTTGAGCGCATGATAGGCCTGGCTACGGTTGAGCTTGTATTGGCTGCAGAATGCCTCGAGGTCGAAGCGCAGTTCCCTGCCCATGCCCGTATCATACGGAATGCCGAACATCGCATGGAGCATGTGATATACCTTCTCTATGTAGTCGAGCTCAGGAAAGGAGGTGGTTCCGATCTGATGGAGTCGCTGTATGTCAGAAGAATTCCACAGCAGGACCGCGAACGAGCGATTACCGTCCCTGCCGGCGCGGCCAGCTTCCTGGAAATATGCCTCTGGGCTGTCCGGAACGTCATAATGGATCACGAACCTCACGTCAGGCTTGTCGATTCCCATACCGAACGCATTGGTGCACACCATCACGCGGACGCTGCCGTCAAGCCATTCTTCCTGGCGTCTTGCTCGCATCGAGGAGCTCAATCCTGCATGATAGAATGACGCGGATACTCCCTGTGCCACCAGGAACGCAGAAAGTTCCTCGCAGCGCTTGCGGCTCCTCACATACACTACGCCAGTGCCGGCAATGCCGTTGCAGACTTCCAGCATCTTTCCGAGCTTATCCTCACAGTTCCTGACTATATATGACAGATTGTCCCTTGCGAAGCTGGTCTTCACCAGGACGAAGTTCCCCGGAGCCTTCTCCGGAACCCCGGCTGTACCCCTGTCCGGAGCATCGCCGCCGGCACCGGTCTCGCTCCGCAGATGGCCCTCCGCAAGGCTTCGGGCCACCCTAATCCGGGCAAATGCTCCGCTCGTACCTGTCCCGTCTCCATCCTTATCTGCGCCATCGGAGGCGGCATCGACACTGCCGTCGCTCCGCAGATGGCCCTGCGCAAGGCTCCGGGCCACCCTAGTCCGGGCAAATGCTCCGCTCCCGGCAGCATCGTCGCCGACGATGCCGGAGAGTCTGGACATGATGTCGTACGCGACTTCCGGGGTGGCGGTAGCCGTGAGAGCGATCACCGGAGCATCGACGAGCTCACGAAGCTTTCCGATGTTCAGGTAGTCAGGTCTGAAGTCATATCCCCACTGCGAGATGCAGTGAGCCTCGTCGACGACGATGTAGCTGATGTCAAGCTGGTTCAGATAGCCCTGGAACAAGCGGGTCGAGAGCCTCTCCGGAGAGAGGTAAAGAAACTTGTATCCACCATAGGCTGCATTGTTCAGCGCGAGCTCCACTTCCCTGCGGGTCATTCCCATGTGGATGCTCAGGGCACGGATGCCTCTTGCCTCAAGATTACGGACCTGATCCTTCATCAGGGAGATCAGCGGGGTCACGACTATGGCGATACCTTCGCTCATCATGGCCGGCACCTGGAAGCATATTGACTTACCTCCTCCGGTCGGCATCAGAGCCAGCACATCCTTGCCGGAAAGTGCAGCATCGATGACCTCTTCCTGCACCGAGCGGAAAGAGTCATAGCCCCAATATTCCTTCAATACTTCCTTAGGAGTCATATTCCATCTGTCAAGACACACAAAAATACGAAAAACACACGATTATTAAAAATAAGTAGCGGTAAGTATTGTTAAAGTATGCGATTATTTGTACATTTGCAACAATTTCGGTTTAGAACGAAACTCTTAAAATTCATATAAAAATTATGGCAAATCTTGATTTGACACAGTACGGTATCACTGGTTCTACAGTGATCGCACACAACCCTTCTTACGAAGTCCTCTACGCTGAGGAGACCAAGGCAGGCCTCGAGGGATACGAGGTAGGTCAGAACACCGAGCTTGACGCAGTAAACGTCATGACTGGTATCTACACCGGCCGTTCTCCTAAGGACAAATACATCGTAATGGACGAGAACTCCAAGGACACCGTTTGGTGGACTTCAGAGGGCTACAAGAACGATAACCACCCTATGTCTGAGGACGTTTGGGCCAAGGTTAAGGAGATTGCAAAGCAGGAGCTCTGCAACAAGAACCTCTATGTAGTAGACGCATTCTGCGGTGCAAACGCTGACACCCGTATGGCAGTTCGTTTCATCGTCGAGGTTGCATGGCAGGCACACTTCGTGACCAACATGTTCATCCAGCCTACCGCTGAGGAGCTCGCAAACTTCACCCCTGACTTCGTCATCTACAACGCTTCAAAGGCTAAGGTTACCAACTACGCTGAGCTCGGCCTCAACTCTGAGACTTGCGTCGCTTTCAACGTAACCTCACGCGAGCAGGTAATCATCAACACCTGGTACGGTGGTGAGATGAAGAAGGGCATGTTCTCAATGATGAACTACTACCTTCCACTCAAGGGTATCGCTTCAATGCACTGCTCTGCAAACTGCGATATGAACGGTGAGAACACCGCTATCTTCTTCGGTCTTTCTGGTACTGGTAAGACTACCCTTTCTACCGACCCTAAGCGTCGCCTCATCGGTGATGACGAGCACGGTTGGGATGACAACGGTGTCTTCAACTTCGAGGGTGGCTGCTACGCTAAGGT
>JAGHUQ010000150.1 GCA_018064725.1 Candidatus Cryptobacteroides caccocaballi
GTCAAACCAGGGTCACGCAAACCTCATCATGGATAACCTCATCGCAGAGGGTAAGATCAAGCCGTTCATCATTGTCATGACCTATGGTATGACCAATGAGGGCTTCCGTCCAGGCGCACGTCCTGCAGCTCGCCCTGCAGCTCAGCCTGCCGGTGATGCTCCTGCAGCTCGTCCTGCACGTCCCGCTGGTGGCATGAGCATGATGCTCAACAACGGTTTCGAGACTGTCCTCGTTGACGAGCTCGTTCCTTACATCGACGCGAACTTCCGCACTCTCGCAGACAAGAAGCACCGTGCAATGGCAGGTCTCTCTATGGGTGGTATGGAAACTCACGCAATCACCCTCGCACGTCCTGAGGTGTTCGGCAGCTACGGTCTCCTTTCAGGAGGTACCTACAGCGTAGAGGAACTTGCAGGCCGCAAGGTTGACTACATCTTCCTCAGCACAGGCGAGAAGGAGTCTCCAGCTCAGATCAACGCAGCAGTAGAGGCTCTCAAGGCAGCCGGCTACAACGCAGAGGGCCATGTTTCTCCAGGCACTGCACACGAGTTCCTTACCTGGCGTCGTGCTCTCTACACAATGGCACAGGGTCTCTTCAAGTAGTCCTAGACTCCTATCAGATAAAAAGACCAGACTTTCTGACAAGTCTGGTCTTTTTTTTGTCTTTTACGCAGCTCACATCTGATTTTATCGTCTGGAGAGTATTTCCGGCAGTGTACCGGTGTGGAAGCCTAAGACTATGTTCCTGCATTTCTTGTAAAGATCAAACAGCTGGTCAGGTGTCTCCTTCTTGCCGTGCCTTATCCATACTATAAGAAGGTTTGAGATCAGTCCGACTCCTCCCATCCTTATGTATTCGATTTCCGAATCAGTGAAATCCTTCTTAACCAGTCCCATCAAGTCTCCGATGAATTTGTCCGAGTGATTCTCGATTGCATTCCTCACGATGTCAAGACGGTCGCAGTTGATGGCGGCTTCGAGTATGTCAGTATGCTTTCTCCAGTAGTTCAGACTGTACTGGATTAGTTCGTCTGCGTCCTTCACCTCGACTCTTGCAAAGTCATTGACTATCATGTCGACGACTCGGTTGCAGGAATAGCTGAGCACGTCCAGTGGCATGTCAAAGCTTCTGTAGAACGTTGAACGGCTGACTCCGGCAGCCGTGGATATGTCACTGACACTGATTTCTGTCATGGGTTTGACAGAAAGGCAGGCTGTCAGGCCCTCTCTGATTTTCTCTGCAGTTGCTTGCTGACGCTTGTCGTTTGCGATGTGATACATATTCTTTCTGATGTGTTTTGTTCTTGAAATGCGGTACAAATGTTGCGCAAATATGGGATTAAAAAGCGAAAAGCACAAAACATTTAAAGATGAAAAGAATAACGATTGTTCTAGCCTTGGCCATCGCGATGCCGCTCGGAGCTTACGCCCAGCAGACATTGACACTTGAAGAGTGCAGGAAGATGGCGATGGACTCCAACAGGGAATTGGAGCAGGCAAGGCAGAAGGCAAAGATGGCGGAGTATGACAAGAAGACTGCCATCGCAAACTACTTCCCTAATGTCACGGCAGTGGGAACCTACCAGTACAACAGCAGAAATATCGACCTTATCGGCGATGATATGTCAGGTTCACTCCAGAATATGGGCACAGCGGTCCAGCAGCAGCTCGACGGAAAGATGCAGCAGCTGATGACTGCCATAAAGTCCAACCCGTCTGCCGCGCAGGAGTACATGACAAGCCCTATGTGGCAGACCGTGATCGGAGCCTTGTCCCAGACGGATATGTCTGCGGCTCTCAACCAGATAGGAACGGACGTGAGTCAGGCATTCAACCTCGATATCACCAACGTATACGCCGCTGCTGTTTCTCTCCAGCAGCCAGTATTCATGGGAGGAAAGATCATTGCATCGAACAAGATGGCATCTCTCGCTGAGGAGCTTTCTCTGGTCCAGTGTGACTCCAAGGCCCAGGAAGTACTCGTCGACGTGGACAACACATATTGGCAGATAGTGTCCATAGCCAACAAGAAGAAGCTTGCGGAGACCTATCTCGAACTTCTCGAGTCCATGCTCAGGAATGGTGAGATTGCAGTTGAGGAGGGCACGGCGGTGAAGTCGGACATACTTCCTGTCAAGGTTAAATACAACGAGGCGCAGATGCTCCTCAGCCGCTCAGAAAATGGTCTGGCATTGTCGAAGATGCTTCTTTGCAAACAGGTAGGACTTCCGCTTAATTCAGAGATCATGCTTGCGGATGAGCTTGTTGACACTTTCTCCGCAGATGCACAGCCATCCATGACCGCAAGGAAGGACATAGGGCAGATTCTTGAGGACAGACCGGAGACAAAGAGTCTTGACCTTGCATCGAGAATCTATGAACAGAAGTATAAGATAGCACGTGCCGACATGCTTCCGAAGATTGCGTTGACGGCGAACTATCTTGTCAGCAATCCTTCTGCATTCAATGGCTTCCAGAATGAGTTCGGTGGTATGTTCAATGCCGGTGTGATGGTGAGCATCCCTATTTTCCATGGCACGGAAGCCCTGCAGAAGACTCGCAAGGCCAAGGCAGAAGCGTCGCTCTACAGGAGCAGATATGACGATGCCTGTGAACTGATCAACCTCGAGGTCGAGCAGCTTGGCAAGCAGGAGCAGGAGGCCTTTGAGCGCCTGCGCATGGCAGAGAGCAACCTTGAGAGCGCAGAAGAGAACCTCCGCGTCGCGATGCTCGGATTTGAGGAGGGCGTCGTAGAGACGGTGGTGACGCTCCAGGCGCAGGCTGCGTGGATGCAGGCGAACTCAGAGTTCATCGACGCCGGTATCGATCTCAAGATGAATCACACCAAGCTCCTGAAAGCTCAGGGTGACCTTGGCATGGCAGAATAATTAACGTCCAATAACAATAAGCAATCAAAAGCATACAATCATGAAACAGTCAAAAAACTATAATCTTATCGCTGGCGTTGCCGCCCTTGTCGCTGTCGTGCTTGTCATCGCAGCCGCCGGTTATTTCGTGTCAAAGCCTAAGGAAACGGTAATCCAGGGAGTCGCCGAGGCTAACGAATACAGGGTTTCCGGCAAGGTTCCCGGCAGGATAGAAGAACTTCTTGTAAGGGAAGGACAGCATGTCAGCAAGGGTGATACCGTAGTATTCATCGATTCTCCAGAGGTTCGTGCCAAGCTCGCTCAGGCTACCGCAGTCAAGAATGCAGCGATGGCTCAGAGCAAGAAGGCTCAGGCCGGAGCACGCAGCGAGGAAATATCAGGCGCCTATAATCTCTGGCAGTCAGCCGTGGTTCAGGAAGAGGTCATGAAGAAGTCTTTCGACAGGATGCAGAAGCTTCTCGACGAGAATGTCGTGTCTGCCCAGAAATATGACGAGGTCAAGGCGAAGTACGATGCCGCAGTTGCGACAGCCCTTGCTGCAAAGAGCAAATACGACATGGCGGTCACTGGAGCCCGTGAAGAGGACAAGGCCGCGGCGCAGGCCCTCGTAGCTCAGGCTAACGGTGCTGTGATGGAGGTTGAGTCATATCTCGGGGAGCTTTGTCTCACCTCGCCGGTAGATGGTACCGTATCTGCAATCTTCCCTAAGTGCGGTGAGCTTGTCGGCACCGGTTCTCCTGTGATGACTATTGTAGACCTCAATGACGTATGGTTCACCTTCAATGTCAGGGAAGATCTGCTCCAGGGACTTAATATCGGTAGTGATGTGACCCTCAGCATACCTGCACTTGGTGACCGTAAGATTTTGGCAAAGATAAACTATATGGCAGTCCGTGAGTCCTATGCGACCTGGAAGGCAACAAGGGAGACAGACGGATACGATGCAAAGACTTTCGAGGTCAGGGCGATTCCTACCGAGAGGGTTGATGGCCTTCTCCCAGGCATGACAGCACTTATCGTACGATGAAACGCGTTTATGATGTAATAAGGAGGGAGGTCAGCATCTGGAGGAAACGTCCGGTGTACATGGTAGGCTCCATCTGCGTGATGATTGTCTGCTCCTTGTTCTACCTGACATTCTTCCAGGAGGGCGTACCTTCCGACCTGCCGATAGGCGTGGTCGACTATGACAACTCGTCCCTCTCGAGGAATTTCATTCAGCAGCTCGATGCGACCCAGCTCGGGGAGGTCCGTCAATATCCGGACTTCGAGTCTGCGCGAGATGATATGGAAAGGGGAGTGATCACGTCTGTATGCGTCCTTCCGCACGACATGTATGCCGATGTGCTCGGACAGAGACAACCTGAATTCACCTTCTATGTGAATACCCTGTATTTCCTCGGCGGCTCACTTGCCTACAAGGATATACTCACCATGATCAACCTCACCGCAGGTGCCGTCCAGAGGGAGACCCTGAGGGCCCAGGGCGTTAATGAGCATGCGATAATGGGCAAGCTCAGGCCGGTGGACATAGACATCCACATGCCTGTGAACCCAACCATGAACTATGGCTCCTATCTTGCCAACATGATGCTTCCTGGTGTGCTGGAGATGATAATAATCATCCTTGTAATCTACTCTCTCGGCACGGAGTTGAAGTATGGAACATCGCGCAATCTCATGTCAATGACGGACGGCCATATAACGCCTGCAGTCGGAGGAAAGCTGATCCTCTACACGGGTCTGTTCACCATGATTGCCTTCGCGCTCATGTTCCTGCTGTACGGGTGGATGCACTTTCCGCTCGAGGGCTCGATCTGGTGGATGCTGCTTGATGCATTCCTGCTGGTGCTCGCGTCCGAGTCCATCGGAGTGTTCATCATCGGCTGCGTCCCGGTGCTGAGGTTCGCGCTCAGCATTGGTGCACTCTTCAGCGTGATGGCCTTCTCGATGACAGGCTTCACCCTCCCGGTGGAGGCTATGCCAGCCGGCATCCAGGGGCTTGCCGAGATTTTCCCGCTCAGGCATTACTATCAGTTCTATGTCCATGAGGGAATGCTGGCGACTGGTTTCGCCGGTTCATATCAGGAGATTATCCATCTTCTCGTCTTCCTGTTCCTGCCGTTTACGGTTCTTCCGAGGCTGAGGAACGCATATGTCAAACAGAACTATCCAAGGAAATAAGCCATGAAAAATACATATTTCAGACAATGGATCTCTGACCTTTGGAACGTTATGACCCACGAGCTCAAGAGCATCTTCCAGGATGGCGGCTTCCTCATCATATTCTTTGTCGCCGGCTTCGGCTACCCTCTGCTGTATAACCTTATCTACAGGAACGGCGTGCTTGAGGACACTCCGATTGCCGTAGTGGACAATGCAGACTGCAGTGAAAGCCGCAGATATATCCAGAAGGTCGATGCCACGCGTGAGGTAAACGTAGCTTACCGATGTACCGACATGGTCGAGGCCAAGAAGCTCCTGGAAGAGCGCAAGGTAAATGGAATCATGATGTTCCCTGCGGATTTCGGCGAGAAGCTGGCGATGGGTGAGACTGCAAAGCTGTCCATATATGCCGACATGAGCAGCTTCCTCTACTACAAGAACCTGCTCATGGGCTCGGAGTTCGTAATGCTTGATGAGATCAATCACGGCAAGGTACAGCCTATCTCATATACGGAAAACCTTCCTTACAACAGGACGTTCTCGTACAGCATATTCCTCATATCTGCAATCCTGCTGCTCATAATCCAGCAGGTCATGTTCTACGGTATGACCATGCTGGCCGGAACGGCCAGGGAGGAGAACAGGGGCTTCGCAACTCTCCCTGCACACCTGCACGGACGTGGAGTCGGAAGGGCGGTGTTCGGACGAAGTCTCGCATACTGGCTTCTGTTCATGGGACTGGGCATCTATATCGCCACCATAGTCCCGGCCATCTGCGGCTTCCCTCAGCGAGGCAACTATTGGGACATCATTGCCCTGCTGCTGTTCTTTGTGACCGACTGCGTATTCTTCTGCATGACCTGGAGCTCGTTCATCGACAAGAGAGAGACCGTGTTCGTGCTTCTGCTCTTCATCTCTCCGATCTGTGTGTTCCTGACAGGCTTCTCATGGCCGATCAGCGCTTTCCCAAGCTTCTGGACCGGAGTGTCATGGCTCTTCCCGAGCACGTTCGGCTGCAGGGCGTTCATCAACATGAATACTGCCGGAGGTGACCTTCAGACCGTCGTCCCGCAGCTACGGGCGATGGCTGTCCAAAGCGCCGTCTATTTCGTGCTGGCAAGCATAGCGATGTATGTGGAACAGCAGATCTATAAAAAAAGAGAACTGGAATAGCTCCAGTTCTCTTTTTCTTTATTTCTTCCAGAGGTTCGGAAGGAAACGCTCGTAGAGGAGGTGTCTCCAGGTCGACCAATCGTGGCCGGCGTTACCTGTGCAGTAGTACTCGAACTCGATGCCGTGCTCCTTGAGAGCATCGGTGAAGCCCTTTACGCGTACGTTGAACATGCCTTTCTCCTCTGCGCCGCCCTGGCCGATGAAGAGATAGTCAACCTTGTCATTCGCCTTAGGGTCGTGGAGGAAGTTCACGAGTGAAGTATCCTCCGGCTTGTTGTCACCTGCGCTGAGGACGCCGAAGTTCGCGAAGAGGTCAAGGGAGTTGAGACCCACGAACATGGTGTGACGTCCACCCATCGAGAGACCGGAGATTGCGCGGCCGTGAGGGTTTGCAATGGTCTTGTAGTGGCTGTCGATGAAAGGAATGATGGCCTCGCGATACTCTCTCTCCATGATGTCGAAAGTGAGGTCGGCATGCTTCGGATGGTTGCGGTGAACGACCTGGTTGTTCACGATTGCGATGATCATAGGCTCAGCCTTGCCCTCTGCGAGGAGGTTGTCCATGATGAAGTTTACGCGACCGTCGTACATCCAGTTGTTAGGAAGCTCGCCGCTGCCGCCCATGAGATAGAGGACAGGATATTTCTTCTTAGGGTTGTACTGAGGAGGGGTATAGACATAGATGTCACGCATGCCCTTGGTGACAGGGCTGTAGTAGAACTCGCGGGTGACCGATCCGTGAGGGACGTTCTCCTTTGCGTCATACCACATCGGACCGTCGCCGTGGATGATGAGCTCGCTGTAAGGTGGCATTGCGGTGAAGGAAGCATAGGTGTTGTTTGGGTCGGCCATCTTGACGCCGTCACCCCCGAGGTTGTACTGGTACATGTCCACAGGAAGAGGACCGATGGTGAGAGTCCAGATACCGTCCTCACCCTTGGTGAAAGGAATGTTGCCCATCACGCCCATGACGGTGGTCATGGCACCGTTGAGTGCTACCGACTCTGCCTTCGGAGCCCTGAGACGGAAGGTCACGGTATGGTCGTCATGTACCTCAGGAGAGTTGAGGTTTGCGCTGAAGGGAATGAGCCCTTCGGTGTCCTTCTGAGGATTATGGCTTAAGTTGATGTTCGACTGCTGAGCGACTGCTGGCAGTGCGAGGAGCAGCGCAAGCGCCGCGGCTGAAAGGTTTTTGTTCATAGTGTGGTTTAATTTGAGTTTACAAGGTACGGAAAAATTCAGAGACTGCAACTCCGGAAGAGCAAAGAAACACATGCTGCAGATTACTCCAGGAATGAAGCGGAGAAACCGCGCAGGCCGGCTTTCCAGACTGGCCAGTCATGGATTCCGAGCATCTCGTGGAGCTCGAACTTGTAGCCCCGGTTCTGCCATTCCTTCGTGAAGGTCTGCTCGTGGTTGTACAGGATGTCCATCGTGCCGACATATATCTGGCAGTAAGGTGGGTTAGGACCGAGGAAAAGGGCATCGAATTTCTCCTTCCTGTCGTTGTAGAAATCGTGGCGGCGGACGTTTTTCGAGAATGGGGAGAAAAGGCCGAGGTACCCGAAATCATCAGGGTTGTTCGCGCAGATGTAGAGAGACTGCATTGAACCTATCGAGAGACCGCAGATGGCACGGTGCTCCCTGTCCGGAACCGTTCTGTACAGGCTGTCGATGCGACCGACGACGTCGTGCATGAAACTTCCTTCCATTCCGCCGGTGACCGACAGCATCGATCTTCCCATGCTCAGCACCCTTCCGTTCCCATAGTCCTCGTCGTCCTTGTAATTGTTCATGTTGGGCATGACGACTATGCACTCCCTCGCGAAGCCGGCTTCTTTGCCTGTGGGATCGTCCGTGCTGCTCGTGGCCAGTTCGTCAATGATTTCCAACACTTCGCCGTGCTTGATCCAGGACAGTTCGTTCTCGCGAGCTCCATGCAGGACATAGATGACGGGATAGGATTTCCCGCTCTCGTCGTAGCTTTCCGGCAGGTAGACCATCATCCTCTTCTCGGATATGTTCTGGTTGGTCGGAGTGTAGATGACGCTCTCCAGACGGCCCTTCGGCTGATACTCGATCTCGGGCTCCTCATAGCTGCTGCGGCTTGCGAATCTCGAGCTGGCACAGGAATTCACGAAGATGGCCACACTGATCAACAGGATCAGCATTACGAATCTCCCTATGTATTTCTTCTGCATATAAGACGACGGGCCACACACGTTTCGAAAGTACAAAAAATCCCGCGATATCGCAATTTTTGGCTCGAGAACTGAGATTTACCCCGATGCTTTTGGCTATATGGCCATTATATGTTAAGTTTGTCAGTATCACTAAACTACATATGATGAAAAGAATAATGACCAGCTTATTGGGTCTTTGCACCATTGCGGCGATGGCCCAGACACCGAACGTATACAACGTCGGCGGCAAACTGTTCCCTCAGGTCAATCCTGACAAGAGCGTCACTTTCCAGTTCACGGCTCCCTCTGCAGACAAGGTCGTGCTGAGCCTTGGAAAGGATTATGAAATGACCAGGAATGATAAGGGCGTGTGGAGCGTGACCACTGATCCGCAGGTCGTGGGCTTCCACTATTACTCACTCAAGGTCGGAGGGCTCAGCTTCATCGATCCGGCATCACATACCTTCTATGGCACCAGCAAATACTCGAGCGCCGTGGAAATTCCTGAGGACGCAGCGGCAGCTGACTACTATACCCCGAAGCAGGGCGTCCCTCAGGGCGCAGTGAGGTCCGTGCGCTTCTACTCCGACGTGTGCAAGGAGTGGAGAAGGATGTATGTCTATACTCCTGCCGAATACTATCAGAATCCGGACAAGCGCTATCCTGTGCTCTATCTCCAGCATGGAGGCGGCGAGGATGAGACCGGTTGGATCTTCCAGGGCAATGCCGATGTGATTCTCGACAACCTCATCGCAGAGGGCAAGGCAGAGCCAATGATCATAGTCATGAACAGCGGATATGCGAAGGTTCCCGGCAGCAGCGACAGCTTCGACGCATTCGAGCAGATGATGACCGAGGAAGTGATTCCTTTCGTGGACGCACGTTATCGTACCATCGCCGACAGGGAGCATCGCGCTACCGCCGGTCTCTCATGGGGTGCAAAGCAGGCCTATGACCTTGCTCTCGGATATCCTCAGTACTTCTCGGCGGTCGGCGGATTCAGCGGAATCATCGTCGTCGGTGAGTTCAACCACAGCAATCCCGGCATCCTCGACAAGGCTAAGCGCAATGCTGCGTACAACGGTATCTTCGCAAACCCTAAGCAGTTCAACAAGGATTACAGCGTGCTCTTCATCGCTAACGGCGAAGCTGAGGGATCACATCTTGCCAACATGTCCAAGACCCTCAGGAAGGCCGGCATCAAGAACACTTTCTACCAGTCTCCTGAGACTGCTCACGAGTGGCTCACCTGGAGAAGGTGCCTCTACAACTACGCTCAGTTAATCTTCAAAAACTAATCAGGCTATATGAAAAAGACAATATATGCACTCTGCATGGCTGCAGCCCTGTTCTCAGTCAATGCATTCGCCCAGGAAAGCGCAAGCACCAATATCATCGGCAAGGAATATCCGAAGGTCAACCCTGACAGGACGGTCATGTTCCGCGTGGATGCCCCGACCGCAAAGTCTGTTGCAGTCGATCTCGGCGGCAGGCACCAGATGACAAGGAATGCTGCAGGCCAGTGGGAGGTAACCACCCCTGCGCAGACTCCTGGCTTCCATTACTATGGTCTCATCATCGACGGCGTCAAGGTCTCTGACCCTAACAGCCAGCAGTTCTTCGGCGGCGGAGTGATGCAGAGCGGAATCGAGATTCCGGAGGTGGCCGTGGACTACTATCTTGACAAGGACGTTCCTCACGGCGAGGTGCGCATGCAGCGCTACTGGTCTGAGCTCACCAAGAGCTGGAGAGTATGCTACGTCTATGTACCTCCATGCTACGATACCAATCTCAGCGAGAGATATCCTGTCCTCTACCTTCTTCACGGCGCAGGCGAGGATGAGACCGGATGGTCTACCCAGGGCAAGATGTACAATATCATGGACAACCTCATCGACGAGGGCTCGGCAGTTCCTATGATCGTGGTGATGGACCATGGCGTTGCGAACATTCCGGACATCAAGCTCGCGAGCATGTTCGATTTCACCGCGTATGAGAAGGTCGTGATCGAGGAACTCATCCCGATGATCGACAGCAAGTACCGTACTCTCGCAGACAGGGAGAACAGAGGTATCTGCGGTCTTTCTCTCGGTGGTTTCCAGAGCTGGACCATCGCGATGAACAACAGGGACAAGTTCTCATGGCTCGGCGGATTCAGCGGCTCAGGAAAGGGCCCTGGGACCACTCCTGACCTCTATGATGCTTCGCTGAACAAGGATTTCCATCTCATGTTCATCAGCACCGGAACCAAGGAGTCTCCGCAGATGTATGCTACCGTGAAGAACTTCCACGACATCCTCGTGAATGCGGGCGTGAAGCATGTGTTCTTCCAGTCAGCGGGAACTGACCATGAGTGGCTCACCTGGAGAAGGTCCCTCTACAAGTTCGCTCCTATGCTTTTCAAGAAATAAAGAATGAAGATAATCAGAAAGACGATCGCTTTTTTCTACTTCACGGCTCTCCGCATCAGCTGTCGCAGGGTTCCTGAGAAGATAGATTACATCGAAGTAAACGGCCTGACCCTCCTCTATTCCATCCGTGGACCGGAGGGGGGCAAGCCTGTCGTGCTCATGCACGGAAACGGCGGCTCGCACAAGAGCATGGCCACCCAGTCGCTCCAGCTTGCGAAGGCCGGATACCGGGTCTATACGCTTGAGTCCCGCGGTCAGGGCGTAAATCCGCCGTTGGATGAATATCACTATGCCGACATGGCTGAGGACTGCTATCAGTTCATACAGAAGCTCGGGCTCAAGAAGCCTCTGGTGGGTGGATGGAGTGACGGTGGTATCAATGCCCTCCTTCTCGAGATGGCCCATCCGGGCACATGCGGACTGATCGTAGCTGCCGGTGCTAACCTCAAGCCGGACTGCGGTGAGGGTTTCGAGGAGTTCAAGGCATGGATACTCGAGCAGGGTACGCCTCTGGCGATGATGATGCTCAGCGAGCCTGACATCGATCCGGCATCTCTTTCTGCAATCAAGTGTCCTTCGCTGATCACGGTCGGAAGCAGGGATCTTATTTCGGTTGAGCATACCAAGCTCATATCCGACAATATTCCGGATTCGGAGCTGGTCGTATTCGAGGGCGCGTCCCACAGCAGCTATATCAAGAAGAATCCGCGTCTGGGCCGCTGCATGCTCGATTTCATGGCCCGTCACGGTTATTGATATCAATATCTCATACGAAAAAAGGCTGACCGCGAAGGTCAGCCTTTTTTATTGTGGAAGGGCGCCGTCCGATGGGGCAGAGCCCGTTCAATTACTTGTTCATAGTCTCCGCTACCTCCTGTGCTGCGAGAGCGAGGATCACGTAGTTAGGAAGAGAGTTGACGACGCACTCGTTCTCACCCCAGTGGAATGGATAGTCGTCCTTGTTCTCCATGAAGTCAGGATTTCTCTTGAGGAGACCTGGGCTGATACCGCCAGGGATGACAGCGTAGTCAGCACGGTTGTTGCCGTAGCCCACCTTCTTGGTGTTGACACCGACTGAGAGGACGAAGGATACGTTGTTGTATGGATGGCA
>JAGHUQ010000021.1 GCA_018064725.1 Candidatus Cryptobacteroides caccocaballi
CTCTATGATTATACTCTCACCGGTGTTCAGGAGGGCGACGAGGTTGAGGTAGACATCCTCAGCATCACCGCTGGCTGGGAGGCAAGAGTCGTAAGCCTTCCTCAGGGTGACAAACCAGGTTGGATCGGCGTGAAGAACCTTGACAACTCTGACGGTAAGGTATTCATCTACGCTTCTAACGGCAAGGGCAAGACCGACATCAAGTCTCTCGTATTCGAGGGTGGCGTGTTCGAGGCTGAGATGGACGTTCAGACCATTCCTGCAGAGGGTGGCGAGGCTGTCCTCACTGTCGTGACCAACATTGATTATGAGCTCTGGAAGGATCCAACCGCTAAGTGGCTCACCATCGCTGATACCAAGGCTGTCCACACTGACGTGATCACCCTCGTTGCTGAGCCTAACACTACCGGTGCATATCGTTCAGCAGAGGTTGATGTCCTTCTCCAGAATACTGAGGAGGCTTACATGGTACTCCAGTACCCTAGCCAGGAGGAGGTTACCAGCATCTCATCTCTCGCAAATGTTGACAACTATGTTTCTGTGACCCTCTACAACGAGCCAGTCGTTGCTGCTTCACAGTATAGCGTTGTCGTTTCTGACGGCACCGCTAACCTCTATGTCCCTTACGATCACTTCGATATCGGAACTATCCTCAACATCACCGGTTTCAACTCTCCTGACGGCTTCACCGTTACCAATGTTGAGGTTGTAGGCGAAGGTGGTGAGGTTGTCGAGACAGCCTTCAACTATTATGGTTACGGCCAGATTTACAGCAATATCTTCACCGCATACAACGGAACTCTCGTAGTTGAGGAAGGCGTTTACATGCTCCAGAACGATTATGGCGAGGATGGCATTGTGTCAGTTATCATCGAGGCTCCAGAGGAGTCTCTCGGTTTCGCAGAGATGACCCCTGGCAATCTTGTTGCCGCAAAGGGTTACATCGTCGGTTACATGGACGGTGAGAACGAGGGCGACCAGCTCTACATGATGGTTGCTTCTGCAGCAAACGAGGCAGTTCTCGCAGAGACTGGCTCAATTGCTTACAGCAACGAGGGTGGCGACTCATTCCTCTGGGACTATGACAAGCCATACATCCAGTATGCTATCTACAACAGCAAGATCTGGGACAGCTTCGAGACCAAGGAGGAGATCGTTCTCTATACTGCCAAGACCGAGGCTGATGACTATCAGTATGACTTCCTTGACAGCTATAGCTTCCTTTTCTCTCCAGCAGAGCTTGCTCCGCTTGTACTTTACTCTGTAGGTGAGCCTGTTCAGATGAGCAGCGAGCTTCCTTATGGCGAGTATGTAGTCGTTGCTGTCTCAATGGACGAGTATGGCCGACTCCAGGGTCCTTACGGATACCTCGAGATGGAGAAGGTTGAGCCAGAGACACCAAAGAATGCATATGAGGACTTCCTCGGCAAGTGGGTAGTCGGTAACGGTACTATGTCTATCGACCAGGACGTTGCCGGTGAGAGCTATAAGATCAATGGACTCTTCTCTATGAGCGCTACATACGGTTCTTCAGAGCTTTCAGCTCAGTTCGTTGATGGTAAGCTTGTCATCATGGAGCAGCTTCTCGGCAAGTGGGAGAATACCAACTACGGTATGTGCAGCACCTATTTCACAGGTCTCTTCAAGAGCGGTTCATCAGTTTATCCTCACTATACCGGCGCAGACGGTAATGCAAAGGCTCCTGCACAGGCAGTCATCGCATACGTTGAGGACGGCAAGCTCAACTTCATCGGTGGTGCGTCTGAGTACAGCTCGAACATGATCGGTTATGCAGTTCGTTGGATAATCGACGAGGGTGCAAATGCAGGTGCAGGTAACTGGATCTACAACGGTACCAAGTCAGCTAACCTTCCACAGGCATTTGACAAGGCTAAAGAGGCTTCTGAGGGTTACAAGAAGTGGCTCGGTTCATATACTGCAAGCCCAATGGATCTTGGCGACGACAAGGGTATCTCAATGCCTATCACCCTTTCAGAGGGTGTAGCAGATGAGACTATCTTCATCAACGGCCTCGGTATCGACGGCGTTCCTGCAAAGTATGTTGCAAGCACTGGTAACCTCCAGCTTATCTACAACACTCCTATCTCAGCTTCTGGTACTTATGAGTTCGTCGTAGCCGGTACTACCAACGACGGTTATGTCGCTACCGGTGATGAGAACGGTGTCGTAGCTGAGTTTACCATGGATGCAGACGGCAAGATCACTGCAGTTTCCAACCCTTGGTACATCAGCGATGAGCGTCCTGAAGTCTTTGCAAGCGCATTCGGCGTTCGCGGCAAGAAGATTGCTGACGGCGGCTGGGTACACTTCAGCGATGTTGCTGACTTCGTCAACCCTGCAACCCTCGTGAAGGCAAGCACCAAGTCAACTTCACACAACTCTGTAGACGCTCTCAAGCTTGACAACAAGCTTGTAAACTTCGAGAGTGTCAAGGTTGCAAAGAAGACCAGCAAGGTTGAGAAGACTCCTGCACAGGTCAAGTCTGTAAATTTTGCCAAGAGGACTCTTTCTAAGTAATATCCGTCAAAGGATCAAATATCAGGCGGGCCGTTTTTTTCGGCCCGCTTTTTTTTCAATACTGCCAAATATTCCGTAAATTTGTTTGTTTAACCAAGACTAAGATGAAAAGGACAAGTTTTTGCCTGACAGCCATGGCATTGCTTCTTGCTGGAGCCTGTGCCAAACAGGAGTTTTCAGGCACAGCTGCAGATGACAACGGTCCGAAGGGTCCTGTCATGGAACAGGAGATGACTCCTGAACAGATAGAGCAGGTGATGTTCATCCCTGGCAAGGCCATCGTGAAGTTATCAGAGGAGATGACTCTCGCAGTAGAGAAGGGCATTCAGACCAAGGCTTTGGCTGGCCCGGCAGAGATAATCGGAATATGTAATATGGAAAGGGTGTTCCCCGATGCCGGAGAGTTCGAAGTGAGGACTCGCCGCGAGGGGCTTCATCGTTTCTACCTGGTGGAATTCGACGAGAATGTCTCATATTCGGAGGCAAAGAAGCTTCTTGAGAGTGCTGATGGCGTGGAGAATGTCGAGCCTTGCCGTCGAGAGAAATCGATGGAATTCGATGATCCGTATCTCAGCAGGCTCTGGGGATTCGTAGGAACATACAATATCCATGTGCAGGAAGTCTGGGACTACACTGTCGGTGACCCGAATGTCGTCGTCTGTGTCGTGGATGAGGGTGTCCAGCAGGATCATGATGACCTGAAGTGGAACCTCTACGGAGACAATTATAACTTCGTCAAGAAGAATACTACCATCAACGCCGGAGACCATGGAACCCATGTTTCAGGTACCATCGCCGGTGTGTCTAATAATGGTATCGGCGTTGCCGGTATCGCCGGTGGAGACTACAAGGCCGGCAAGAGGGGCGTCTCTATCCAGAGCGCTCAGGTTTTCGATGGCAACCGCTCAGCAAGCAGCTTTGCATCTGCCATCAAGTGGGGTGCTGACCACGGTGCAGTGATCAGCCAGAACAGTTGGGGCAACAACTATGACTGGAACGGCGACGGCAAGCTTACCGGAAGCGAACTCGACTATGCGCTCAGTGACAGGATTGATGCCACCACAGCTGCAGCGATAGACTATTTCAATAAGTATGCAGGATGCGATAACGACGGAAATCAGCTTCCTGGTTCTCCTATGAAAGGCGGTGTGGTAGTGTTCGCCGCAGGTAACGACGGCATATCCAATGGTGTGCCTGCACACTATGAGGGTTGTGTCGCAGTGGGCGCAACTTCTTCGACAGGTGCGGTGACCAGTTTCTCCAACTATGGCGATTGGGTCGACATCTGTGCTCCAGGCCAGTCGATCGTAAGCTCTGTCAGCGGAAACCAGTTCGCTCAGATGTCGGGCACATCAATGGCCTGTCCTCATGTGTCCGGTGCCTGCGCTCTCCTCGTCTCTTTCTTCGGCGGAGATGGCTTCACCAACGAACTTCTCAAGGAGATGCTTCTCAAGGGAGCTACTCCGGACTACATCAGATATAATGCACATCCGACCGGTCCTTACCTCAATGTCTTCAGCTCGCTTCAGTATGGTATCGACAAGCTCAGAAGAGAGAACAACAATAATCCGGAAATCACTACTGAGTACGATGGAGACTTCGTATTCCGTCAGTACCAGAGGACTATTTCCATTCCATTCCATATCAGCGACCCGGATGGAGACAAGATCAGCGTAGAGGCGGATCTTGAGGGAAGAGGAACATTCGAGCAGGATCCAGAGAATCCGGAGATCTGGTACTTCAAGGTATTCTGCGAGCTTGTCAGTGACTTTACTCCGAAGGCTGCCAGGATCACTGCGAAGGACCTTTACGGCGGCATCGCTGAGTATGAGTTCACATATCAGGTGCTCAAGAACAATTCACCGGTTGCAGTGGGAAGCATCGATGACGTGATCATAATAGGAACCGATAAGGACCATACCATCCAGCTCGGTGGTCTCTTCAAGGATGAGGATGGTGAGCAGCTGGAGTTCAGCGTCAAGGATCAGGCTGGGGCTCCGGCCGTGTTGCGTCTCAACGGAGAGACTCTCACCATCGATCCGAACGCCTATGGCGCTTCGACCGTGTCTGTATCCGCAATCGATGGAATGAAGGAGAAGGCTACCATCAAGTTCAACTATCTCGTGCGTCCGACCGACGTGAAGATGGATTTTTATCCTAACCCTGTCAAGGACATACTCCATGTGCGTACTGGCGTCACTGAGGAGGAGACCCGTATCGTGATAGAGAATGCTACCGGAAGTGCTCTCTACGATGAGACCGTCAAGTGCAGTGCATTCCATCCGGCCGAGGTGGATATGAAGAATTTTGCTCCCGGTGTCTACACGCTTCGTGTGGAATTCGGTGGCCAGTCTTACGTAAATAATGTTGCGAAGCGATGAGAAAGTTTAGTGTACTTGCAATAGGAATCATGTTCTGCTGCACTGCGATGGCGCAGGATATGGCAGTGGGAACTTCGCTGATAGGTAAGGACCCCGTATTGATGGGAACTGCCGGTGCGGCCAGTGCGTCTTCCCAGAACATCGCTATCTCCGCTTTCAGCACCGCGGCCGTGATGCCATTCAGCGAGGGCCTCGGTGACGTATCTGTCTCTTACGACAGGTGGGCTCCGAACGGACAGCTTTCCAACCGTATCGCTGCCGGTGCCGGCTTCAATTTCGGCAAGCGTTTTGCCTTCTCCGTGGCTGGAGTCTACGGTACCGGTCAGGAATATGAGGTCATTGACGATTACGGTGCTCCGCAGGGCACGTTCAAGACCTCTGACATGATGTTCGGTGTCGGTCTTGCTGCGGGACTCGGTGAGCATGTCGGCATCGGTGTGAATGCAAAATATGTACGTGAGTCAATCTACGAGGATCTCGCGGTGAATGGCGTGCTCATCGACGCGTCCTTCGCATTCCATGCCAAAGGCCTCAATGTCGTACTCGCCGGAAAGAACTTCGGCCCGAAGGTCAAGGACAGCGAGGGCAACAGCTTCAAGCTTCCTTCCGCTGCCAGCGTCGCAGCATATTATGACCTCGTTCTTGCCGAGGAGCATGACCTTGGATTCGCGCTCAATTCGGATGTGTTCTTCAATGGCGGAGTCACTGCGGCACTTGGTCTACAGTACTCCTGGAACGATATGGTATTCGTACGCGGAGGATACAACTATGCGACAGCGAAAGCACCGCTTCCGTCCCATGCGGCTATAGGACTCGGCGGAAAGTTCCACGGAGTCAGACTCGACCTGTGCTACCTTACCGCAAGCAAATCTCTCGGAAATACAATCGCAGCGTCCCTCGGATATAG
>JAGHUQ010000120.1 GCA_018064725.1 Candidatus Cryptobacteroides caccocaballi
GTCTCTAAGTTCCTCATTCCTTCCGCAACCGGTGCTGCAACGGAAGCCATGTACTTCTCCAAGGAGATTGTAGAGTACAAGCTGTTACCGATTCTCGAGACAAGCGGCCTGGAGGATGTAAGAGGTACAGCTTTCTATCTCGAGTACCGAACGGCAGCTATGTCTGCCGTAAACTCTTCAGTCTATCCAACTAGAAGTATAGAAGTCTGATGCCTATGATCAGACTTTCCGAGATGTACTACATAATGGCTTAGAACGAGGCGAGGAACGGCAGCAAGGCAAAGGCAATGGAACTTATCAATGAGGTCCGCTCCCACAGGGGCGTAACCGAGGATATCCCTTCGGGCTATGACGCGCTCAGTGAACTGAATCTCGAGTACGCAAGGGAGTTCCTCAATGAGGGACAGTTCCTCTACTGGACCAAGCACGATAGGCTCGAGCACATCAGAGACGTCTATTCGGCATTTGTCCTCGACAGATTCTACATATTGCCGAATCCGGAAACCATGGGCGAACTCACCCTGCCTTATCCGGATGATGAGATCAACTATGGTAGAAAACAGGAACTCTAAAACATGTATCAGATGAAAGCAAGATATATCATATCATACCTCGTTGCGGCTATGTCTCTAATTGCCTGCAAGCAGGAGGAGATTCCCGTATATGACGTGAAGGATTCCGCCGTCTTCTTCAAGAGGGCTTCTATCGAGTTCTCCCTGAAGGGAAACAATGATCCTCAGCCGGAGATAAGAATTCCGCTCGAGGTCTTCGGACCGGTATGCGATTATGAAAGGGTGTTCCAGGTTGCGATACCTGATTCCTCATACAACGACGCCGTGCTCGGAAGAGATTTCGAGATCATTTCCTCAAAGGTCCCTGCCGGTGCCATGGAGGGCGAGATAATCATCAAGGTCCAGGGTCTTACGAATGAGACTCCTTCGCATACAGTCGCGATGGAGATTCTTCCTGACAAGAACTTCCCTCACAGCGTGAAGGACAGAGAGTGCGCCAAGGTGACTTGGTCGAAAGATTTCGTACGTCCGGATAACCAGTACACAAGACAGGCGTGGTACAATTTCTTCTGCACAGGCTATAGCAAGGCCCTGCATGAGCTACTCTACGATTATTTCGGTGAGGAGATAGAGAGGGCTGGCTATTCCAGCGGTGCGATGAAGGACGAGAATACTGTCTACCATGTGAACACATGGTGGTACGGTGCACAGTCCGAGTTCTTCGATTTCGTGAGGAAGCATGACAGGGAGAATCCTGATTCTCCATATATGCACAGTGCGGATTACGAGATCTACACAAGCTATACCCAGGAAACCGGAACCGGCATCAAGCCGCAGGTGATCCCTACTATTCAGTCAACCTTGATTCACTAATAGAACGATGATAAGGAAACTATCTATATTATGTCTGACCGTGGTTGCAGTGCTCGTGGCGTCGTGCTATGCTGATAAGAGCACCTTTGCGACTTTCGATTATCCGGATATCGTGGTCGTCCCTTCCGTACAGGGCGATACGCTTACTGTTGCCTATGGCGAGACTCTCAAGATTTCCGTTGATGTGTCCCAGGAAGGCGTTTCTTCCAACGATCTGGAATACATGTGGGAGATGGATGTGCAGCCGGGTTCATATAGGAACAGGGCATTCATGGGCGATGGCAATGAACTCGAGTTCAGGGTGCTGAACAATCCTTCCGCGATCCCGTACGTCCTTTCGCTGACTGTTACGAACAGGGAGTCAGGTTATTCGAAGATCAAGTCCTGGACCGTCTATGTCACCAGTTCTCTCGGAGAGGGAATACTCGTTGCACATACCGCGGACGGAGGAAAGAGCTCGGAACTGGCGCTTGTGGCCCAGTCCAGCATAACATACGGCTACACCTCAGAAGTACCGCGCTACACATGGAATCTTTTCTCTCTCGGAAATGACAAGAGCATCGACGGAAAGGTCACTTCGTTGCTCGCGCGCAGTTACACCAACCTAAATGCATCGGTCGTGTCAAATTTCAATGAGAGCGTCATCATGGTCGGTACCGATGAACATATCTATGCGCTCGATCCTGTGAACTACAAGGTGAGCAGGAGTGATGAAGAGCTCTTCAATACCAAGAATGTCACCGAATTCGGAACTTCATACCTTCACAATGTCGGCGGCTATTCAACTATCTCCGTCAATGGCGGAGTTCCTTACGGATGTATGGATCTACTCGATATTTCATATTCAAGGCTCACATATCCGGGTTCTTACGAAAATGCCTTCAAGCCAGGGAATATCGTGTCTGTCCCTGAACTTCAGGGCAAGGTATATGTGTATGATGACGAGCTCCATACCGTATTCTTCTGCATGGGATGGTGCCTCACGACCAGCAGCTTCACCCCAATGGACGTCGACAAGATGCCTGACCCTGCGCTCCTTGCAGACAAGACCTGCGTGGCGGCCGGCCACCTCAAGGCGATGAAGGGCGGTTTCATCCTCAAGGATTCTGCCGGTAAATACTGGATCCTGATCGTTGATGTGGAGAGCGCTTCTCCAGTTCTTCAGCAGCTGGATGCTCCGGACATCGACAAGGCCGAGTGCTTCGAATTCTGCGACAATGCCGATGTGATCTTCTATTCGGTCGGCAGCAAGCTCTACTCGATTGTCGTCACTTCCGGCACCGTGACTGTCAAGAGTCTTTCATGGACACCTTCAACCAAGGGAGAGAAGGTCACCATGCTTCGTCAGTACAGCCAGGCATGGTTCGGAACTCACCAGTATCCTACGTCATCGAGTGAGTCGAACTCATACCAGTTCCCGCTGAAATACAACAGGCTCCAGCTTGTCATCGTGACCTACGACGAGTCGACCGGAGAGGGAAGGTTCTACCTGCGTCCATACAATGTGACCACCGGCTTGCTCAGCGCATTTGTCGACAACGGCGTATACGGCGGATTCAACGAGATCACGGCGATCTGCACCACCATGAGATAGAAATAAATACTACAACTTTATATAAACAACTTAATTAAAGTAATTATGAAAAACGTGAAATTCTACGTCCTTGCAGCCCTTGCGTTGGCTATCGCAAGCTGTAAGCCGGTAGAGGTCGAGGATTCGCTCCAGGTCTCAACCGCGACGATCTCTGTCGGCGCTTATGCAGAGCCGCAGACCATCTCATTCACAACCAACACTTCATGGAAGATGACTTCTGAAGTTGATTGGGTTACCGTCAGCCCAGACTCTGGAGAAGCGGGTAATTCTACTGTAACCGTAAGGGTTGCCGACAATGGCACTTTCCAGGAGCGTTCAGGAAAGATCATCCTCACCGCTGGCAACAAGACCACCACATGGACTGTAAAGCAGGGCTTTGTAAATGTTTTCGAGGCTACTGCAGAAATGAACATAAGCTCTGAGGCTCAGACTCTCAGCATTCTCATCAACACCAACTCCGCTTTCACTGCCGAGTCTGACGCAGAGTGGCTCACAGTCGTTGCAACCAAGGCTGCTCCTTCAGAGAAGACCGTGACTGTGAACGCTGCTGCCAACGCAACCATCGAGCCTCGTACCGCTCACCTCACAGTGACATCGGACAATGGCGCTTCAACCTACGCAATCACTCAGGCCCCTTCTGACAACGCCATGGTTCTCGAGGAGGTACGCTATCTCGGCCACTCTATCGCACCTTATGACCACGAGGAGTATGTGCCTACCTCATTCGAGGAGTACGCACTCGTATTCTCTACCTCTAAGGGTAAGGTCGTTCTCGCTGTCAATGTAGAGGAGAAGGGCGTTCTTACCGGCGAGTATGATGTTGACGCAGC
>JAGHUQ010000141.1 GCA_018064725.1 Candidatus Cryptobacteroides caccocaballi
GACGGCAAGCTCGGTTGGAAGCCATGCACCGAAGAGTCTCCTGAATTCATGGTGTTCTGCCTTGATGAGAATGACAAGGAAGCTTCATACTACGGCAAGCCAATTCCCAGGCCAGCCCGCTAGACGAAACTCACTGATATAAATATAAAGCCGCCCGGTTTCCCGGACGGCTTTAATTGTGTATGTAAAGATCTTAGAGAGTCCTCTTGATCTCGACGATGGTGTAGGACTCGACGATGTCGCCGACCTTGATGTCGTTGAAGTTCTCGATGTTGAGACCGCACTCCATTCCGGTAAGTACCTCCTTCGCATCGTCCTTGAATCTCTTGAGGGATCCGAGCTCGCCGGTATAGATGACGATACCGTCGCGGATGAGTCGTACCTTGTTGGTCTTGTTGATCTTTCCTTCCTTGACGATACAGCCGGCGATGGTGCCGACCTTGCTGATCTTGAAGGTCTGCTGGATCTCTGCAGTACCGACGATCTCCTCCTTCTGCTCAGGCTCGAGCATACCCTCGATACCATCCTTGATTTCGTTGATACAGTCGTAGATGACAGAGTAGAGACGGATTTCGATCTGCTCCTTCTCGGCAAGCTTGCGGGCGTTGACAGAAGGACGTACCTGGAAACCGATGATGATCGCATCTGAAGCGGCAGCGAGGAGGATGTCGGACTCTGAGATCTGGCCCACTGCCTTGTGGATGACGTTCACACGAACCTCCTCGGTAGAGAGCTTGATGATAGAGTCGGAGAGTGCCTCGATGGAACCGTCCACGTCTCCCTTGACGATGAAGTTGAGCTCCTTGAAGTTTCCGATCGCGATACGGCGGCCGATTTCCTCGAGAGTCATGTGCTTCTGGGTCTTGATGCCCTGGATGCGGATGAGCTGCTCACGCTTGTTAGCGATATCCTTGGCTTCCTTCTCGTCGGCCATGATGTTGAATGTCTCACCGGCGGTAGGTGCGCCGTTGAGGCCGAGAACGGTCACAGGGGTTGAAGGACCAGCCTCGCTGACCTTCTGGCCACGCTCGTTGTACATTGCCTTGATACGGCCCCAGTTGCTTCCGCTGAGCATGAAATCACCCACGCGGATGGTCCCGTTCTGTACGAGCACTGTTGCGACGTATCCACGTCCCTTGTCGAGCGCAGACTCGATGATCGCACCGGATCCTCTTCGTGTAGGGTCAGCCTTGAGCTCGAGCATCTCTGCCTCGAGGAGCACCTTCTCGAGAAGGTCCTCTACGCCGATACCCTTCTTTGCAGAAATCTCCTGGCACTGGTAGGTACCACCCCAATCCTCGACGAGGATGTTCATGTTGGAGAGCTGCTCGCGGATCTTCTCAGGATTTGCGCCTGGCTTATCGATCTTGTTGATCGCGAATACCATTGGGACACCTGCCGCCTGGGCATGGTTGATGGCCTCGACGGTCTGTGGCATGATCGCATCGTCGGCTGCGATGATGATGATCGCAAGGTCAGTCATCTTCGCACCACGTGCACGCATCGCGGTGAATGCCTCATGGCCCGGAGTGTCGAGGAAGGTGATTCGACGACCGTCAGGGAGCTTCACGTTGTATGCACCGATATGCTGGGTGATACCGCCGGCCTCACCTGCGATGACGTTTGACTTGCGGATGTAGTCGAGGAGGGAAGTCTTACCATGGTCGACATGACCCATGACGGTGATGACAGGTGGACGTGAGACGAGCTCGCCGCCCTCTTCTTCCTCGCTCTGGTTGATGGCCTCGGTAAGCTCTGCAGTCACGAACTCAACCTCGTATCCGAACTCCTCGGCGACGAGCACGAGGGCCTCAGCGTCGAGACGCTGGTTGATGGATACCATGAGACCGAGGCTCATGCAGGCACCGATAACCTTGGTGACAGGGGTGTTGTTCATGAGGATGGCAAGGTCGTTGACGGTAACGAACTCGGTTACCTTCAGTACCTTCTTCTCCATCTCCTGCTGCTCGAACTCCTCCATCATCCTGTTGGCAGCGGCCTCTCTCTTATCCTTCCTGTGCTTTGCGCCGAACGTGTTCTTGCTCTTGTTCTCGTTCATGCGGGCATAGGTCTCCTTGATCTGCTTCTGGATCTGCTTCTGCATCTCCTCCTGCTCGGCCTCAGTCATTGCTGGCTTTGCGAAGCGATCATCGTTGCCTCTTCTCTTCTTGCCGTTGCCTCCGTTGTTGTTATTATTGTTGTTCCTGTTATTGTTATTGTTGCCATTGTTTCCGCCATTGCCGCCGTTGTTCCTGGTGGCGTGTGCGTTTACACCCTCCACCTTGGTCACGTCGACTTTCTGGCTACCGTTTCCGGAAATGCGCTCGCGTTTTCCTTTCTTCTTGGCTTTCTTCTTGTCGAACTGGCTGAGGTCGATCTTGTCCACGACCTTAGGGCCGGCAAGCTTCTCAACCTCGATCTTGACCTCTCTAGGCTCAGTCTTCTCAGCTTCGGCAGGGGCAGCGACCGGAGCTTCGACAACCTTCACCTCCTCTGCCTTCGCTGGCTCTTCCACAGGCTTTGCCACCTCTGGAGCAGGCTCTTCAGGCTTAGGAGCGGCCTTCTTCTTCTCGAACTGACTGAGATCGATCTTGTCTACAACCTTGAGAACGGGTTCTTCTGCTACAGGCTTCTGGACAGGAGCTGGTTCAACAGGCTTTGGCTCAGCTGGCTTGACCTCCTCGACAGGCTTAGGAGCAGGCTCTGCAATCTTCGGTGCCGGCTCTGCAGGCTGCTGGACAGGGGCTTCCTTTGCAGGGGCGGCCGAAAGGTTGTTGGACCTTACGACTACTTCTACCTCAGGCTCGTCGTCCTCCTTGTCTGATTTCTTGCGAGTAGCGTTGTCTATGATTTCCTTGAATTTGATGGTGGTCTTCTCCGCCTCCATCTTCGCCTTCTGCTCATCGCCGAAGGCTCCCTGCAACATCGGAATGACATCGTCTGAGACCTTCGCGTTAGGGCTGGCCTCTACATCGAAGCCCTTGCCCTTGAGAAAGTCAACCAGAGTGCCCAGTCCGATATTGAACTGCTTTGTAAGTTTAAATAGTCTGATTTCTGCCATTATTTTACCCCTTGTCTTTTTAGATTAGAATTATTCCTCGAACTCTGCGCGGAGGATGTCAAGAACCTCTGCGACGGTCTCGTCCTCGAGGTCAGCCCTCTTGGCGATATCCTCGGCAGGAATAGCGAGAACGCTCTTCGCGGTGTCGCATCCGATGCCCTGGAGCTTGTCGATGATCCACTGCTCGATGACATCGTTGAAGTCCTGGAGAAGTACGTCCTCCTCCTCGTCCTCCTGCTGCTCGATCTCTCTCCATACCTCGATCTCCTTACCAACGAGCATGCTTGCGAGGCGGATGTTGCAACCGCCCTTACCGATACCCTTCTTGACCTCGTCAGGCTGCATGTATACTCTGATCTTCTCGTCGTCCGGTGAAGCTACGATAGAAGATATCTTTGCAGGGTTGAGCGCCCTCTGGATGAGAAGCTGGGTGTTGTTGGTCCACTGGAGGACATCGATGTTCTCGTTGCGGAGCTCGCGGACGATGCCGATGATGCGGGCACCCTTGACACCGATACATGCTCCAATCGGGTCGATGCGCTCGTCGTATGACTCGACTGCGACCTTAGCCCTCTCTCCTGGGATGCGGACAACCTTCTTGATGGTGATGAGGCCGTCGTAGATCTCAGGAACCTCCTGCTCGAAGAGCTTCTCGAGGAAATCGTCCGAAGTTCTTGAGAGGACGATGTACGGCGTGGTGTTGTTCTTCATCTCGACGCTCTTGATGATTGCCTTCACCATGTCGTTCTTCTTGAAGTGTTCGCCTGGGATCTGCTCGCTCTTAGGGAGACGAAGCTCGTTGCCGTCCTCGTCGAGGATGAGCACTTCCTTAGACCAGGTCTGGTATACTTCTCCGGTGAAGATCTCTCCGATCTTTCCGGTGTACTTGTTATAGAGGTTGGCTCTTTCGATATCCATGATGCGTCCCTGGAGGTTCTGCTTGAGGTTGAGGATACCTCTGCGGCCGAACTCCTTGAGCTCGACAGTGCGGACATACTCGTCACCTACCTCGTAGTCGTCATCTACGTCAGCAAGCGCGATCTGAGTGGCTGGATTCTCGACCTCCTCCACGACCTCGAGGGTCTGGTAGATCTCGCAGTCTCCCTTGTCAACGTTGACGATCACGTCAAAGTTGTCTGCAGAGCCGTAAGTCTTGGCGAGCTGTGTCTTGAATACGTCCTCGAGGACGCCCATCATGATGTTCCTGTCGATGTTCTTCTGCTTCTTGAACTCGGAGAACGCGTCTTTAAGTTCTATTTTCTGTTCCATTGTTATTTATATGTTTTATTTTCTATTACTCGAAAACTACGAAAGGTGTGACTGAGTTCACCTCGGCAAAGCTGTATCTGTCCTCATGTTCCACCATTACTTTCTTCTTGCTTCCTTCGACGGCTTCCTTTGCGCTGTACTTGAGGGTGATGCCCTCCTCGTCTGCGGCGACGAGTGTCGCAACCATTTTCTTGCCTCCCTTGAGAGCGACTTCCACCTGGGTGCCGACGGCCTTGACGTACTGCTTGAGTATCTTGAAAGGCTGATCGAGACCGGCAGAGGATACTGTCAGCTCGTAATCCTCAACATCTCTGTCGAAGACAGCTGTGAAAGCATCGTTGATCGCCTCGCAGTCAGCCAGGTCGACAACGCCTTCCTCGGATTCAATGGTTATGATAATTTCGTTATCTTTGCTGACCTTAAGGTCGACAAGAAAGCAACCGCGTGCAACGACTGGTCCGCTTATTGCATCTTTTATTTCAGATATGTTCATCTTCGGCTTCGTGGTATATAAAAAGGGGCCCTCTTCGGTCCCCTTTATCGTTCTCACGTCGCAAAGATACGAAGTATTTTATAAATAGCAAAACCATTTTACCATCATGGAGTTTACAGTTAGGCAGATAGCTGAGGTGCTTGAAGGAAGCGTCGAGGGCAATCCCGATGCCGTCATCACCACTTTCGCCAGAATCGAGAGTGGAAAGCCCGGAGCAATCTGCTTCTATGCAAATCCGAAATACGAGAAATACGTCTGCGAATGTGAGGCGACAGCCATCATAGTCAACAAGGATTTTGTTCCTCAGGGCGAAGTCAAGGCAACGCTTATACGAGTGGACAATGCATATGAGTCCATAGCCAAGCTCCTGGACTACGTGACATCGCAGAAAAAGGCATATCGCCGTTACCGTGGCTGGCGAAGCCGTGTACGACTTTCGGCAAAGCTCGGAAAGAAGGTCTATGTCGGTGACTTCAGCTATATCGGACGTCACGCCGTAGTTGGGGACTGCACCAAGATCTACGAACAGGTATACATAGGTGACGACGTCCAGATCGGCCATCACTGCATTATTTATCCCGGAGTCAAGATATATCCCGGAATGGTGATAGGAAACAATGTCATCCTGCATTCTGGAGTCGTCATCGGTGCCGACGGATTCGGATTCGCACCTACCGCCGACGGCAGCTATAAGAAAATTGAGCATACAGGCAACGTGATCATCGAGGATGACGTCGAGATCGGTGCCAACAGCTGCGTCGACAAGTCCCAGATGGGATCTACCATAATCCATAAGGGCGTCAAGATTGACAACCTCGTACAGGTCGCTCACAACGTCGAGGTCGGAGACAATACCGTTCTCTGCGCGATGGTGGGAATCGCTGGAAGCTCCAAGATCGGAAAGCAATGCGTCCTCGCCGGACAGGCAGGTGTCGCCGGCCATATAACCCTCGCTGACCATACCACACTGGGCGCACAGACAGGTGTCATCAGCTCCGTCAAGAAGGAAGGTTCTGTATTGTTCGGCACTCCGGCAATAGACCATAAGGAGTTCATGCGCAGCTACGTAATGTTCCGCAGGAACGGCAAGGAGGGGTTAATTAAAAAATAATGACTATCTTTGCCGCCCCAATATAAGAAAATGCAGAAACAGCAGACATTAAAAGATATTTGCTTCTTCGAGGGTAAGGGTCTTCACACCGGCAAGGTCGCGAAGATGTCCATCAATCCTGCTCCCGCCGGTTATGGCGTCAAGTTCAGGAGGATAGATCTCGGAGAAGACGCAGTGGTCGAAGCGCTTGCTGAGAACGTATCCAACACGGCTCGCAGCACCACTCTCTCTTCCGGAGAAGTTTCGGTCGTTACCGTGGAGCACGTACTTTCGGCTCTCACAGGAATGGGCATAGACAATGCCCGCATTGACATAGATAATATCGAGGTTCCTATACTCGACGGTAGTGCGAAGCTATACTGCAAGGCCATCAATGCCGTCGGCATCGAAGTTCAGGACGCGGACCGCGTATACGTCGAGCTTGAGAAGGAAATCGAATACAGGGACGACGAGAAGGGCATCGTGATCAGGATAACCCCTGCGGATGAGCCTTCGTATGATATCCAGATTGATTTCAATTCCAAGGTGGTCGGTGTTCAGAATGCACATTGGGACAAGTCGATCGACTATTATCGCGAGGTCGGTCGTTGCCGTACCTTCTGCTTCTTCCATGAGCTCGAGTTCCTCATGCAGAACAATCTCATCAAGGGCGGGGACGTGGACAACGCAATCGTGATCGTTGAACATCCGGTGACACAGGACCAGCTTGACAACATGTCAAAGCTCTTCGGCATACCATCGCTCGTGACTGAAGGTGGCTACCTCAGCAATCTCAACCTTCGTTATTCGAATGAGTGCGCCCGTCACAAGATGCTCGATCTCATCGGCGACATGAGACTTGTCGGTGGTTTCCTCAAAGCTAAGGTCACTGCCGTGAAATCAGGACATAGGACAAACACAGAGGCTGCGAAGCTCATTCGCAAGCAGCTCGCAAAATAGTAAGACATGGCTAAGATTCATCCGCTCGCAACGGTTCATCCAAATGCAAAGCTCGGCGAAAACGTCGAGGTGGGACCATACGCATATATCGAAGAATTCGTCGAGATCGGTGACGGTTGCAAGATCCTCCCTCACGCGACTATCTTCAACTATGTAAAGATGGGAAAGGATTGCACCGTTTTCCCTGGCGCCGTAATCGGTGCGATTCCTCAGGACCTCAAATTCGACGGAGAGGTTACCTATGTCGAGATCGGTGACCGTGTGAACATCAGGGAGTGTGCTACCATCAACAGGGGTACCAAGGCCAGCGGAAAGGGTGTCACCAAGGTCGGCAGCGATACTCTCCTCATGTCATACACCCATGTGGCTCATGACTGCTGCGTAGGAAATCATTGCATCCTTGTCAGCTATGTGGGCATTGCCGGTGAGACAGAAGTCGCAGACTGGGCTATCCTCGGAGGTGGAACAGTCGCCCATCAGTTCTCGAAGATCGGAACCCATGCGATGGTCGGCGGCGGAAGCAAGATCAACAAGGACGTGCCTCCATACGCACTCTGCGGCCGTGATCCTCTCGTGTTCGCGGGCGTTAACATCGTCGGACTCCGCAGAAGAGGCTTCACCGGAGACCAGATCCGTACCATCAAGGATATCTATGACCTCATCTACTACAGCGGCATGAACGTCAGCGACGCGCTCGACCGAGTGGAGGCAGGCTTCCCTGAAAGTCCGGAGCGCGATACCATCCTGAACTTCATCAGAGGTTCCAAGAGAGGTATCGTCAAGGGCAACAGCATTGGATCCAAGGGCGATCTCGAATAGTGGCAGTACTCCTGACGTCGGCGTTCTGTGCGCCGGTGGAATATTACGCAGCGATAGCTGCTGAAGTTACCCTGTCTCCGGACAGGGTAATTCCGTCTGAAGTGTGGCTTGAGGCTTGCGAGAACTACCAGAAGCAGTCATGGCGCAACAGGTGCACCATCTGTGCCGCCGGCGGACGTGAGAACATAAGCTTTCCGATTGTCCATCGGGAAGGGTCGCACAACAACATACCGATAACAGAGGTCGAGATAGACTACAAGACGGACTGGGTTACGCGGGCTGAGCGGGCAATCACTTCAGCATACAGCACATCGGCATTCTTCGAGTATTACAAGGATGAGTTTTTCGCCATTCTTGAGAGCCGGCCGGCAACACTTTTCGAACTCAATCTTCGTCTCATGCAGTATTTCCTGGATATGCTCGGCATTCCGGCCCAGATATATCTGACCGCGCAATATGGCGCAGCTCCTGAAGATGCGAGGGATCTTCGTGAGGCTATCCATCCGAAACGTGAAAACTCGATAATGGAGGATCTGGGCATAAGAAAACCGTACTACCAGGT
>JAGHUQ010000105.1 GCA_018064725.1 Candidatus Cryptobacteroides caccocaballi
GCACCGGTCTTCTCGGCAGCGAACTTAGAAGCTGCGTCAGAGATGACGATTGCCTCGCTGAGCATCTCGCTGTCGTCTGGCATGACAACGTTGAGGCTGAAGGTCTCAGCAAGCTGGAGGGTGATACCGGTGTAGGTAACAGTCTGGTAACCGAGACAGGATACCTCAACGGTGTAAGGACCACCGGCACGCATACCGTTGATGAAGTAGTGACCTTCAACATTGGTTGCGGCAGCATAGACAGTACCTGACTCGGTATGTGTGGCGATAACTGCTGCGCCAATCACTGGCTCGCCAGAGTTATCAGTCACCTGACCGTTCAGGTTGGATGTAACGATCTGCGCCGAAGCAGATACACCCACAAACAACGCCGCGATTGCGGCTACGAAAATCTTAATTGTTTGCTTCATAAAAAACTGATAGTATTGATTTAGTTGTTTCGTTTCAACATGGCTCTTTTTAAGCGCGTGCAAATATAACTAATAAATCGGTACAAACATAATAGAAATGAGCAAATTAAAAATTTTTAAAAATATCACATTTTTCTTGTATAATTATTTTTTTGAGCTACCTTTGCCGCTGAAGACATGTGGAGAGATTTGCCTGCTTGCAACCACACTAAAAAATGCTAAAATCGAAATATCATTTTGCGTTTTTTGTGTACTCCGCATGTCATCATGCCGGAGTTTTTTGTTTTATATACTGAAACGCAATGAAATATCTTTTCACTTCCGAATCGGTGTCCGAGGGACACCCGGACAAAGTCGCAGACCAGATCTCCGATGCTGTCCTTGATGAATTCCTCCGTCAGGATCCTGACGCGAAGGTCGCTTGCGAGACGTTCTGCACCACAGGTCTCGTAGTCATTGGCGGTGAGGTGCGCAGCGAGGCATACGTGGACATCCAGACCACCGCGCGTCGCGTCATCAATAAAATTGGTTACAACAAGGCCGAGTACATGTTCGACGGCAACAGCTGCGGAATCCTTTCGGCCATCCATGAGCAGAGCTCGGACATCAATCAGGGCGTCACCCGTGCACAGGCATCCAAGGTCAGCGAAGACGCTGCCGACAAGCAGGGTGCTGGCGACCAGGGAATGATGTTCGGATACGCATGCTGCGACACCCAGGAGTACATGCCTCTCCCGCTCTTCCTCGCACACAAGGCACTCGTGATACTTGCAAGGATCCGTCGCGAAGGAAAGGTCATGACCTACCTCCGTCCAGACGCAAAGAGCCAGTTCACCATCGAGTACGACGACGAGACCAACTCACCTGTACGCGTGCACACCATCGTCATCTCCACTCAGCATGACGAGTTCGACGAGGAGGCAGCAATGCAGGCTAAGATCCGTCAGGACGTACAGGACTACCTCATCCCTGAGCTCATCGCAGAGCTCCCGGCAGAGACCGCGGCCCTTTTCAAGGGTGATTATATCCTCCATGTCAATCCGACCGGAAAGTTCGTCATCGGAGGTCCTCACGGAGACACCGGCCTTACCGGCCGCAAGATCATCGTGGACACCTACGGCGGCAAGGGCGCACACGGCGGCGGAGCATTCAGCGGAAAGGACCCATCAAAGGTTGACCGTTCAGCTGCATATGCAGCCCGCTACATCGCAAAGAACATGGTGGCAGCAGGAGTGGCGCGCGAAATGCTCGTCCAGCTCAGCTACGCCATCGGTGTCGCAAAGCCTGTCAGCATCTATGTAAACACATACGGTACCGCAGCGACATGTGCGAAGTGCGGAAAACAGATTCCTGACGCATATATCGCGGAGAAGATCAACGAGATCTTCGACCTCCGTCCTGCGAAGATCGTAGAGAAGTTCGGACTCAAGAACCCTATCTACGAGCCTACCGCAGCATACGGACACGTCGGCCGTACTCCTTACAAGCAGACCGTGAAGCTCGTACGCGACGGAAAGAGCATCGAGCAGGAGATCCAGTTCTTCGGATGGGAGCTCCTCGACAGCGTCGACAAGGTCAAGGAAACTTTCATCCTCTGATCAGACTGACCCTAAAAGAAAATGCGGCGACTTTTCCGGTCACCGCATTTTTTTATTCAGCTTATCTCTAAAGAGCAGGGTATCTGATCACCTTGTTCATGAGAATGACATCGTCAGCGCTGTAGCTGTACCTGGCAAGCCATTTCCTGCCATCGACTATGTCCTCCCAACTCTCACTCTCCAGGACTTTGGCATCAAAGAAGTAGAAATTGACCTTATCCTTGGCATGATAAGTCTCGATATTGCTCTTCTTTTCACCGTCTGTGGTCACGACCTCGACATAAGTGTGGGCTGCAAGACTATGGAACTCTGTTTTCTTTTCCTCATCAGTAAGCACTCCCGGAAGTTCACCGGCGAGTTCACATGGGAAGGCTCCATGCGCAGGCACATACCATACGATGTCGCGATCACTCCTGTTCTCTATGTCCAACAGAAATTTCTCTTCCTCAGGGACAGGCTTGGTTTCGCCCAAGCTAATATCGCATGATGCTACCGAAAACGCTGCAAGAGCGATTATGATTGCGCTATAGAATTTTCTCATGACTACCACCTCCTATGATTATCATTTCTGTTCCAACCAATGTTCCATCCGATTCCGAAGTTCAGGTTCAGGAGCGAACCTATCGACGGAGCAATTGCGTCAGAAGTCACAGTAGAAGGATCTTTCGTATACTGACCGATGTAATCGGATTCCTGCACAGCCTCGACCCATGTCTGAGGATTATAAGCATACTTGCTCTTGTAGGTTTCATTCACATAAGCCACGGTAGTAGGTATGTCTTTCAACCCTGCCTCGACTGAGAAGAAGAAATGGTTACGGATCGTATAGGTGAGCTGTGCACTGAGTGACAGGAAGAACGCCGGACTTCTCTTGCGTCCGAAATATGCTTCCATATAATCGAGCTGTGGGCGCACCTGAGTCTGGTCGAAAAACATCTGGCTCTTGAGCTCGCCATCCCTTGACATGCGCATATAGCTGTAGCCCTGATCCTTGAATGAGCCGAAGCCCATACCCACCCTCGGACGGAAGCTCCACTGTCCGAAGTCGAGACGATATACTCCACCGACGCTTACAAGAGGAGAATAGCTCCTGGACTTCATGTCCGAATAGCCTTTATAGAATTCGTTCGAATACTTGTATTTGTTACCGTCTGCCCTGTTCACGACGCCGAAGAAATACTCCTGGCTGGCAGAAGTCTGGGCAAACTCGACCTGCGCATATGCTCCGAAATGGCGTCCGAAGAAATACGAATACCTCAGGTCAAAATCGGCACCCGTAGCCATTCCCCTGGCCCTTCGCGCCTCACCGTCAATCGCAAATGGAGATCCGGCCCAGCCGAGCTGCATCTCGATCGTATGACCATAGCCATAAGCCGTAGAAGGCCTGTAAGGGTTCCTCGCATCGGCAGTCGCTGACGCGAAGGCGAGCATGGCAGATGCCAGGCACGCAAGAATCATGATATGTCGTTTCATGTGCATTTCAAATCTCTGCCTCATAGATGCATAAAGGCAGAGGAATGTTGCAGATTACATACGCTCCATCTCGCGACGAAGGTCCTTCTCCT
>JAGHUQ010000002.1 GCA_018064725.1 Candidatus Cryptobacteroides caccocaballi
AGGTCGGTGTAACCCTCGATACCGGTGATGCTGTATGATACGCCGTTCTCCTTTGCAGTGATGGTCCACTTGTCGAACTTGCTGGTAGAGTTTCCGTGAGGAACCTCCCACTCACCGAGCCATGAATCATAGCCGGTAGCAGGGCCGCTGCCACCCTTCTTGGTGAATGCAGAATATGCGAAGTGGCCGGTAGCCTCACCGTCCTCGGTAAGACCGACTGCGATTGCATAATAGTCGCCAGCCTCGAATGGGTTGAAGATCTCGTAATCGGTATCCTCATAGAGGAAATCACCGAAAGTGACGTCATAGCCGAAGGCAGCGTAGTATTCTACGGCATCGTTGATATCAGCGATGAGACCCGGAGTAACTACCACGTCGACGAAATCTGCCATCGGAAGGTTTGAGGCCACGAATTCTGCCTTGGTAGCATAGGTGATACCATACTTACCTGAGATTGCAGGATCGGTAACGGTGTTCTGGATGAACTCAGCATCCTCACCCTCGTACTTCTGGAGACCGAGATACTCGACCTTCCAGTTGGTATCCTCCTTCATGAAGGCAACATTTCTCTGGCTTACCTCGATTATGCCCTTGTCCACGCCGAGAGCCCATCTTACGAGAGCCTTGCGGTCCTTGTCCTCAGCTGTTGCAGGAGTTGTGTTCTCCTCGAGCTTGACGATGAGCTTGGTCTCGGTAGTCTCAAGGCTTACCCACTCTGCATCGACAGAAGCTTCGATCATCTCGTCGAAATCGTAAGGGAACTCGAAGGTAGCTGCATCTGCAGTAGCGACGATGTTGTTAGGAGCGAAGCCTGAGGTACGTCCACCGTACTGCTCGACGGTGAAGGTCTTGGACTCCTTGCCGGAGGTTACGACAACCTGGGCATAGCGAGACTGAATGGTAGGGTTGGCACCAGCTGACATCCTGATGATTCTGTCAGGAGTCGTGCTTGGAGTATTGATTGTAAGCCAAGAAGACTCGGTTGTGACCTCGTACGACTGGCCCTCATCAAGTCCGATCAAAGCGTCACCACCCTTTGCAGGAATACCGAGTTCGGTAGAGAGGACGCTGATCGCGGTTTTCTCGCTGAGCGGCTCAGGCCTCTCGCAAGAAGCAAGCGAGAGGACTGAGAGAGCTGCAGCTATGATGAAAAATCTGTTTTTCATGATATTTAGCTATTAACGTCTGGTGAGAGACTTGAGTTCGAAGAAGCGTGAAGTACCGAGTCCGGTATACTCGCCTGCGCTGTTTCCAGCGGCATCAAATGACCAGATGATGAATGAGTCGACAACGTAGTCTTCCCATACGCCGTTGTCAGAGAAGGTAAAGCAACCCTTAGACTCGCTGTATGTAGCATTCACACCGACACCCTCTGACCAGGTAAGATAGCCTGCACCTGAATCGAGCGGACAAAGCTTGACGGCCGTGCTTCCAACGGTAGTGATGTTCTGGAAGAGGATACGGAGACCGCCACGTGACTTGTCGTAACCTACGTATACAGGGTAATCCTTGATGAGACCAGTCATGTTGAAGCCAAGGCCGTCGTCGGTAGGAACGAGTGAGACGTTCACATTGGTTGAACCATATCTAAGCACATAGTCACCCTTGATCGAGTCATAGGTCTGATAGCCCTCAGGGAGCTTACCATAGAGAGTGATCACGCCATTGGTGAGCGCATTGTAGTTATCAAGGTAGAAAAGATCCCTGATGGTATAGCCGTTCACCTGCATTGGGTCATAGAGATGGAGGCCCTCAGGAGTGAATACGAATGGCATGTTCACGCTTTCTGAGATTGGCTCGCCAGCCTCGTCAAGTTCACCTGTTTTCCAGCTGATGTAGAGACGCCTGCTGTCGAGATCAACGACGCCTTCTACATCGAGATCGCCAATCTGGCCCTCGAGAGATGCTGCAGTAAAGTTCTCGGTGAGAGAGACGACACCTTCGCAATACTCCTGAAGGTCGGTACCCTCAGCGGCACGGTGGAGATAATACTTGTTACCAGACCTCTTGCCGAGGAGAGTCATCTGATCATTATCATACTCGAGGATAGTGAAGCCGAAGTCTCCACCCCATGCTTCGTACTTAGAAGATGACGGAGTTGCAAAATAATGAAGAACCGGATTATAGGTATCAAAAACGAGTACCGGGCCATTGTCTGAAGTCATCTTGTAGAGACTTGTGGCGGATTCGTCAGTTATCTCAGAGTATACGGTCACCTCGCTCTCAGTGAACTTGAGGGCGAATGCATAACCGCCGTACATCTGACCTGTTCCAGGATAGTAATCCATGATCCAGGTACCCTCACCATCACAAAGGATCTTCTGAACCTCGCCATTGAAGTTCTGGAGCCTGGATGACGATGATTCATCGAAATAATCTCTCTGATCCTTGAGGCAAGACTGCACAGGGACCATGAAGATCAAAGCTGCAAGAGCGCTGATTATGTTTCTTGTTTTCATGTCTGCCTTTTTTTACTTGTTAATGGTAATATCAGTGAGATCAACCTTGCCTGCTACGACATCAGCCTGACGACGGAGGATTGTTGCACGAAGCTGGTCGATATCGATGTTCCAGCTTGACTTCATGTAAAGTCTGACGATATCAAGCTTAGCGTTTATTGACTTGGCACCGGCGGTACCGGCAGCCTTGAGCTGTGCATCCCAGTACTCCTGAGTATTGGTCACGTAGATAGAAAGCATCTCCGCGAAATCCTCACCGTCAGAATGCTGGGCATAAGAGCTGATGAATCCATTGGTAAGGTACTCAGAATCGTAAGGTGACTCACTCCAGCTATCAGCAACATAACCTGAGCCTGTAATCTGCTTGAAATCTACAGGATAGTCCTTGGTCTGGTTGAGGATATGGGTAAACTCGTGGTGGATGGTCTTGATATAATAATGGTTGAGAGCATCCGCACCCTGCTTGAGGAACATTGGAAGGTAGTTGATACCTGAAAGGAGGATCTTCTTACCTCCCTCGGCAGTACCGAGGATGAAGGTTCCGTTGTTACGGTACTCCCACTCTCCGATGAGGAAGAACATCTTAGGGAAGTAACCACGGGTAAAGTCGAGGCCTGCGACCTCATCATAGGTATCGACGCAGAGATACTTCACGAGATGAGCCATCATGTTTGCACTTTCCATATCTGCAGGAATAGTGTAATAGTTCATATCAGACTCATTCATCTCGAAACGGTACTTGAAGTCGATGTTGTAAGGGTTGACGTAATTGAACTCCAACCACTTGTCGAAATCATTCTTCTCGTAGAGATCGGCGGTGATCACGCTCTCGGGATTGAGAGCCTCCTCAGAGCACGAAGATGCTCCGAAAAGTGCTGCCGCCATAGCTGCGATGACAAAAATATTCTTTTTCATAATAATTCTCATGATTGGTTGGAAATTAACGAGGGTTCTTCTCATAGCCAGCGTCGCTTACCTTTACAGGTACCTGGATGGCCCTTCTAGGATCACGAACTACGAGCTTGTCCATAAGCTGCTCAGGAAGACCCTTCATATTGATCTCGCGACGCTCGATCTCGATACCGTAACGCTTGACGTCAAACCATCTCTGACCCATCTGGAGACCCTCGACCCTCTTGAGGAGAAGGACGAACTGGAGGAGGTTCTCCTGGACGGAGCCTTTCTCGCCGATCTCGAAGCCAGGATTGAGCTCCTTCTTGATGGTAGCAGCATCCCAGGTAGAGTACTTGATGGCATTCATCTTGGAAACGATGTCCTCTGCGCTGAGGTTGTAGTCAGCTCTAGAGATGTTAGAGAGCCAGATGTTCATGTCCTCGACTGCAGAAACGTACTGCTTTGCGAGAATCTTGGCCTCTGCCCTCTCGAGGAGAGTCATATCAGTGGTGAATGCAGGATATACGGTACGGTAATAACCGATCTGAGCCACAGGGTCAGTGAACTCGAAGAGATAAGGCAACTTCCAGAAGATGACCTTGTCAAGGTTGGTTGCACTGTAGATCTTCATCTCGGAGTTGTAGAAGTTCTTGTTGCTTGTGCCGAGGAAGGTAGCGAGTGCGATACCGGTCTCGTTCTCAGCAAGATACTTTCCATGAGAATATCTAGAGTATGTACGATAAGGTCCGAAGCAGAGACCCATCTTCGAATAGGCAGTGATGAGAAGAAGGTTGCTGCTGAGACCTGCGTCAATGTAATGCTCGCAGATAACGTCAGGATCCTGAGTCATCTTTGCCACATCCGACCAATCACGAAGGATTGAGCCAGGCTGGGTGCCGAGGCAGAGGTCTGCCCACTTGATGGCCTCGTCATACTTCTCATAATAGAGGTAGAACCTGGTTGCGAATGCATAGGCAGCCCTCTTGTTGAAGTGATACTTAGGCACTGTGAAGTACTGCTCGCTCACGTATGGAAGCGCAGCCTGAAGGTCCTTGTCGATGAAGTCATAAACCTCAGCAACGGTATTCCTTTCATATTTAGGGTTGAGGCCCTGCTCTGGCTGAAGCATGTAGGTGACACCAAGATCCTTGCCGGCGGTCTCAGCTGAATAGGCCTGAGCAAACACATTGACGAGGATGAAGTGGCTGTAAGCACGGCAAAGGAGAGCCTCTGCCATTTCTGCCTCAAGGCCAGCCTTCTCTGCACCACCCATGTCCTCGATGGCTTCGATGGCCTGGTTGGCGGCAGCGATTGCGATATAGCTGTTACCCCAGAGGTTCTCAACGTCCTCGTTGTCAGTCTCGGTGATTTCCTCCCACTTGAACACCTGATCGATGAAACGATCGTGGTTAGGGTTGTTGGCACCATAGTCATCTACGTTGTCAGAAGAGAACTCCGTGATGAGCATGTAGTCGGTCTCAGGATAAGCTGAAGTAATGAAAGCCCTGAGCTTCTCTGCAGAATCAAGCTCGGCACGGTTATCCGGCATCACGTCAAGGAACTTGTCGCAAGATGTCGCAACGAGAGCAAGAGCTGCAAGTACATATATAATTCTGTTCTTTTTCATATTCTTTCCCTCCATTGATTAAAGACCGATCTTAAGAGTGAATGTGAACTGCTTAGGGAGCGGAACGGCAACACCACCGGTGTTGAAGAACTCAGGATCCTGACCGTTGAGCTTCTTGTCAGCATAGAGGAGGCAGAGGTTGGTTGCCTGAACCTTGAGGCTGAGGCCACTGAGCTTCATCTTCTCGACAATGCTCTTAGGGAAATCGTAGCTGAGTGACACTTCCTTGAGGCGGATGAAGTCACCCTTTGCGATACGAGCCGACGAGTAGTTGTATGCATTGTAAGCGTAGCTGAGGTCTGAGTCGAGCTTGTTCTGCCATACGCTGGCAATCACAGGAATATCTGTAGTCTTCTCATCTCCAGGAACAGTCCAGCGGTTCTTGAACTCCTTAGGCATTGAGTCGAG
>JAGHUQ010000003.1 GCA_018064725.1 Candidatus Cryptobacteroides caccocaballi
GCCATCGTCGGTTCCATGGTCGAGGTGGGACGCGGAAGGAAGGATCCGGAGTGGTTCGCGGAGCTCGTGGAGTCAGGCACGAGGTGCGATGCCGGCGAATCTGTACCGGGACATGCTCTGTTTCTCAACAAAGTTGAGTACGGAGAGTGAGGAATACCGAATTTTTGATTAAATTCGCGGGATTTATAAAACGAAATAAAACAGACGATATATGTTCACACTTCTTCAGGCAGACACACTCGCCACAGCAGCCGCAGCAGAGGCTGTTCCACAGCAGGAGCTCACCCTTTCACTCATCGACATGTGCACCAAGGGTGGTTGGCTCATGATCGTACTTCTTCTCCTTTCGGTAATCGCGATCTACCTCTTCGCAAAGAAGTTCTGGATGATCCGCAGGGCCGCAAACGTGGACAAGAAGTTCCTCCAGGAGGTCCGCGACCTCATCCACGAAGGCAAGATCAAGGCCGCCACAAAGCGCTGCGAGGAGTATGATTCTCCTGTAGCCCGCCTCGTAGAGAAGGGAATCGAGAGAATCGGACGTCCGCTCTCTGACATCCAGACAGCCGTCGAGAACACGGCAAACGTGGAGGTACAGCGTCTCGAGAAGGGACTCCCTTACCTCGCGATGATTTCCGGTGGCGCCCCTATGATCGGATTCCTCGGCACCGTGACCGGTATGATCAAGGCCTTCTTCAACATGGCCCAGGCAGGTAACAACATCGACATCGCACTTCTCTCGAGCGGTATCTACCAGGCAATGGTGACCACCGTCGGCGGTCTTGCAGTCGGTATCATCGCATACTTCGCATACAACTACCTCACCGCAAAGGTTTCAGACGTAGTATTCCAGATGGAGAACAGCACCATCGAGTTCATGGACATGCTCAACGAGCCAGCAGAGAACAAGTAAGATGATCAAGAGAAGCACAAAAGTAGATGCCGGATTCTCGATGTCCTCAATGACGGACATCGTATTCCTGCTCCTCATCTTCTTCCTGGTGACTTCGACGCTCGTCAACCCTAATGCGTTGAAGCTCCTCCTGCCGAAGAGCACGGGACAGGTTGCGGCAAAGGCTACCGTTTCCGTGTCGGTCAAGGACTGGCACAACGGCACATACTCATACCACGTGAACGGCAACCAGACTCCGATCATGTTCAACCAGGTCGAGGATGAGCTCATCGAACTCCTCCAGACCGAGGACGACCCGACATTCTCGATCTATGCGGACGAGACCGTCCCTGTCAAGGAGGTCGTAGCCCTCATGAACATCGCCAAGAGGAATCATTACAAGGTCATAATGGCCACTTCACCGGAATAATAGATGGATTACAGGGAACAGAGAAAGAAGCAGGAGAGGAACTCCAACGTGACGGGCATCGTGGTTACGGTGGCCGCCCATGTCGTGGTTCTCAGCGTAGGCGCATTCTCCGGCCTCAAGTACATCTACCCGCCACCAGAGGAGAAAAGCATCCTCATCGAGTTCGAGCAGGAGTCCGTTCAGGATCCGCTCAGGGCACAGAGCAGCACCCAGCCCAGGGCTCTGGACGCCGACCCGACCCAGCCGATAAACCTCGTAAAGCGCTCCGAGGCGCAGATGGAGGGAACCAAGGCGAACCAGGCTCCGGAAGCGACCGTGGGCCCGGACGGAGATGTGGAAGTTCCGGAGCCGCCACGTGAGAAGGAGATCAACAGGAGAGCTCTCTTCCACGCAGCGGACAACAAGACAGACAAGGATACGCTGGCTCCTCAGACCAGCACCCAGACAAGCGACAGGCTCAGCGCGGGACATGCTTCAGGAAACGCGAAGACAGGAAAGACCGTCGGCGAGCCTAACGCAAGACTCAAGGGAAGGACAGTCCTCGGAGGACTTCCAAGCCCAGGATATGCAGTCGAGCGCGAAGGCATAGTCGTCGTCCAGATCTGGGTAAACAACTACGGCGAGGTCACAAAGGCCATAGCCGGAGCTGAGGGAACAACAGTGACAGACAAGACCCTTTGGGCCGCAGCGAGGAGTGCCGCCATGAGCACACATTTCAACATGGCAGCCGACGCTCCGGTACTCCAGGAGGGCACAATCACATATAATTTCAAACTCAAGTAGAAAAGAGTACTCTATTAAATTCACTTTTTTAAAGATTGCCGTGAGGCAAAAAGACAATGGAAAACAACAACGGAAAGGTGCGCAGGCCAAGAATTAGCCGCAGCACAAGCAATTCAGGTTCAGAGAACCACAGCTACGGCGAGCGCCG
>JAGHUQ010000124.1 GCA_018064725.1 Candidatus Cryptobacteroides caccocaballi
ACCGATACGGACTTCCAAGGTGAATGCCGGATGAGCGCATTCTTGCACCCTGAATGGCTCGTATGAATCCAGGAGGTGCGCATGGTCAACCTTCTCGGGAAAGCTAACCTCGAAGTCGTGGCCCGCCACGCGATATTTCCTGTTCATGTCCATAACCATACAAAGTTATTATTTTTTCTCTATTTTTGTAGATGTGGAGACCAAAGTCATATCCAACGATGTCATGTTCGCTGAGGTGAAAAAGTTCATCTCGGAGGGGTGCAGCGTCGAAATAAGGGTCAAGGGGAACAGCATGAATCCCTTCCTCGCCAGCGGTCGCGACACGATAGTCCTGTCTCCCGTCATCATGGAGGACCTTGGCCCCGGGGCATTCGTGCTCGGCAGGGATTCGTTTGGAAGATGGGTTGCTCATCGTATCGTGAAGGTGGCCGAGGACTATGTGATTCTCAACGGGGACGGCAACTTCATCAAGGCAACTGAGAGAGTGGAGAAGTCCGATATTCTTGCGCAGGTCACCGGATTTGTCCGAAAGGGCAGGCGATGCTCGACAGACGGCTTTTCATGGAAAGCATATTCGGCGTACTGGAAGGTCGCAGGAGCATTGCGCATCGGTTCATGGAGCCTGCGCAGGGTACATTTAGGGATATGGCGACGTCTCAATTCCTCATATATTCTGAAACCAACAGCTAATAAATAATCCAATGGGTAAAGTCATCATATTTTCGGCTCCGTCGGGAGCAGGTAAGAGTACGGTCGTCAACCATCTTCTCGGCCTCCATCCAGAGTTTGAATTCTCGGTTTCTGCCACATCCAGGGCACCTCGTGGCCAGGAACAGCATGGCGTCGAGTATTATTTCCTCAAGCCGGAGGAGTTCCGTGCACTGATTGCCGAGGACAAGTTCGTTGAGTATGAGGAAGTGTACCAGGACAAGTTTTACGGAACACTCAAGTCAGAGGTCGAGCGCATCTGGGCCAACGGACATGTCATCATTTTTGATGTGGATGTCAAGGGTGGCTATAACCTGAAGAAATATTTCGGCGATCAGGCTCTCAGCATCCTCATATGCCCACCGTCGCTCGAGACACTCCGCGAGCGTCTCATCGGGCGTGCGACCGACACCATGGAGGCGATTGAAGAGCGTCTGGCCAAGGCATCGTCAGAGCTTGAGTTCGCGGCTGGCAAGTTTGATGTGGACCTTGTCAACGACGTCCTGTCGGAAACCTTTGCAAATGCCGAGAGAATAGTAGACGAGTTCCTTGCCAGATAATGGACATTGCGGTTTACAGCGGATCTTTCAATCCTCTGCATATAGGCCATCTGGCCATATTGAGAAATCTTGTCGAGAAGTTCGACAAGGTTCTTCTTGTCGTGTCTCCGAAGAATCCTCTCAAGGACATTGACGGTGCGACGGGAGAAAGTCGCTTTCATGCAGCAGTCGAAGCTGTAGCACGTCATCCTGAACTTGACGGAAAGGTGGAGGTGAGCGACATTGAGCTTCATCTTCCTCAGCCGAATTACACCTATGTGACTCTGGACGTGCTTCAGGAGCTTCATCCGGACGATACTCTGACACTTGTTACGGGAGGCGACCAGATTGCAAACTTCTCGCGCTGGCGCGAGTACCGTCATATTCTCTTGTGCTATGGGCTTGCCGCCTTCCCTCGTGAAGGCTATGACAACGAGGCCGCTCGCGATACCCTGCTGGAGGAGAATCCTGACTACAGGATAAGCTTGCTTGACATGCCCCTCGTAAACGTGTCTTCTTCTGAGATTCGTGCGGCTATAGCTGCCGGGGCGGACCCTTCCGAGCTTCTGATGTAGCTGGCTTATTCTGGCGACCGGTATGGTCTCCAGGACCGTGCCCTCTGCTGCCAGGAGATGTGTCTCGGTTCATGCCGTAAGTTGTTTATAGTCAGTCAGATAATACAAGGACGGTTCCCTCGACCGAGGGAGCCGTCCGTATGTTAAACCGCTGATGGTCAGAGGTTTATGTTCGAGTAAATTACTCAGCGTGGCCGTTTGAACCGAGAACCTCGCAGATCTTGTGGATGTACATCTTCTTCATGTTGTCACGAGCAGGAGTGAGGTACTGACGTGGGTCGAAGTGAGATGGGTTCTCAGCAAGATGCTTGCGGACAGCTGCAGTCATTGCAAGACGAGAGTCAGAGTCGATGTTGATCTTGCAGACAGCGCTCTTGGAAGCCTCGCGGAGCTGCTCCTCAGGAATACCTACTGCATCAGGAAGCTTTCCACCGTAAGCGTTGATGGTGTCAACCTCGTCCTGTGGAACTGATGATGAACCGTGGAGAACGATAGGGAAGCCAGGAAGCTGCTTCTCGATCTCGTGGAGAACGTCGAATGCGAGTGGAGGTGGAACGAGCTTGCCGGTCTTAGGGTCACGGGTACACTGCTCTGGAGTGAACTTGTAAGCACCGTGTGAAGTACCGATTGAGATAGCGAGTGAGTCGCAACCAGTGCGGGTAGCGAAGTCAACAACCTCCTCAGGCTTGGTGTAGTGTGAAACAGCTGAAGAAACCTCATCCTCAACGCCAGCGAGGACGCCGAGCTCAGCCTCTACGGTTACATCGAACTGGTGTGCATAGTCAACGACCTTCTTGGTGAGGGCGATGTTCTCCTCGTATGGGAGGTGGGATGCATCGATCATGACTGAAGAGAAACCGCTGTCAACGCAGTCCTTGCAAGTCTCGAATGAATCACCGTGATCGAGGTGGAGTACGATCTCAGGCTTAGCCCAACCGAGCTCCTTGGCATATGCTACTGCGCCCTCTGCCATGTAACGGAGAAGGGTAGCGTTAGCGTACTTGCGAGCGCCCTTTGATACCTGGAGGATGACTGGAGACTTGGTCTCAGCTGCAGCCATTACGATAGCCTGGAGCTGCTCCATATTGTTGAAGTTGAATGCAGGGATTGCATATCCACCTGCGACAGCCTTTGCAAACATTTCCTTGGTGTTGACAAGGCCGAGTGATTTGTAAGATACCATAGTTGTATTTTGAAAAAAGTTTAAAAATTCTTTTGACCTGCGAAATTACTTATTTTTCTGTTGTTCTGCAAGTCTTTTGCGATAGGCGTCCATGAGTTTCTTGCGATGTTCGCTCTTCTTCTTCTCGATGGCAGCCCTGCGCGCTTCGTAATCCTGCATCTGCCTTTCCAGATAATTGTCTGCCATATCGTTAGGTTTTATCTGCTTGCTGGGAAAAGACGTTCAAAATCTCTTTCGATAGCCGGACCAACAATGTCCTCAGGCACAAAATGCCATTCTCCGACTACGCCAGGGTCCGCGAGTTCCGCTGAGGTCACAGGAATGATTGCTCCGCTCTCGTCCTTGTGGTTCTTGAAGTACTCATAGAGCACTTCGCGAATCTCCGGATAGCGCTTGACGACGATAGCGTCGATGTTGTCGGTGTCTATGCCGGCGCCTTCACCCATAGTGTCACCGCCGCCGCTTGCCCTGTACGAGGTCATGGCTACGTTGTATTCTCCTTCGAGGCTGAACGGCGTTCCGTCTGCCAGCTTGCTTATTTCAATCCTCTCTCCGTAAGGCTTCGTGACATCAACCGTGTAGAATGCTCCGGCCATGGAGTCGAAATTGTATGACCTTCCGATGAATGACCATCCGATCTGACCTGTGCGTGGGTCGCTCTGATCCCTCAGCTTGAGGAGAAGGTCATCGCTGCTCGTGACGGTGTTGATCCAGTGGTCGTATGAATACTCGAGGAAGTTCTTGATCTGGAGACCGGTCATCTTGACCACGAAGAGCTGGTTCTCGTATGGGTAGATGGTGAAGAGGTCGTTGTACACGAGGGTTCCTTCATTCACTTTCCCGTTGTAGGTGAGCGGTGCCGCGAAGGAGAGCTGTGCCGGCTCGCAGCTGAGTGATACCGTGTGGATGAGGTTCATGTAATCGCACATTCCGATGAGGGACTCGCGTGTGACGAGCGGATTCTCGAGCTTTCCTACTTCCTGGACGGTGAATGCCCTGACGGCCTCGTAGTCTGCCCTGAACTTCGCCCTCATCTGCTCGTCGACCTTGGTCTTGTCGATAGGGATGATTTCGCCGGTAGTGGTCTTGGAAATCACTTTCCCATCCTGAATGGTGACAGAGACTGTTCCGTGGCCCAAGGTACGGCAATGGCTTCCTGCGTTGATGAGAGTCATCTCACCGTTCTTATTCGTCGTGGCGCGGTGGTCATGTGAGCAGAGAAGGATGTCCACGTTCTTGAGGCTTGAAAGAAGTTCCAAGCCCTGGCTCTCGAGAGAACTTCCATCACCGTTTCCGGTGCCGGAATGAGTCGAAACGATGACAACCTGCGGCTTCTCCTTCGCTATCACCTGGTCAACCTTTCCCTGGACGCATGTGAGGAGGTTCTCGAAGGTCATTCCGTCCCAGATCTCGGGTGCGAGCCAGCTTTTTATGTCAGGATTCGTAAATCCGATGACTGCAACCTTAAGCCCTCCTTTATGGAGTATCACGTAGTCCTGGAAATATGGCTTGCCGTTGTCATTCCTGATTGCGTTTGCTGCGAGGAACGGCACCTTCATGGTCTTTCTTATCCTGTCGTACACTGCATGGCCGGTCTCTATGTCGTGGTTGCCGACGGTGGTGGCGTCATAACCGATGTACTCCGCCATGCGTGCATAGATGTGCTTGGTCTGCGTATCTACGTAGTTGAAGTAGTACGCGGCGTTGTCTCCCTGGAGAAAGTCTCCCGCATCCAGGAGTATTACATTGTCTTCCCCGAACTCCTCTCGGACTTCCTTCATGTACTCGCTGATTGCGAGCAGGGATTCCTTCGTATTGTTCCCGACATACAGGGAGTCGAAATATCTGCCGTGTATGTCGTTGGTCGAATACAGATTGATGGTGTACTCTCCATCGCCGACCTTCTTCTTGCAGCTGGCCAGCGCTGTGATCGCCAGTAGAATGATGATGATATATTTCTTCATTATCTGTTTTTGTTTATAAGTTCTTCTAGTCTGAATCTTACTGCTATGAGCTGGTTGCACCCGCTGAATCCGAACTTCGTTCCGGCGCCCCCGTTGAAATGGAAACGCGCGCCGATCTTGAGGTAGAGCCCGTCCGCGATCTTCGGCTCCCAGGCCAGCTCCAGCCTGTCATAAACTCCTGCGCGTCCCTTTCCCATATATTCTCCTTCCGGATGGTCTTCGTCATGTACATATCCGTCCATGGATGCTGCATGCCCGGGAGCGACCCGGTAGTACGGTTCTCCCATGTAGAGATTGTTCCCGTACTTGACCCGCCGCATCGATGTTGTTGTAGTATGGCATGAGGCTGTAGCCCACATAGGTCTTGTTACGCAGCGAGACATTCCAATGCCTTGCTTCCACCGTGAACTCTCCGCCCATAGGGAAGGTGAACTTCCCGGTAAAGTTGCGGTCGCGCTGGACGGCCTGCAGGTATTCGGCGGTGAGGGAGAGTCTCTGGATGCCTGCCATCTTTCCGAAGTCCATGTCCAGGTATCCGCTGAGCAATATGTTGTCCACCAGCCCCAGCACTTCCATGCAATTGGCATAGTGGATCATGTATCCGCTGTAGCCGAGATTCATCCAAGGGAGCACCTTGCCGTCACCTGCTGAGAAAATGATGAACTGCTCACGTGTGCTTGGATTCGTCCCATACTGACCGAGCCAGTCGACGCCGAGCTCGAAATAAGCATCCGGGCGGGTGAACCCAAAGAGAATGCCTTCGTGGTTGACGTCATAGAATTTCAGCGAATCGCTGAGGAAGGCTTCGCTATACCTTCCTTTTCCTGCAGTGCGCGGGAATACTCCGGCGTTGAGCTCAAGCTCGCATTTCTGCGAAACCTGTTTCCTGAGATCGTAGTAGATGGTCATTTCCCTGAACATCTGTCCCAGGCTCTCTCTGGAACCGAAGTCCTTGGTGATGTTCACCCCGACCATGACCTTGTGATATGCTGGGCGTTCCTTGCCTGATCCGGTGATTGCCTTGAATCCGACCTCCGGTGTGAGTCTGGCGCAGAAAAGGGTCCTCGACTCACCGTAGACTTCTTTGCCTCCGTCGTTCTCGATGTTGTCAAAGTAGGTCTCAGCAGTAATGTCGTACGCGAAACTGATGCCATTGGATTGGGCATGGCAGAGCACTGCGATCAGTACAAGCATAACTGATGAGATGATCCTTTTCATATCCCCCAAAGATACTAATTTATTCATATATTTGCCCTCGAATAAGTGCTAAAGTTTTCAGAATGAAGGGGTCTACTGCCGTCGATATTTCAAAATTTCCCGTAAAGGTGAACCATTCGGACAAAGTCCTGATGCTTGGCAGCTGTTTTGCCGCCAACGTGGGGGCCAGGATGGCTGAGGATGGCTATATGGTCAGCGTAAATCCCTTCGGAACTTTGTTCAACCCGGCCTCAATAGCGTCCTCTCTCGAGAGACTGGCCTCAGCGGAACCTTTTACTGTTTCTGACTGTGTCCAGATGGGTGCTGGATCCCAGCTCTGGGGATCGTTCAGCCACTATACAAAGTTCGCCCGTCCCACAAAGGAGGAATTCCTCGAGAATGCAAACCAGGCTTTGGAGCAAGCCTCTGACTTCTTTCGTGAGTGCAGCAAGGTCGTGGTCACCTTCGGCACGGCATTCGTGTTCGAACACCATGGAGAGCCTGCTGACGGCCGCATTGTCTCTAACTGCCTCAAACGCGATGCAAAGGAGTTCCGCCGCTACATGCTTTCCGTCGACGACATAGTCAGCATGTGGAAGCCTCTTCTTGAAGGAATTCTTGCTGACAAGGACGTCATATTCACGGTTAGTCCCGTTCGCCACATGGCAGATACCGCACATGGCAACCAGCTCAGCAAATCGACCCTCCTCCTTGCCTGTGACCGACTCCTTGCCTGCGACCAGCTCCTGGCTGACGGCTGCGACCATGTCCGCGACCGGCTCTTGGCTGACAGCTGTGACCTTGTCCGCGACCGGCTCCTGGCTGACGGCTGCGACCATGTCAGCGATCGACGGACGAATCTTACAGCAGTTACACCACTCCCGTCCTCCAGAGCGACTGCTAAAAGGGCATACTTCCCGTCCTACGAGATAGTCCTTGACGAACTTCGCGACTACTCCTGGTTCGCCGAAGACCTTGTCCATCCATCCCAGTCAGCCATTGACTACGTTTGGCAGAAGTTTGCCTCTGCCATCTCCGGCAGATAGTCCTCGGGTACTTCCTGCCTGTGTTCCGGTCGCTGCCTATATTTTTCGTCCGTGGTTGATCAGATGCCCTGCGACTCCTTGTAAAACTTTTTCAGTGGGCAATACCCCTAATTGCAGAGCCGTCTGCGTGGGGGCTCTGCCTACTGACCCTCTCTGGAGGACGTCAGTGTGCAGAACCCCTGCACTCAAGCTACTGTGGCGGCGTTGCGTGCACACTGGCAAATTTTTACTCCAATATGAACGCGAAGATGCTGTAAAAACATCGTTCCCAAAGCTGTCGATCCGTCCTTGGAGTATTTAATCTGTCGATAGATTTGTGAAGTTACCGTGATATCATTGAACCGTCTGGCATTGCGCTGGCAAGACGCTTTTGCGGGGATTATCCGGGTTGCGAGATGTTAGATGGTAGATGGTAGATGGGTGTGTCCTGGCAGCAAGGGCGGATGCTGGCAAGATGCATTTGCCCGGATTAGGGTCGGCGGAGCGGAGCGCAGCCGATCTGCATCTTGCCGCGCCGCCCTTGCTGCCTGTGCGTTTCTGCGCCTCTAAACCAATGTCACTTATGTGGTGTCATCATCTTGCCGCACCACCCTTGCCGCACCACCCTTGCTGCCTGTACCCTTTGCAGTTCGTGTGAGCTGCAACAGCGGCGGGGGTAAACAAAGGCGGCTGAAAAAAATGGCGGCTGAAAAAAATGACGGCTGAAAAAATGGCGGCCGAACAAAAGAAGGCGGCCGAAACACATAAAGGCCGACCAAAATGGTCGACCTCCTTGTGTATGTGCTTGAGCCGACAATAAAGCGGCGATAGCATAATCCTTATTTTGCGACAGCCACTGCGCGAGTCTCGCGGATGACAGTGATGCGTACCTGACCAGGATAAACCATTTCGTCCTGGATCTTCTTCGCGATATCTGTTGAGAGAACCTCTGCCTCCTGGTCGCTGACCTGATCTGCGGCAACGATGACGCGGAGCTCGCGTCCTGCCTGAATAGCGTATGTCTTGGTTACGCCTGAATGGCTGAGTGCGATGTTCTCCATGTCCTTGAGCCTCTTGATGTAAGACTCGATGACCTCACGACGTGCACCAGGACGTGCGCCTGAGATTGCATCGGCTACCATTACGATAGGGGAGATGATGCTTGTCATCTCGCACTCCTCGTGGTGTGCGCCGATAGCGTTGCAGATATCCGGCTTTTCTTTGTACTTCTCTGCGAGCTTAGCTCCGAGAAGTGCATGTGGAAGCTCTGGATCCTCATCTGAGACTTTACCGATATCGTGGAGGAGACCTGCTCTCTTCGCGACCTTAGGGTTGAGACCGAGCTCAGAAGCCATGATGGCACTGATGTTCGCAACCTCGCGGCTATGCTGAAGGAGGTTCTGACCGTATGAAGAACGGTATTTCATTCTACCGATGAGCTTGACGAGCTCGATATGCATTCCATGGATGCCGAGGTCGATACATGTTCTCTTACCGGTCTCCATGATCTCGTCCTCAAGCTGCTTGGACACCTTTGCAACGACTTCCTCGATACGTGCAGGATGGATACGTCCGTCGATTACGAGCTGGTGGAGTGCAAGACGTGCAACCTCCCTGCGGACAGGGTCGAAACCGGAAAGGAGGATTGCGTCAGGGGTGTCATCGACTACGATCTCGACTCCGGTAGCGGCCTCGAGTGCGCGGATATTACGTCCCTCGCGTCCGATGATGCGGCCCTTGATGTCGTCGTTCTCGATGTTGAATACTGTTACGGCGTTCTCGATCGCAGCCTCAGTCGCAGTGCGCTGGATGGTGTTGATGACGATTCTCTTTGCCTCCTTGCTTGCGGTGAGACGGGCTTCGTCGACCATGTCGTTGATGTATGCCTGTGCCTGGGTCTGTGCCTCAGCCTTCATGCTCTCGACGAGCTGGTTCTTGGCCTCCTGTGCGGTCATACCGGCGATCTGCTCGATCTGCTTGATGACCTCGCCACGCATGTTCTCGTATTCCTCAGCCTTGCGGTTGGCGATCTCAACCTGATTCCTGAGGTTCTCGCGTATGGCTTCAACCTCCTTGTTCTTTCTTCCGAGCTCGGAATTCTGCTGGTTGAGCGAGTTCTCCTTCTGCTTGAGTCGGTTCTCGATGTCGGCGAGCTGCTTGTTCTTTTCGCTCACCTTCTGCTCGTGCTCACTCTTGAGCTGGAGGAATTTCTCCTTTGCCTGGAATATCTTCTCCTTCTTGATCGCCTCTCCTTCCTTCTCGGCCTTTTCGAGAATCTCTTCTCTCTTGCCCTTGAGGATGGCTTTCTTGACGGTGATGTATACCGCCAGGGCTATGATGGCGCCGACGATCGCGGCGATTATCAAATACAGTACGTTCATATTTGCGTTTATATAAAATAAAAAATCCCAACCGGCGAGACCGGTCGAGAGTAAACAGATATTGAAAAAAGCCGTCAGCTTGGTGTCACAAAATCTTAAAAAATAAGATTTGGGCTCCGGAAAACTGGTTTTGATATCCTCCGTCCTGCAGTTATCTGCAGAATCCCCGTAAGGGTCACCTAGGTCCGTCATCTCCATCCGAGATACCCGGCTACGTCAGTAGTGTTGATTTGAGCACGAACTAACTGGCGGCTATGTCAATCAATGTTTCCCATATAGCTCTCAAGCTGCTCTCCAAGAGCCTTTACCTCGTTGAGCATCGCCTCCTTGTCCTTGCTTATCGTGAGGTTGGTGATGCACTCGTTGAGGGCTACGAAAGACAGAAGATCGGCTTCGCTCTTTCCCGCGAACACCTTCTGGTAATAACTGATCTTGTTATTTACTACGTCAGCTGCCTTGCGGATGATCTCCTCCTTCTCGGGAGAAGATGCCTTGAGGCAGTACTTGCGACCTGCTATAGTGATTGTTATGTTCTGATCAGCCATAACTCTTATTCCTCCATCAGGGCTATGCACTTATCGATTTCCCTGATAAGTCGTTCGACTTTTTCCTTCGCTCCGGTGTCCTGGGTAGGAGTACCGGAAAATGCTGCTGTCAGCCTGAGGCTGTCAATCTGTTTATTCAACTCGATGATCTGCGCTTTGAGGGTAATTATCTCCTGCCTATCCTTGTCCGCTTGTTCGCGGAGGGCGACGTTCTCTCCCTTCACGTTCTCGTAAGCTGCGATGAACTTCTCTATGTTTGTTTTCAGGCTTCCAAGCATCTCAGAAAAAGGTTTTACCCACGAAAGACAAAGTTAATAGTTTTCTTGAATTGTGCAAAATTTTTCCTATCTTCGTGCTAACCCAAATGTGCATTGAAATGGATGAGAGAATGAATGTGATAAACAATGCCGCAGAGTTCATAGAGACTCGACTCGACGGTAGGAAACCGGAAGTCGCGGTGGTGCTCGGAAGCGGTCTTGGAAAGCTTGCAGATATGATTGAGGATCCGGTGGTTATTCCATATTCGGAAATCCCGGGTTTTCCCGTATCCACGGTAATCGGACACAAGGGCAACTTCGTCTGCGGACAGCTCGGCGGAAAGACCGTGCTCGCCATGCAGGGGCGCTTCCACTACTATGAAGGGTACACGATGGAGAAGCTCACGACTCCTGTCCGCGTGATGTCACGACTCGGGATAGGACACATCTTCGTCAGCAATGCCGCCGGCGGCCTCAATCCTGAATTCGAGATCGGCGACATCATGATCATCAAGGACCATGTGTGCCTCTTCCCGAACCCTCTGATCGGTCCGAACTTCGACGAGTTCGGTCCGCGCTTCCCGGATATGACTACTCCATACGACCTCGGACTCATCGCTCAGGCAGAAAAGATTGCTGCAGAGATGGGTATAAGCATACATAAGGGCGTGTATCTCGGTACATCGGGACCTTCGTACGAGACCCCTGCGGAGATCCGCTATTTCAGGACCGTCGGCGCGGACGTCGTCGGAATGTCCACTATCCCGGAGGTGATCGTCGCGCGCCATTGCGGAATGAAGGTCTTCGGAGTCTCGGTCATCACGAACAAGGCAAACACGGACAATGTCTCCACGGTGCTCAATGATGGTGCGGACGTGGTCGTTCAGGCCAATATCGCTGCAGAGAAGATGACAACTCTGTTCAGCAGGCTCATAGCATCGATATAAGCTGATAAATAATTGACTATGAAAAAGATATTCTCTATTCTCGCGGCTGCGGCGTTGGTCGTCGCATGCGGCGGTCAGCAGAAAATTGCGGAACCTGACTATGTCGGATGTCTCCATAGCCCTGAAGGCTCCCTTGAGGTCCTGCTCATGCAGGTGGGCGATGATCTCCGTTATGGTGTCAACTATGACGGTAAGCACATGATGTCGCTCTCTCCTCTGGGTTTCGTCGCCAATACCGGAGACTACAGCAAGCTTCGTGTGCAGACCATGGAGCCCGTGCCCGGAAGCGTAAGCTACAGCCTCGACAGGATTAAGACCTCACAGGTTTCCAAGAAATACAACGGCATGCTTGTCAACTGCCTCACGCCTGACAGCCTTTCCGTAACCGTCGAGTTCCGTGTTTCGGACAACGACATCGCCTTCAGATATGTCCTTCCAAAGGAGGGCGAGACCGGCAGCGTGAGAATAATGGACGAGAAGACAGGTTTCTCCTTCCCTCAGGGGACCACTACTTTCCTCACTCCTCAGAGTGACGCCATGATTGGTTGGAAGAGGACGAAACCTAGCTACGAGGAATACTATGGATTTGACGCCCCGATGGATGAGCCGTCTCAGTATGGACACGGATATACCTTCCCATGCCTCTTCCATGTCGGCGAGAATGGCTGGGTGCTTGTCAGCGAGACCGGAGTCGACAGCCGCTACTGCGCATCCCGACTTGGCGAATGCGACATCGATGTGGACGGAAATGGCAACTACAAGTTGGAATTCCCTATGCCTGAGGAGAATAACGGAAACGGCACCGTGGAGCCGGCGTTTGCGCTTCCTGGTGCAACCCCATGGCGCACAATCACCGTTGCTTCAGACCTTGCTCCTATCGTCGAGACGACTGTGGCTTGGGATTACGTGGAGCCTCGCTATGCGACCAAGCACGATTATAAGTACGGCAAGGGCACCTGGAGCTGGATACTCTGGCAGGACGGCAGCATCAACTTCGATGATCAGAAGAAGTTCATAGACCTTTCTTCAGCGATGGGCTTCAGGTATGCTCTCGTTGATAACTGGTGGGATACCAACATCGGCAAGGAGAAGATCGAGGAGCTCGTGAAATACGCAAGGAAGAAGAATGTGGAGCTTTTCTTGTGGTACTCATCCAGCGGATGGTGGAATGACATCGAGCAGGGCCCGATCAACGTCATGTCCGATCCTATCACCAGGAAACCTGAGATGGCTTGGCTCGAGAAGATAGGCGTGAAGGGAATCAAGGTCGATTTCTTCGGGGGCGACAAGCAGGAGACAATGCGCCACTATGAGTCCATACTCAGCGATGCTGACGACCATGGTCTCATGGTCATCTTCCATGGCTGCACCATTCCTCGCGGATGGGAGAGGTTGTATCCTAACTACGTCGGCAGTGAGGCTGTCAGAGCTTCGGAGAACCTCGTGTTCAACCAGCATGATTGCGATACTGAAGCCCTCTATGCATGTCTCCATCCTTTCGTCAGAAATACCGTTGGCTGCATGGAATTCGGCGGCTGCTTCATGAATGAGGTGTACAACAAGGCCAATGCGCAGCTCACGACTCCTAACGGCCGCAAGACAGGTTCGCTCCGTCGTACTTCGCAGGTCTTCGAGCTTGCGACGGCGGTGATGTTCCAGAATCCTATCCAGAACTTTGCCCTCGCACCGAACAATCTCACGGATACTCCTAAGCAGTACCTTGACTTCATCCGCAAGGTTCCTACCGTCTGGGACGAGACTCGTTTCATAGCTGGCTATCCTGGCAAGAATGTCGTGATGGCAAGGCGCAGCGGAAAGCAGTGGTACGTTGTTTCAGCGTCTGCCGACAGCAATATCTCGCCAGCTTTCGATGTTCCTTCATTCGTTGGTAAGGAGCGTCAGCGTTTCGAGGCTCCCGACGCCATCGTTGCTGTCTACGACGTGAAATAGTCACAGTCATTTTACGACGCAGCATAGGCTGCAATCTGCATTTTATTGTAGTTGAAAACAAGTTTTTCACGGGACGACCCATAAGACTTCGTGTGACCCCCGGCCTGCACTTGCAGGCCACCCCCTAGGCGGGGGTGCCACGTCACTGAAGTCTATGGGTCGCTCCCGTATGATGAGTTTTCCTCCCAGATATCTCGGTGAATCCGACAGGATAAACGTAACGGCAGCATAGGCTGCAATCTGCATTTGCCCGGACTAGGGTCGGCGTAGCGGAGCGAAGCCGATCTGCAGATTGCAGCCTATGCTGCTGTGTAAGTGACTCGAGGATTATTCCGAGATGATAGCCTTGTTCTTGAGACCGTCTATGCAGATGGTCAGAGGCTTCTCGAAGCGGACGTGACGCATGAAGTGAGTCTCCTCAAGGGCCGGCATGGCATCAAGCCTCTCGACGTCGAACGAACCCTCCTTTACGAACGGATTGATGTTCACGTAACCCACGTTGAACGAGGTGAGATTCTGGAAGAAATGCGTACCCTGGCTAGGCTCGACGTAGAAATTCTCGAGACCGCTCTCCACCAGCACCTTTGCCTCGGAAATGTCGCTCCACTTTACCGGAACACCGAGTGAAGGGATGCTGCTGCCCCAACGCCCATAGCCGATGAGAACATAGTTCCTTCCTTCCGCCCTCATCTTTGCGTTGAGCTTATTCAGCTCGAGAGCCATATCGTTGGTCTTGAGTGTGTCGAAATTCTCAGGCCTGAGATATACCACGTCGGTGACACCCTCTATGAAACCTGTACCGAGAGCGCTCTCGGAAGAAATGATAGGATTGCTCGTGTCAATCTCGTCCCAATCAATGACGGCGCCTACGCTTTCTGATGAAATAGGACGTATCTGGAGGACGTTGAACACCTTAGGCTTGCCGTTAGGTACATCGAGACGTGCGGCGAACTCGATCTCGACGCAACACTTCATCTCGTTCTGCGAGATCTCGAGAAGCTTGCGAAGAATATCTGCCAGCGGGAACGTACCGTACTGGAGAATCTGCGCGAATGTGATGATCTTCGGACCTTCAGCCCATGGGCTTGTAGTCATCTGACCGCTCTGGTAGTCGAATGTGGAAGCAACGTATCTGGTGTTCCTGAACTTGGCACAGTCGCCGATCTTGATCCTCTCAAGGTTGATGGCGTCGTCGATGGAAGTCTTGAACTTCTCCGGCTGGAGATTCAAGGCATACATGACGCTCTGGGTCTCACTCATGGCCGATCCTGGCATCGACGTCTGGAGCACGTGATCCGGGTAGCGAGGCGAGAATCTGAGCACCTGCTCGCCGTCAACCACGGCCTTTCCGAGACCGAATGCGACCTTTGCGATTCCTTCCTCGGGCTTCTCATAGCCGATTGGGTAGAAGTTGAGCGACCTGGCGACTCCGGAGAGGGTAGGGAAATAGTAGCCCTGATCCTCGGAACCGCATATCTCCTGCAGCACGATGGCCATTTTCTCCTCTGAGATCACATTGCCGGTGGAAGTGATGTATCCCTTCGATGAAGCGAAGAAAACGGATGCATACACGCTCTTGATGGCCTTCTGGAGAAGTCGGATCTCCTGGTCTTCGTTCTCGGTATGCGGAATCATGTAAGTCGAGTATACGCCGGCGAAAGGCTGGTAGTATGAATCCTCGAGCTTCGATGACGAACGTACGGCGAGTGGGCGATGCACTGCATGTACGAAGGCCCTGAGTGCTTCCACGAGATCATTAGGCAGGGTGGACGCGACGAACTCGGAGAGCACCTCGTCGTCTGAGATGTCGGAGTTGATCACGTACTGGAGTCCGTTCTCGATGATGAACCTGTCGAAATATTCGGTTGTGATCACGAGAGTACGGGGAACAAGCACATGGACATCCTCCCACTGATCGTACAGGTTGTATTTCTGAAGCATGTGGTTGAGGAATGCGAGACCTCTCGCCTTGCCTCCCATGGAGCCTTTGCCTATGCGGGAGAACCAGATTGCTGAATTGTATGTGTCTGGATTGAACTGGGCGACCACTCCGAGCGCCTGGTTCATCCTGTAGTCATGAATCGTGTCGATGAGGAACTTCTTGTGCGCAGCCGTGTCGGGGAATTCCTGCACGGTCCTCGGCCTGATGACCTTGCCGAGAGAGAACAGACCTCGGGCTAGGAGCCACTTCGACATGTAGTTCCTGCGGAGGTAGCTGTTGAGGGTGTCGTCGGGGATGGATGCGATGATCTTCTCGAGTTCGTTGAGATTCTTGGCCCTTGCGACCTCTTCCTTGGTGTCTGGGTCCACGAGCACGAAGTCTCCGAATCCGAATTCCCTTCCGATGTACTCTGCAAGCTCATGGGTGAGCGTCTTGGAGTTCTTTAGCACGAAGCCCACTCCGAGTTTTTCGGCTTCCTTTCTCATGCTCTCCTGACTTGACTGGAGCATGAACGGCATGTTCGGGTTGTCTGTACGTATCCTGCGGCAGAGCTCGAGACCGGCGTCGGATTTCTCGGTGTCCGGAGAATCGCCCTTGTGTATGACGAATCCGATGTCGGATATTACGCCGAGTATGTTGGACTTGTACTTTTCGTAAAGTTCTACTGCCTCATCATAGTTGGTGGCCATCAGGATCTTAGGTCGTGAGCGCTTACGCATGGTCTGCTGGCGCTCGTTGAGCGTGTCCTTGATGGAATTGTAGTTCTGCTCGAGCACGAGGCGGTAGAGCAGAGGGAGGTAGGTCGAGTAGTAGCGTATCGAATCCTCGACCAGGAGGATTGACTGCACTCCGAACTCGCTGATGTCCTTGTCCGCGTTGATGCTGTCCTCGATCAGCTTGATGATGGCGATGATGAGGTCGGTGTTGTTGTTCCAGCAGAAGATGTAGTCGATGTCGTTGCGGTCGCTTCCCTCAATCATCTTGTATATCTCTTTCGAGAACGAGAGAAGGAGCACGAGGGGAGTGTCTGGGCAGAGCTGCTTGAACTTGTGGGAGAAGTCGAAGACTCCAAGCTCACCGACGTTGTACATGGTGATCACCAGGTCGAACCTGTCCCCGGACTCCAACGCGGAGATGGCTTCCGCTGTCGATTCGACGCGTGTGATCGAAGGCGGGTTGCTGCTAAGCTTCAGGTCGAGGTATTCCTGTGCAATCTGTGCTTCGATATGTCCGTCCTCCTCGAGGGAGTAGCTGTCGTAGTTGTTGCAGATGAGGAGAATGCTGTTGATTCTCTTCGCCATCAGCGAGCTGTAGTCAAGTCGTTCCATGATGGGGAAATCTATTTCTGGAATTCTTTAATCTTCTGTTCATTGCTGAGCCTGCACACAAGCAGACGTCCACCTTTCTCGGCCACGATGTAGTCTTCGAGACCTTCCAGGACGACTTTCTCAAGTCCGGAGGTGTGCACGACGCATCCCTTGCACTCATGAAGCTCCGCTACGCCAGAAACAGCATTGCCGTCGGCGTCCTTGCTCATGTTCGCATGCAGCGAGCCCCATGTTCCGAGGTCGCTCCATCCGAATTCTGCAGGTATGGTGTTGATGTTCCCTGCCTTTTCCATAACGGCGTAGTCGATGCTGATCTTCTCGCAGGTAGGGAAGAGCATCTCAATGGTCGCATTCTCGCGCTCGGTGTAGAAATCCTTGGCAATCTCGTCCATGACGCCGGCAATCTGAGGCGAGTGGGTGCGGATAGCATCGGTAATGGTGTCGACGTTCCATACGAAGATACCTGCATTCCAGAGATAATTTCCTGCAGCAAGGTACTTCTGCGCGGTCTCCAGGTCTGGCTTCTCCTTGAATGCGGCTACCGGGCAGATCTCTTCCGATGATGCACCTACCTCGATGTATCCGTATCCTGTCTCCGGTCTTGACGGCTTGATGCCGACGGTTACGATCGCGTCGCTGTCCGCGGTCTTCGCCAGAGCGGCGTTGATGACTCTTGCGTATTCAGTCGTGTTGAGCACGAGGGCGTCTGATGGGGTCACGACGATGTTCGCGTGCGGATGGTGCATGCGTATCTTCCAGCATGCGTATGCGATGCACGGTGCGGTGTTGCGGGCCGCAGGCTCAGGGAGGATGTGGGACATAGGCACGTCAGGGAGCTGCTCGTGTACCATCTCCACGTATCTGGCTGAGGTGACGATCCATACGTTCTCTGCGGGGCAGACAGGCAAAAGCCTGTCAAGAGTCATCTGTATGAGTGTTCTCCCGGTTCCGAGAATGTCGAGGAACTGTTTGGGACAATCGACTGTGCTCATGGGCCAGAATCGGCTTCCGATTCCTCCAGCCATAATTACAACGTGATTTTCTGTATGCATTTCTGATAGGGATGTAATCACGCAAATTTACTATAATATTCGTAAAAATAAGGTACATTTGTCCCTATCAACAACAATGAGAGCGTATGATTCAGGTTTATTGCAAGAACACCGGTACCAGCAAGTCCTTCGTCGAAGGAACCTCACTTCTCGAGATGCTGTCTGAATTCGATTTCGAACGACCATACCCAATCGTGTCCGCTAAGGTCAACAACGTGTCAGAGGGCCTAAAGTACAGGGTCTACAACTGCAAGGACGTGGAGTTCCTGACCTATCAGTCCTATGCTGGGCGAAGTGCCTACTGCAGGGCTCTCGTGATGCTTCTCGGAAAGGCGGTGAAAGATGTGATACCTGGTGCCACCGTTTCAGTCAGAAGACCGATTTCAAAGGGATTCTACTGCTCTCTGAAGAAAAAGGACGGCGGCCCGACTACGCCTGAGGATGTGAAAGCCATAGTGGGCAGGATGAGGGAGATCGTCGACGCGGCTTCTCCTTTCTATCGCCATGAGGTCCGTACCGAAGACGCGATCAAGCTGTTCACGAACCTTGGCTATGATGACAGGGTAGACCTGCTGGAAACCTGTGATGACATATACATCACCTATTATACCCTGGAGGGCACTCCGGATTATTTCTATGATGCCCTGGTTCCCGATGCCGGTTATCTGAAGGTATGGGACCTGATCCCTTACAAAGGTGGAATGCTGCTGCGTGTCCCTGACAGGCACGATCCGGACAATCTTGCGCCGTTCAAGGAGGAACCGAAGACCTTCGAAGTCTTGAGGGAGAGCGTGAGGTGGAACGAGATCATGGACCTGAACTCGGTGGGCGACGTAAACAAGGCCTGCCTGAGAGGGGAGGCCAGCGACCTCATCCAGGTGTCGGAGGCGCTTCAGGACAAGAAACTTGTCCAGATTGCCGAGGATATTACCACGAGATGCCGTGCGGAGGAAAATCCGGTCAAGGTCGTGCTCATAACCGGCCCGAGCAGCAGCGGAAAGTCAACCGTCTGCAAGAAGCTCAGCGTCCAGCTCAAGGCTTGCGGATTGCGCCCCGTGTTCTTCTCTACCGATGATTATTTCGTGAACCGTCTCGACACGCCTCGTCTCCCGGACGGCAGCTTCGATTTCGACGGATTCGACACTGTTGACCATGCCCTTCTGGAGAAGGATGTCGTGAAGTTGCTCGCGGGCGAGACTGTGTCTCTTCCTGAGTACAACTTCGTGACAGGACTTCGTGAATATAACGGGAAGAACGTGAAGCTCGAGAAGGACTCCGTGCTCATGATCGAGGGTATCCATGCGCTCAATCCGGGCCTCATCCCAAGCGTCGACCCTCTCTGCCAGTACCGAATCTTCATCAATACGATCACCAGCATCTCGCTGGATGACCACAACTGCATACCTACGAGCGACAATAGGCTGCTTCGCCGTATCATACGTGACTACAACAAGGGTGCGTTCACGGCAAGGCAGACCATCAGCAACTGGCCTAATGTCAGGAGGGCTGAGTCAAAGTGGATTTATCCTTATGTGGAAACAGCTGACGTTCTTTACAACTCTGCATATCTCATCGAGTTTGCAGTGTTGCGTACTCATGCGGAGGCTGTCCTTGCGACAGTTCCGAAGAATTGCCCTGAGTACGGAGAGGCCCACAGACTGCTCAAGTTCCTGCACTATTACGTGCCGGTATCGTCCAAGGAAATTCCGTCAACCTCTCTTCTCAGAGATTTCGTGGGCTAGTCCTTCGTCTGCGGGCGAGGCTCGGATGATTGGCTGACAGCGGACGAATCGGACGCCGTGGTCGGAGCTTCTTCCGCCTTGTACCTTGCCAGTTCTGTCTGGAGCTCGTTGATGGTCTTGTTGAGCTCCTGGATCCTGGCGTCATAGTATTCCTGGATTCCGCGAACTATCTCGGCCTCTGACATCTTGGCGTTGCCTGCCGCGTCCTGACGGAAGTATATCTGCTGGCGTGTGAGTCCGATTGACTCTCCGTCAAGGTAGATCATCTCTTTCTGCACATCGTCGAGTCCTTCTCCTGCGATGAATACCTCTATATTGTACGGACGGACATCGGTGTGGACCTTGTAGTCGTAGATATAGCTGGATCCTACAGTCTTGTATTTGCTTACCAGATTGTCGGCATGTATTGTGAAGTTGTTTTCCTTGATGATGTTGAATGCTGACCAGCAGCTCGGAATGATAAGTATGGCGACGATTGCCCAGACCCTTTTCTTGAGTCGTGTCTTCTTCTCGTGGTCTTCGTACCTGACCGGTTCGAAACCAAGGTATTTCGCGGAGATGAATACCGAGAGCGCGATGAATATGCTGTTGATTGTGAAGAGGTAGAGTGCTCCGGTGAAGTAATGTATGTTCAATACGGAGATTCCATATCCCGCGGTGCAGAGCGGAGGCATGAGAGCCGTGGCGATCGCGACTCCGGACATCACGGTTCCTTTTTCCTTCCTCGTGGTCTCGAGCGTGCCGGCAAAGCCTCCGAACAGCGCGATCAGCACGTCATAGATCGTCGGGTTCGTACGTGCGAGCAACTCGGTCGGCTCATTCAGCTTGAGCGGGGTGATGAAGAAGTAGACCGTCGACGCCAGTATGGAAATGACCACCATTACGGCAAAGTTCTTCAAGGATGATTTCATCAGTTCGTCGTCGTTGGTGCCCAGTCCAAGTCCGAATCCGATGATCGGACTCATGAGAGGTGATATGAGCATCGCACCGATGATCACCGGTATCGAGTTCACGTTGAGACCTACTGACGCGATGATTATCGCGCATGCAAGAATGTATACGTTGGGACCCTTGAATGCAATGTTCTTCCTGATGTTGGCACCCGCTGCAGTCACGTCCAGATGCTCGGACAATGACAATATCGATCTGATGTATTCGCTGTATTTGTTCATATTGTATCATGTACATGCAAATACCATGCGAATGACATCTTGTCATGGCATGGTAATTTCGTGCATGCCGGCGTCACGAGATTTGTACTATTATGACATTTACTTGGACTTTTTTGCTCTACTATATTGTACGTGTGTGGTATATTTGCGAACTTGAATTTGAAAAACGACACAATAACTCATATTTTCACCAAACTAACAAAAACATGAAAGGTTCAATCAAACTTTTGCTTGTTTCCCTTTTCGCAGTGGCTTCGATGGCTCAGGCTTTCGCTGCTACTCCTGTGAAGGGAAAGATCACCGACGCAAACGGTGAGCCTGTCATCGGCGCAGCCGTAATGGAACTTGGTACGACCAACGGAGTTGTTGCTGACGCTGATGGTTCTTACACCATCTCAGTCGCTGGCGCAAACTCGGTTCTCCAGTTCTCATGTATCGGTTATACGACCGTTGAGGAGACCGTCGGCTCAAGGGGTGTCATCGACATCGTCCTTGAAGAGTCAACCTCATTCCTTCAGGAGGCTGTGGCCATCGGTTACGGTACTCAGAAGAAGGCTGATGTGACTTCATCAGTACAGAGCATCAAGTCAGATGCATTCAACGCAGGTGCAGTTGCCGATGCCGGTCAGCTCATCCAGGGTAAGGTTGCTGGTCTCTCCATCAACCTCTCTTCAGGTGATCCTACCGCTTCTTCAGCAATCTCTCTCCGTGGTACCTCATCACTCCTCGGTACTTCAGATCCTCTCGTCCTCGTCGACGGTATCCCAGGATCACTCAAGACCGTGGCTCCGGAGGATATCGAGAGCATCGACGTCCTCAAGGATGGTTCTGCAACTGCGATCTACGGTACCCGTGGTACCAACGGTGTGATCATCATCACTACCAAGAACGCTAAGCGTGAGATGCCAGCTACCGTTGAGTACAACGGTTATGTTTCTGCATCTTCATGGCTCAAGACCCCTGACTTCCTCGATGCAAAGGCCCTTACCGATCTTCGTGCTCAGGGCTACAACTTTGTTGGTGCCCGCGGCGAGTTCCTCGACGCACAGGGTAACAACGCAGAGCAGGCTACTGATTGGCTCAAGGAGATCAGCCGCACAGCAATCTCTCACAACCATAACCTCTCAATCATGGGTGGTACCAAGCATAACACTTATACCGCCAACATCTCTTACAACGACCGTCAGGGTACCATCAAGAACACCGGTTCTTCAACCATCCGTGCTCGTGCGCTCGTTTCTCAGTACCTCTTTGACGACATGCTCAAGCTCTCTGCTGAGGTTATGGCAGACGAGACCAAGAGGGATTCTCGCTTCAACTCTTCATACGTTTACCGTCAGGCATGTATCCACTCACCACTCGAGCCTGTATACGACGAGGACGGTATGTACACCAAGCGTGACATCTACTTCTACCAGAACCCGCTCAGCATCATGAACGAGCAGCTCGGTGAGTCACGCAGCAGGAACGTACGTTTCAACGGTATCGCTGAGCTCAAGCCTATCGAGCAGCTCACCCTCAAGGCTCTCTACGTCCGTAAGGGACAGAGCTCAATCGGCGGTTATTACAACACCCGCAAGGATGAGTCTACCACCAAGGACGGACGTAACGGTCAGGCTGGTCGCAACGCTTCTGACTATGTAAGCAACATGGTCGAGCTCTCTGCTAGCTACGTTCAGGACTTCGGCAAGCACCATGTTACCGCTGTCGCAGGTTACTCTTACGAGGACCACACCAGCGAGAACTTCTCTGCAAGCACTTATGACTTCCCTTCAGATGCATACACCTGGAACAAGCTCGAGATGGGTGACGCACTCAACAAGGGTCAGGCTTCCATGTCATCTTACAAGCAGGAAACCAAGCTCATCGGTCTCTTCGCTCGTGCAACTTATAACTACGACGACCGCTACCTCATCATGGCTTCTATCCGTCGTGATGGTTCATCGAAGTTCGGTGAGGGTCAGAAGTGGGGTAACTTCCCAGGCGTTTCAGTAGGTTGGCGTATCAACAACGAGGGCTTCATGAAGGGTATCACCTGGCTCAACAACCTCAAGCTTCGTGCAGGTTACGGTATCACCGGTATCGATGTTACCAGCCCTTACCAGTCACTCGCATCTCTTGACTACTCAGGTTCATATCGTTACAACGGAACTTGGATCAAGACCCTCAGCGCAGTTCGTAATGCAAACCCTGATCTCCACTGGGAGAAGAAGTACGAGTACAACCTCGGTCTCGATTTCTCAGTACTCGACGAGAGACTCAGCGGTAGCATCGATTTCTATCAGAGGGATACCAAGGATGCTCTCTACTGGTACAGCGTTCCTGTACCTCCATACCAGTACGGTTCAATCATGGCCAACGGTGCTCATATCCAGAACCGTGGTGTCGAGGTCCTCATCAACGCAACTCCTGTCCTTACCAAGAACTTCTCTTGGGATACAGCTGTCACCGGTTCTTACAACAAGAACACCCTCGTATCACTTTCATCTGATACCTATAAGTCTGATTCAGACTACTTCTATGAGGGCTACATCTCAGAGCCTGTACAGAAGTACTCACATATCGTGAAGGTGGGCTGGCCTATCGGTAACATCTACAACCTCAAGTCTGTAGGTATCGACAACTCAGGTAAGTGGGTAGTCGAGAGACTCCGCAAGGAGAATGGTGTTCCTGTAAGCAAGTATTACGATCTCGCAGAGAACGCATCTGAGGCTGACTACCAGGTACTCGGTAACGGTGTGCCTCGCTTCAACCTCGGTTGGACCAACAACTTCCGCTACAAGGGATTCGATCTCGCAATCACCATGCGTGGTGCATTCGGTTTCCAGATCCTCAACATGCAGAAGCTCTTCTATGGTACTTCAAACTCAAGCTTCCAGTATAACGTGCTCAAGTGCGCTTACGATCTCCACGATTGTATCGATTCAAGGACTGGTGAGAAGACCGGCGAAAAGTCTCCTATCGCCGATGTACAGAGAGCTGTCAGCTACTACGTAGAGAATGGTGACTACTGGAAGATCGACAACGTGACCCTCGGTTACAACTACAAGTTCAAGGAGAACAAGTATATCAAGCGCATGCGCGTATATGCTACCGTGAACAACCTTGCAACCATCACCGGTTACTCAGGTCTTGATCCAGAGGTTCCTGCAATCGGTTACACCGCTGGTACCGACGAGCGCGACAAGTATCCTACCGTTCGCACATACACCTTCGGTCTGTCACTCACATTCTAATTTGAACGCAACATGAAAAGAATAATCAAATCTATACTTGCATTTGGTGCTGCGTCTGTAATGTTCACCGCATGTTTCAACCTCGAGGAGCACGCTTTCTCTGAGGTCGTACAGAAGGATTTCGTTCCTACAGACCAGGACGTCGTTGCACTCCTTGCGAATGCATACTCACCATTCGGTGCTTTCATGGATTGGTACGGTTTCTTCGATTGTATGGAAGAGGCTGCTGACGTCATCATCACTCCTACCCGCCCTAACGGTTGGGATGACGGTGGTGTATACAAGAGAATGCACTGGCACAAGTGGAGCGCAGAGGATCCAGGTTCTCCTGCATCACTTTATTATAGCGCTTTCCTTGGCATCAACTCTGCCAACAAGGTGCTTGATCAGCTCAAGGACGGTTCACTTCCTGCAGGTGACCTTACCGCAGCTGCTATCGACGAGGTAAAGGCTGTACGCGCCGTATGGTACGCACTCCTTCTCGATTCACACGGAAACGTTCCTATCGTTACCTCATTCGCAGTCGAGACTGACGCTGAGGGTAACACCATCAGCCCTAAGCAGAGCACCCGTCGTCGCGTTTACGAGTTCGTTACCAAGCAGCTCGAGGAAGTCATCGCAAACGGCGTCCTCTCTAGTGCAAAGAGTGACTACTCTCGTCTCAACATGTGGGGTGTCAAGATGGCCCTCATGAGAGTATATCTCAACGCTGAGGTCTACACCGGTACTCCTGCATACGACAAGGCACTTGCTCTTGCTGAGGATATCATCGAGAACAGCCCTTATTCACTTTCTGCGGACTACTCTGACAACTTCAAGTGGGATGTTGACCAGACCAACACCGAGATCATCTTCGGTATTCCTTACGATGAGACCTATGGTACTGGTGAGCAGATCTTCTCAATGGGTATGAAGTTCTATCCACCTTCACAGGGACGTGACCACTTCGGTTATGCCAACTCTACCTGGGGTGGTAACTGTGGTAACCCTCAGTTCATCAAGTCTTACGCTGAGAACGACACCCGTCTCAAGAAGACTTGGCTCCATGGCCCTCAGATGAAGAACGACCCTAACAACACCAAGAGTTCATACACTGAGGACGACGTGAAGAACCAGAACATCGCATGGTACTGCCTCAACTACCTCCCTTCTATCTCAGGTGACAGCAAGGATGGTAGCAAGAAGTCTTTCACCCATATCGATTTCGGTTGCCGTCAGGTCAAGTATCAGGTTAACCCAGGCGTTCCAAAGATGAACCATTGGGGCAATGACGTATCTTACTTCCGTCTTGCTGAGGCTTACTACACCGCTGCTGAGTGTATTCTCCGTGGTCAGACCGGTCACAAATCTGCAGCTGAATATGTAAATGATGTTCGTAGCAGGTCAGTTGACACTCCTATTACCGAGGCTGAACTCAGGGCTACCAAGTCACGCGTTCAGTACGGATACTGTACTTTCGGTGATATCAACGCTGATGATATCCAGAAGTATGGAGTGTTCCACAACTGGGATGATGACAACAGGGCCGCACAGCTTGAGGCGTCTCAGGTTGCTGAGCCTTCAGGAAAGGATAACGATCCAATCTATCTCGCAGGTATGTATGACGAGTGGGGTTATGAGTTTGCTCTCGAGGCAATGCGTCGTACCCAGATGATCCGTTTCGGAACTTTCAGCACCAAGAACTGGTTCAACCATACTGCGGATGAGGACGGTACCAAGGCAATCTTCCCTATTGCTAAGTCAGACCAGCAGGATAACAAGAACCTCGGCCAGAACCCAGGTTACGAGTCTGTTAACGGTAAGTTCGTAGCTGATCTCGCGATCGATGATCCTATCCCAGCCAATATGTAATAACCATATAAAATAGGATACAATGACAAACAAATTCTATACAATCGCACTTGCCGCTCTTGCACTTTCTGCCTGCGCGCCTGTGTATGATACTGACAA
>JAGHUQ010000011.1 GCA_018064725.1 Candidatus Cryptobacteroides caccocaballi
CACGTCGGTCGAGCCGGCAGCAAGGCGCATGTTGTCACCTGAACCGAGAAGGAAGTCGATGGTAACCATATAGTAGGTGCCATTCGGGTCGATTTCCTTACCACCGACGCTCATGGACTCGAGCTCACCATCCCTTACGACCACCTGAGCGCCTGCGTAAGGCTGAGGACGGCGCGCCTGACGGGCAAGGAAATCGATGAGGACCTGACCTGGATACTCGACCAGGACGAGTTTGTTATGGAACGGGAACACGGCCACCATATCATCCTTCAGGACATTGCCAGCAGGGACATCGGCACGGATTCCACCGGAGTTGAGCACCGCGATGTCAGCCTTTCTGCCGAACAGTTTCTCCGATGACTTCAGCATCACATCCGTAGCAAAATTGGCCAGAGGAGAATTACCTCCACGGGTGATCATACCGTCAGGACAATAGGCAACTACCTGCTTGAGGTCGGCCATCTGAGGCTGGACCGCGAGAAGCGCCTGCGCGGTGGCAGCTGTGGCTCCTCCCTTATAGGTCTTACCGTTCGGTGCAACATATTTCTTACCCTTGAGCACTCCAAGAGCATCCTCAACATTGTCTGCGCCAGGATAGGTGCAGCCGGTACGGCTACCGTCCATCGACACGCGCGACCATGTGAAGGTCTGTGCGCTGGCAGCAAGCGTAAATGCAAGTGCCGCAGCTATTGTCAATACTTTCTTCATATTGTCTTATTTCATTCTGATCCATTTCCAGAGGTCCTTGAAAGAGGACTTCTTTCCATACATAAGTATACCGACCTTGTAGATCTTCGCCGAGACCCATGCTCCGCCGAGGAAGGTGAGGAAGAGCAAGCCGAGAGAAAGGATGAGCTCCCAGGTCGCCACGCCGAAAGGAATACGCGAGAGCATCACTATCGGAGAAGTGAACGGTATCATCGAGCACCACCATACCAGCTGGCTGTCAGGCGAATTGAAGGCATAGAGACCCACGAAGAAACCTATCATCAGAGGGATGGTGAGAGGAAGTACGAGCTGGTTCGTATCAGCCTCGTTATCCACCGCCGAACCCACGGCAGCAAAGAGAGACGCATAAAGCAGGTAGCCAAGTACGAAGAAGAGAACGAAAGCTACGATAAGCTGCACATAGTTGATGTTCTGAAGAGTCTCGAGCACGGCACCGAGCTCAGAGTGTTCATCCATGGTCATGGTCATGGTCGAAGGATCCATCATAGAAGAATCCATGCCGGCCATCTCCATCATCTGAGTCGTAGAGGAAGAACCCTCCACGAGCTTGTCGAATCCGACGATGCTGCTGAATGCACCTACGAGAACCACCGTAAGCACTATCCAGAGGAAGAACTGGGTGAGTGCGACCAGCGCGACACCGACGATCTTACCGATCATGAGCTCGATAGCCTTCACTGAGCTCACGAGGACCTCGACGATACGGCTTGACTTCTCCTCTATCACGCTCTGCATGACGGTACCCGCAAACATGGAGACGAACATATATATGATCATGGAGAGAAGCATGGAGATGATCATGAACACCTCTGACGAGGTCTCTTTCTCCTCTCCGTCCTCATCTATGGTATAGGTAACGATCTGCACGTCAGCCTTTACATCCTGCATGATCTCCTTGAGTCCGTCTATCTCATACTGCTGAAGTCTGTAGTCTTCAACGGCTTCCTCTATCTGCTGGGTGAGCATCTCCTTGATCTCGACGCTGACCGGCTTGGTAGAATATGTGGTAACGTTGACGTCTGCCTCCTTACCTTCTGCCTTAGGGGTGATGAGCAGGATTCCGTCGAAGTCAAGGTTATCCATCTGGGCCTTGAGCTCTTCTGCAGAAAGATGGCCGGTGAAGTCTTCGAACGCAACCTGCTTGGTGTCCTCGAGCTTGCCGCTCACGTATCCGGACTCATCAACGTATGCGATGGTCTTGTCCTTACCCTTTGAGAGAGTCAGGATAAGCGCAGGTATGCTGCACAGGAGTGCGAAGAGCACCGGGACCACGAAGGTTGTCACAAGGAAGGACTTCTTCTTGACGCGAGTCATGTACTCACGTCCTATGATTACTCTGATAATGCGGAAATTCATGGCTTACTCCCCCTTTACAAGTTTGATGAAAATGTCGTTCATGCGTGGCATGAGCTCCTTGAAAGAATTGATGGTGACACCTTTCTCTATATACTGACGGAGAATGGCGTTTGCACCCTCACCGGCCTCTACGACCTCGACATGACGGCCGTCTGCGTCGGTGTACTCGATCTCCACATTGTTGTTGCCGTATTCACGTCTGATATCGTCGACATTGCCGGAGAGCACGACATGGGACTTGTTGAAGAGGGCGATGTTGTCGCACAGTTCCTCGACTGATTCCATGTTGTGGGTGGAGAGTATGATGGTGGATCCCTCATCCTTGAGACGGAGTATCTCCTCACGGATGAGCTGGGCATTCACCGGATCAAAGCCGGAGAACGGCTCATCGAGGATGAGAAGCTTCGGCTTGTGGACCACGGTGGTGATGAACTGTATCTTCTGGGCCATACCCTTGGAAAGCTCCTCGACCTTCTTGTTCCACCAGCTCTCGATGCCGAATTTCACGAACCACTTCTTGAGTTCGTTCGAAGCATCCTTGGCAGACATTCCCTTGAGCTGTGCCAGATACATGGCCTGGTCGCCGACCTTCATCTTTCTGTAAAGACCTCTCTCCTCCGGGAGATAGCCAATCTTCTCTACATCTCTCTGAGTTATCGGACGGCCGTTGAAAAAGACTTCGCCGTCGCTGGGGATGGTAATCCTGTTGATGATTCGAATGAGGGTTGTCTTACCTGCTCCGTTAGGTCCGAGCAAGCCGAAGATCTGTCCCTCAGGAATCTCCACGGAGACATGGTCAAGGGCGACCTTCTCTCCGAAATTCTTGCAGATGTTCCTGCACTCTATGATATTCATTGTCCTAAATGTTTCTTTATACGGCTGTTTGACGCAGAAAAAGCGGAAAAACTACAGTCTTATCCGAGAATTCTTGCGACCAGCTCCACAAGAAGCTCCGCCGGGGTCGCTTCACCGACGTCGCCGCCTTTTCCCTTGTAGTCATATTCCTTGAGCAGAGATATCACTCTCATGCATTTCGTGAGCGGATAATTCCTCACAGCGGCATCGTATTCCCTCAGGAAATACGGATTCACACCAAGTACCGAGGCCTTGGTGCCGTTGTCTGCACGAGGATTGCTCATCAGCAGTGCATGGTATCGCAATATCCTGTAGAAATGCCCGAAAAGTGCGCTCACCGCCATTGGCATTGCGAATTTCGGTGATGCACCTATGTATGCGGCGACCTTCATCGCCTTTGCAGAATTCTTCACCGAGAGCAGCGATGTCAGTTCGAACACGCTGAACTGTCTGCTGATTCCGACGTTCTTCTCTATGTCCGAAACAGAAATCTCGGTGGTTCCTTCCGGAAGATTCTTGAGCATCTTGTCTGTCTCGACCGCGATCTTACCCAGATCTGTTCCGGCGGACTCGGCAAGAAGTGCAGCAGCATCCGGTGCGATCCGGAGGCCGTGCTCCTGATAGTATGAGGATATCCAGGAAGACACCTCATAATCCCTCAGAGCAGTGGACTCTACGACCACGCCGGCCTTCTGGGCACTCTTGTAGAGGGCACGCCTCTTGTCGGCCTTTGCGCCCATCATGCAAATGACGAGCACGGTTGACTCCAGGGGATTCTGGCAATAAAGGGCCAGGTCCTCAATATCTTTCATCATCTGAGCCTCTTTCAGGACAACCAGCTGCCTTTCGGCAAACATGGGATACCTGCGGGCAGCAGTAATTACGGCGTCGGCATTGACGTCGGCGCCGTAACAGATAGTTTCATTGAAATCCTTTTCGCTTTCGTCGATACAGTTAGCGATGACGGCATTGCAGACCATGTCAACGTAATAAGGCTCATCGCCCATGAGTAGATAGACGCTGCGAAACACTCCATTGCGCGCATCTGCGACAAGGGAACGGCACAGCCTATCGGTATCTGCAAAGCCCTTTGCCATCTCCTACTCTGCTTTCTTTTCCTTGATTCTTGTCAGCTTCTCCTTGAGGATGTCAGCTGACTCATTGACAGCGTCCTCGAAACTCTTGCCGTTTCTCTCGACGACCACGGTATTGCCCGGAATGGCAACTATCACCTTGACGGATTTGTTCTGATTGTCGCTGATAAGGGACATCGTCACATCTACCGACGTGATTCCATCATAGAACCTTTCGATCTTGGAAAGCTTCTTCTCCACGAATTCGAGCAACTTCTTGTCTGCGTCGAACTTGACTGATTGAATCCTAATCTCCATTGTTACCTCCGTTTTTTGCCCTTGGGTGGGCGGTTTCATAAACTTTCTTCAGCTGCGCGATGGAGTTGTGGGTGTAGACCTGCGTAGCCGCGAGGGATGCATGCCCGAGAAGTTCCTTTATCGAATTGAGGTCAGAACCTTCTTCGAGAAGTTCGGTTGCGAGCGTGTGTCTGAGAGCATGCGGAGACTTTCGTCCCTTGATGTCCTCGACAGTCCCGAGTTCCGTCTTCACTGCCTTGTCGACCAGCTCCGGATAGAGCCTCCTGCCGGAAGGAGTGATGAGCAGAGGTTCCTCAGGCCGTCTTCCCGACTTCACCATCAGCTCAACTGTTTTCAAATATAATGAAATTTCCTCAATTATGGTACTTACCAAAGGTATTTCTCGCATTTTGTCACCTTTACCGGTCACACGAATGACTCCCCTGGAGAAATCCACATCAGAGATATTGAGCGATATCAGTTCAGCACGTCTGATGCCTGTACTGTACAGCATGGACACTATCATCCGCCTGAGGACATGTCCGTAGACATCGGCGACTTGCCTGTTCTTCCTTTGACAAAGCGGCAGCGCGTCAGGATACAGTTCCAGCACACTACCGTCAGCATACATCTTCGTTGATTCCAGATAACTGCCCATGGCATCCTTTCGGTAGAACACCGGCAGTCTTTTGGAAACCTTCGGGCGTTTAACCTGAGAAACCGGATTATTCAGGATCAGATCCTTGGCCATCAAGTACTTACAGAAACTGCTCAGTACAGAAAGATTGAGGTTGACGGTTCTGGGGCCGAGTGCATCTCCCTTGTCCGGGTCGAGCATGTCGACCTCCCAATTACGAATCATGACCGGCTTGAGAGAAGCTATCAGAGAGTCGTCATCCTCGGCACCCGAGGACTTGACAAAGTTCTCGATGCCTCTCCTGTACACATCCTGAGTCCGGGGCGAATAGCGTTTCACTCCGGCAAGGTAATCTATGTATTCCTCGATAATCTTCATCGCTTGGGCGTGAGGCCTTGCTCAGCCGCCAGCTTGCGCATGAACGCATCCGCAGCCTCGAAATCATTAGGAATCACACCGTCCAGCACGGCATCCTTCACCGCCTCCTTGAGCGGTTTGATCCACTCGCCCGGACCCATGCCGAAGAGTTCCATGAGATAGTCTCCCGTAATAGGGTTCTTCCAGTTCCTGATCGCATCCTTGGCTTCGACTTCAGCAAGCTTGGACTGCACCAATTCAAAGTTCGCATGTAGCTGGACTACCTTCTTCGGGTTCTTTGACGTAATGTCTGCATTGCACAGAAGCATGAGGTCATCGATATCCTCCCCTGCGTCAAAAAGCAGCCTGCGTACCGCCGAATCGGTCACCTCCTCGGTAACCAGTGCAATCGGGCGAAGATGCAGGTTGACCAGCTTCTGCACATATTTCATCTTCTCGTTCAGTGGCATCTTGAGGTACTGGAAGACCTTCGGAACCATCCTCGCGCCCACCACCTCGTGCCCATGGAAAGTCCATCCTGTCTGAGGGTCATACCTCTTGGACTGAGGCTTGCCGATATCGTGGAGAAGCGCGGCCCACCTGAGCCAGACATTCGGTTCCGTGCGAGGCTTGGTGATATCCTCATTCTCGCCTATGATATGGTCAGTCAACTTACCCTGCGCTATGGCGAGCACCTCAGCCTCAGCGACATTGTCCACGACCTGAAGGGTATGGGAGAAATTCTCCTTGTGTCCCCTTCCATCCACGGTTTCCACTCCCTTGAGACTCTCCAACTGCGGGAGTATATATCGGAGAAGACCGGTCTGCTCCAACAGCCTGAGTCCTATGGAAGGTTTGGGTGTCAGCAATATCTTGTTGAGTTCTTCCGCTATCCTTTCCTTGGAAAGTATCTCCATCCTGTCGCAGTTTCTCCTGATGGACTCGAGCGATTCCGGGACAATGGTGAAAGCATGCTCCGGGGTAGACAGCTTGGTCGCGAACCTGATGGCACGTACCATCCTGAGAGGATCATCACTATATGTAGTATCCGGATCCAGAGGAGTACGGATTATTCCTGCCGCAAGATCCCTTATTCCGCCGAACGGGTCGACGAGTGCACCAAAATCCTCCTTCTGAAGGCTGAAAGCCATGGCATTGATGGTGAAATCCCTGCGTAGCTGATCCTCTTCGAGCGTACCATCCTCGACTATAGGCTTACGGGAATCTCTCCTGTAGGATTCCTTGCGCGCTCCGACGAACTCGATCTCCGTCCCCCTGAACTTGAGCATCGCCGTACCGAAATTCCTGAATACGGAGACATTGCTGTGGACCCTCTCCCCAACGGCAAGAGCAAGGTCGATGCCACTTCCCTCAACGACTATGTCTATGTCTTTTGACGGTCTCCCGAGAAAACAGTCGCGGACATAACCGCCAATGACGAAGGCCCGCACGCCCTTTTCGGCTGCGACTTCGGAAACTATGGTAAAAATCCTGTCGTCCAGGAATCCTTGAGTAATGGTCATAATGCCAGCATTTCTTCGTATTGCGGTACCTTGTCGAGCATCTGCACGCCACCTTCAGACAGTCTCATCATATATGTGGACTTTCCGTTGGTGATGATGACATAGCTCACGTCGAGCACCATGTTGTACCTGACCGTCTGGTCAAGCACCTTATTGTCCAGCGAGACATCGGGACGCTTGCATTCGACAACCGCAAGGGGCTTCTGCCGTCTGTCATATACGAGTATGTCAGCGCGCCACTGCTTGTCGCCAAGCTTCATCCCCACCTCGCTCATCATCATGTGGGCAGGCACCTTCATGTCATTGAGAAGCACGGATATGAACCACTGACGGACCCTTTCCTCGGGCGTCAGCGCCACCTCCTTCCTGCGGAGCGGATCCCATATCGTCTGCTTCGTTCCCACGCTGCAAAGATAGTCAAAAAAGCCTATTCCTGCTGGAAAACGTTAGTATAGACTATACCGCTGTGGGCTTGCGGAGCGACCCCCTTGTACTCGAAGAGCTCCGGCACCGTCACGAAGGTGAAGCCCTGCTCCTTGAGCGCCGGAATGATGATCTCAAGCGCGTCGACGGTGTTCTGGTTGCCTTCCATGTCGTGAAGAAGGATTACATTCCCATCCTGCGCGGACTCTATCACCCTGCGTGCGCGCTCCTCCGCGCTTATTTCAGGGACCCAGTCCTCGCAACCCTCACCGCAGATGAAAGTCAGGTCTATGGCATCGTGCATCTTCTGGTCAACCGCGATGTATGGAGGTCTGAAGAAAGTCGGTCTCACGCCTATATATCTTTCAATGACGGAAGAAGTAGTGTCTATTTCCCATGCTATCTGTTCCGGCGAAAGCATAGGCATGCGACTGTGCGTCCACGAGTGGTTCTCGACGTCACAGCCCTGGGCCACCGCCCTCTTCATCATCTGGGCAGATTCTTCGGTTATCCTGTTTCCTATCACGAAGAATGATGCCGTGACGTCGTGCTCGGCAAGTACGTCGAGCACCTTTGGGGTCGTAACGGTGTTAGGTCCGTCGTCGAAGCTCAATGCGATGATCTTCTCAGGAATCTTTGGTCCACATGCAACTGTCATAAGCGAAACTAATGAAATGATAAATGCCTTTTTCATATGGTCTGAATGAATGGTTGAACAAAAATATGAAAAAAACGGCAAAAATATTTGGAGTTATCGGAATTGTGTCTACCTTTGCAGTGTACTACTTCACTAATACACTACAAAAATGGTAGCAACATTGATAATAGGAGTTGCATCGGCACTCAGCGTAATGATGATGATGAACAATTAAATCAAAGGATTATGATAAAGATCGAAAACCTCAAGTTCAGCTACGGGAAACTTCCCGTACTTGAAAACATCACGATGAATCTCGAGGAAGGCAAGATATACGGTCTCCTCGGAGAGAACGGTGTAGGAAAGACTACCCTCCTGACTCTTCTCTGCGGTCTCAAGAGCACGCAGGAAGGTTCAATCGAAATAGACGGACAGACACCATACGACAGGAAACCGTCACTTCTGGGCAACATCTACTTTCTCTCTGATGAGGTAGCAGCATATCCTGTGAAGGCCAACGAGTTTGCTGCAAGATGGGGTAAGTTCTGGCCATCGTTCGACCAGCAGAAATTCCTCGATATCATGGCAGAGCTCGAGAACGATCCTGAGAAGAGGATGGACAAGATGTCTTTCGGCCAACTCAAGAAGACACATATCAGCTTCGCCCTCGCATGCAACTGCAAGTATCTGTTCATGGATGAGCCGACCAACGGACTTGACATTCCTTCGAAGGCACAGTTCAGGAAAGCAGTGATGAAACATACAGCGGATGATTCCACCTTGCTTATTTCTACCCACCAGGTCAGAGATCTCGAGAACATCATCGACCCTATCATCATCCTGGACAAGCGTGACGTTCTCCTGAATGCGACACTCGAGGAAATCTCAGAGAAACTCTACTTCGATTATGGCACCACCATACTCAGCGACACCCTCTACAGCGAGATCGTCCCTGGAGGCAGCGTACAGGTAAGGCTCAACACGGAAGGAGAGGAAAGCAAGGTGAACATCGAAGCTCTCTTCAACGCAGTCAACGGCAACAAGGAACTCATCAAAGGTATTTTCAGCAAATAAAAGTCTACTACAATGAACACAGATATCTTCAATTTCAAGCGTTTCGGCAACTATCTCGGAACTGAGATAAGGAATGCCGTGTCACAGTTCGGTTACAGCGGACTTGTCTGCGCTCTCGGATCATTGGTCGTATACATCTTCGTAGGTTTCGGTTCTCTTGCGAGTCTCCATGGATGGTCCAGTGCAGGCCTTGCTCCAAGATTCGCATCTTTCATCCTGATAATGGTCTCCGTACTCATTCTCGCGCCTAAAAAGATCTATGGAGGCATCACAGACAAGAAAGCAGGTTCCGTATTCCTCAGCATCCCTGTCTCGACACTGGAGAAAGTCCTTGCAATGGTCATCGTATCCTGTATCATCGTTCCGCTTGCAGTACTTATCGCATACTTGTCGATAGACGGAATACTGTGCCTGATTGACAGGAATTGCGGTTCCAGCCTGATCGTGGCCTCATTCTCAGGCCTGGAAAACATGCTCGCCAAGATCGGAGAGCTTCCTGAGGAACTTGCAGGCATCCAGAGTCTCATGAATCCACTCATCTATATCGATGACATCATCCAGATCGGTCTTGTATTCCTCCTAGGCAGCATCTTCTTCAAGAGCAGCAAGGTTGCAAAGACAATACTCTCTCTGATGGTTTTCGGATTCGCATGCAGCATGATCATGACCCCTATCTTCTTCCATGGGACGATATTCAACGTTAACATTCAGAACGACGCTGAGGCTATTGATTTCATCAACAATGTATTCGGAGGTTTCTTCAACCACGCTGGCCTGATCGACACGATCAGCGACACATTGACAAACCTGCTGCTCCTGACAGGAATCTACTTCAGGGTAAGGACATTGAAATTCTAAGCCTATGGAATTCAACTCAAACAAATCAATATACCTGCAGATATGCGACAGCATATGCGACAGGGTCCTGGCCGGAGAGCTGAAGGATCAGGACAGGATACAATCCGTGAGGGAGTTCGGTGCCGAAATAGGCGTCAATCCCAACACCGTGGCCAGAAGCTATGAAAAACTGACCGATGATGGTATCATCTACAACAAGAGAGGCATAGGCTACTTCATCTGTGACGGCGCAAGAGAGCAGGTGCTCGCAGAGCAGAGGAAGGAATTCCTGGAAGTAGAATGGCCTGCGATCAAAAGAAAGATGGAACTTCTTGGCCTATCCCCGGACCAACTGGACTAGCCAGAAAAGTTTTTTCCGTTCCGACCAGAAAAAAAGTGCATCTCCAATGCAACGTTATCACCGGATAACACATCTTTGGTTCGTATGCACATGAGAAGACATATTTCACATATCATGGCAGCGGTCATTTCGATGGCCGCTGTCTTTTCGTGCGCTGCAAAGTCGGACCTCGAGACCGCGCCTGACGACAGTGTATTCACCGCCTCCGGCACCGTGCATGTGGACGATCACGGAAGCATGAATCCTGCAACCATAAAAGGTGTCAGGATCATCATGACCTCCTATGGAGTCCACGACATACTGAAGCTGTTCCCAGTCGAGAGAGACACAAGCTATACAGATAGAGCGGGAAAGTATGAAAGCTCGCTGGAAATGAGCAAGAACCGTTACTACGACATTCTTGCAGAAGACATTGACGGTGCGGACAACGGCGGAGAGTTTCAGCCTTACCTGATGGACGGTATCTACCCCGGGAAGAAAAACAGGTTGGAAAACATCCTGCTTTACATGAAAAGAAAATAACGGAAATTTACTCCTGATTCACAGGATGGCCGTCGGTTTCTCTCCATTCCTTTGGTGAGCAACCGACGATTTTCGTAAACTGACGGTGGAAATTGGAACGGTCGCTGAAACCGGATATTTCAGCAACGACCTGTACGGAGCTGTTCTTATCCTCAAGAAGGAGCTGCTTTGCATCCTCGACCCTGAGATTGGTCCTCCACGTCCTGAAATCGACCCCGACCCTGAGCGCGAAATACAGCTGGAGAAGTTCCTTCGTGGTATTGAGTTCTTCTGCAATCTGCTCCCTGCTCTTGTCATACTCACGATATCTCTTCTCGGCAACCCATCTGGCAATGCTTTTCTCGAGGCTGGCGAATTCCTTGTCACGGGCATCACCCTCCTGAGTCAGAGCCTTGTCCCTGTTCTCCTGGATCTTCTTCTGACGAAGCGGCATCTTCTTGAGGTCCTCGCCTGACAGAGCACTGTGGGCAAACGCATCGAGCATGATCTTGTGTGAGCTCAGGAATGATATGTAGTTACTGGTGAAATACAGCATGAAAAGGCAATACCATATAGCATAGATGGCCGTCGAACGAGGTGGAAGAAGAAGATATACAAGCACGAACGAATCAGCCAGCAGCATGATCCAGAAGCAGAAATGAATCCATTTGAGCTTGTGATTCTCATCCTCGTCATAATAGTTTGCCAGCTTCTCGCGACTCTTCTTGAATGTACGGAGGAACAAGACCGTGTGGACGACGCACTGCACCGCATGGACGATTATGTACAGTATAACGACTATGTTGGCAGCCTTCGAAGGGCCCTTTATCATCAGCTGCGCAAGCACGATGGACAGAATGGCGATGGCTCCGATGGTCATCTTGAATCCATCCATGGAATAATAGTTCTCGTCAAGGAGATTTATCAGTGAATACGTGAGCGCCGAAACGGAGACTGCGGTGATAACCACCATCATCATGGTCGCAAACCTTTCGAAACCAGGTAGTCCGGAGTTGTGAATCGTGAACCAGAACACGGTAGCACACGCAAGGAAGCACAGTGCGATCAGGTTCTTGCTGATACGAAGCCTTGCGGTATATTCAGTCCTTGGGATATTGATCAGGAGAAGCACCATCGCAAAACAGATACTGCATACCATTCCTGCAAAGAACGTTATCTCTATCAGCGAGTTGAGACTTCCAATCATCTAAGAGTCGGCGGTTAAGAATATTAATGTACAATGCTGCTGCAAAAATAGGGAAAATTTGATTATTTTTGCAAACTGATTAAATCAAAAACGAACTGGATATGAGTAACAAGCTGACAGGTATGCAAACCCCGTTCTACCTGTACGATATGGACCTTCTCGCAAGGACTGCACAGGCAGCCCTCGATGCTGCACGCAAGTACGGCATCGAGATTCACTATGCGACCAAGGCGAATGAGAACAAACGTATCATAACATATTTTGCCCAGGCTGGCTTCGGCGCTGACTGCATCAGCGGTCCGGAAGTGGCAAACGCGCTGAAGTGCGGTATTCCTGCCGAGAAGATAGTATTCTCCGGAGTCGGCAAGACCGACAGCGAGATGCTCACTGCACTCAAGGCCGGTATCGGCATGTTCAACGTAGAGAGCGTGCATGAGCTTTACATACTCAATGCAATCGCAGGAAAGTTCGGCCTCGAGGCAAACATCAGCCTCCGCGTGAACCCGAACATCGATGCTCACACCTTCCGATACATCACCTCAGGACTTGAGGCGAACAAGTTCGGTCTCCCGGACACCGAGTTCGACGAGTTCGTCACGATGCTCGAAAAGTGTCCTAACGTCCATTTCAAGGGTCTCCATTTCCACATCGGTTCGCAGATTCCTGACGTAAAGACAGTGTGCAAGGACGTCTGCAAGGTGGCGAACAAAGTCGTCGACTGGTTTGAGGAGCATGGCCTCACGGTCAGCAGCGTAAACCTCGGAGGAGGTCTCGGAGTAGATTATGAAAATCCTGATGGAAATCCTATTCCAGACTTCGACTCATGGATGTCAGCAATCGACACTTACCTCAAGCGTCGCCCGGGCATGAGCGTTCACCTTGAGCCAGGCCGTTCACTGGTGGCTCAGTGTGGCACCCTCTACTCCATCGTGCTCTTCACCAAGGAGACCGCAGCAAAGAGTTTCGTGATACTTGACGCCGGCATGAACGACATGATACGTCCCGCACTTTATGGTGCATACCACAAGATTGAAAACATTTCAGCGGGAGAGCGTCCTACCCTCGAGGATGACCAGGTCTACGACGTAGTAGGTCCTGTCGGAGAATCCAGCGACACCTGGGGCAAGGGACGCAGACTTCCGATGACTGTCCGCGGCGATCTCATCGCAATCCGCAGCGTCGGTGCATACGGCCAGTCAATGTCCAATAGATACAACCTCCGCGCAGAAGCCCAGACCGTCTATTCTGACCGTCTCTGGGATGCTGCCATGAAACCATCGATACTTTAATCGATACTGAAGAATTATGTTCGAGAACCTCAGCGAAAGATTGGAACGTTCCTTCAAGATCCTGAAGGGAGAAGGAAAGATCAGTGAAATAAATGTGGCAGAAGCCCTCAAGGATATCAGAAGGGCCCTGCTCGATGCCGATGTAAGCTACAAGGTGGCAAAGCAGTTCTGCGATGACGTGAAGCAGAAAGCCATCGGCAAGGATGTCCTCACATCAGTCAAGCCTCAGCAGATGATCGTGAAGATCGTCCACGACGAGCTCGCCGCCCTCATGGGAAGCGAGGCATCAGACATCAATGTAAAGGGCAGTCCTGCAGTGGTTCTCGTCGCCGGCCTCAACGGTTCCGGTAAGACGACCTTCTCCGCAAAGCTCGCGAACCATGTGAGGAGCAAGAGAGGGATGAAGGTGCTCCTTGCTGCATGTGACACTTTCCGTCCTGCCGCAATCGACCAGTTGAAAGTACTCGGAGAATCCGTGAACGTACCGGTATACAGCGAAGATGGCGTGAAGGATCCGATCTCGATTGCAAAGAACGCAATAAGCAAGGCAAGGTCAGAGGGTTACTCAGTAGTCATCATAGATACAGCCGGCCGACTCGCTGTCGACCAGGAGCTTATGGACGAGATATCAGCTCTCCACAAGGCGGTAGCTCCTACCGAGACGCTCTTCGTCGTTGATGCCATGACCGGACAGGACGCTGTCGAGACAGCCAAGGCATTCAATGACAGGCTTGACTTCGACGGCGTCGTACTCACAAAGATGGACGGCGACACCCGTGGTGGTGCAGCTCTCTCAATCAAGGCAGTCACCGGCAAGCCTATCAAGTTCGTGTCAATGGGTGAAAAGATGGAAGCCCTCGACGTTTTCCATCCATCCCGTGCAGCGGACCGCATTCTCGGCATGGGAGACGTCGTCTCTCTCGTAGAAAAGGCCCAGGAGCAGTTTGACGAAAAGGAAGCCCGCGAACTCAAGAAGAAACTCGCGAAGGACCAGTTCACCCTCATGGACTTCTACAACCAGATTCAGCAGGTCAAGAAGATGGGTGACATCAAGGATCTTGCAGGCATGATTCCAGGTGTAGGAAAGGCAATCAAGGACGTCGACATAGACAACGACAAGGCATTCAAGGGCATCGAGGCCATCATCATGTCAATGACGCCTGCAGAGCGCGAGCACCCTGAAATAATCAACGGCAGCCGAAGGAAGAGAATCGCTGACGGTTCAGGCACATCCCTTCAGGATGTAAACAAGCTCCTCAAGCAGTTCGAAGGCACCCGCAAGGCCATGAAGTCAGTCATGGGCGGAAACCTCAAGAACATGATGAGAGGAGGAATGGGCGGACTCCGCCGATAGAGAGATGAAGCTCACCGTAGATAGATATATCCCATTCCTCGAGGGCGTTTTCGAGCCCTATGCGGAGGTCGTCTACAAGGACGGCAAGGATATATGTGCGGATGACGCTTCTGACTCCGACGCTCTCATAATAAGGACAAGGACAAAATGCGGAGCTCCACTTCTGGCAGGCTCCAGAGTCTCGATGATTGCGACTGCAACCATCGGCACTGACCATATAGACCTTCCCTGGTGTGCCGACAATGGCATAGAGGTAGCGAATGCCCAGGGCTGCAACGCAGGTGGAGTCATGCAATATGTGTTCACCGCCCTGTATGCGCTGGCGCAGAAAAAAGGTCTGTCGCTTGACGGGAAGACAATAGGTATAATAGGTGTAGGTCATGTAGGAAGCAAGGTGGAAGCCATGGCACGTGAGCTTGGCTTCAAGCTGTTGCTCTGCGATCCGCCACGCGCCGCAGCAGAAGGTCCGGACGGATTCCTCGAACTTGACGACCTTCTCGCACAGGCAGACATAGTCACCATGCACACCTATCTCGATTCGACCACAAGGTGCATGGCAGACAGCTCGTTCTTCTCGAAGATGAAGGACGGAGCCATATTCATCAATGCATCCCGAGGAGAGGTCGTCGTTGACCAGGCTCTCATCGAGGCCGCTCCGAAGTTCAGCGGCATCATCATCGACACGTGGAATGGTGAACCGGAAATAGACAGAGAACTCATGGGCCTTGCAGATATCGCAACCACCCATATCGCCGGTTACTCATATCAGGGAAAGCAGAATGGCACTGCTATGGCCGTGCAGGCGGTGGCCAGACATTTCGGCATCGAGCCGCTCATGAACTTCCGTCCTGTCACCGAAAGCAAGGAAAAGGAAGTCGCGCTCATAGACTTCAGCGCAATGAATCAGTCCCAGATAGCGAACATTCTTCAAGAAAATTATCCTATATTTGGGGATGATCGAGATTTTCGATCTGCACCGGAGCGCTTTGAACAGCTGCGCTCCGAGTACGACTACAGAAGAGAAGTTGATTTTATACCACATAGATAACTTTTTAACGAAATAACCATGTTCACAAAAGAAGACATCGCTCAGATCGAATCAAGAGGTTCGAATCCTGCAACAGTTGAAGCTCAGGTAGAAAGATTCAAGGTAGGATTTCCTTGGATGAAGATTGCCGCTCCTGCAACTCCGGAAAAGGGCATCACAGTGCTCTCAGAGGATGCTGTCAGGGAAGCTGCCGAGTACTATGGCAAGGCGGAGATTGCCGGTATCGCAAAGTTCGTCCCTGCTTCAGGTGCTGCATCACGTATGTTCAAGGACCTTTTCGCAGGTCTCGAGGCTGCCAACGAGAAGTCGGACAAATTCGCCGCCAACATCAAGAGCTTCGCATTCTATGACCCAGCTGTCTTCACAAGTGACGACGCACACGATATCCTCGCAAAGACCCTCCTCGACGAAGGTCTCGGATATGGAAGCAAGCCTAAGGGAGTCCTCAAGTTCCACAAATATGCAGACGGCGAGGTACGCACTGCATTTGCAGAGCATCTCGTAGAGGCTCAGGACTACATGCGCAACGCCGACGGCACCGCAAACCTCGTGGTGACAATCTCTCCGGAGCACCGCCCTCTCTTCGAGGCTGCCCTTGCAGAGGTCAAAGCCGAGTACGAGCAGCGCTATGGCATCAAGTACAACGTTACCTTCACATATCAGGACAAGGCTACCGACACTGTAGCCGTAGACTCTGATAACAAGCCATTCCGCAAGGAAGACGGCACCCTCCTCTTCCGCCCTGCCGGTCATGGTGCCCTCATCCACAATCTCAACGCAGTTGAGCAGGAGCTCGTTTCTATCAAGAACATCGATAACGTTTCGAACCAGAGGATGCTCCCGGTCACCGCAGAATGGAAAAAGGCCCTCATGGGTTGCGCTCTCCAGCTCCGTGACACCATCTTCGGCTACATACAGCAGCTCGACGCAGCAAGCGGACAGGCTATCCGCACCGGAAGCATCGATATCCCTGCGTATACGTTCAACAACGTTGGCGCCAACCTCTGCGCGACTCCTGAGTGCCAGGAGCTCTGCAACGAGATCGAGACTTTCCTCAACGACGCACTTTGCATCACCATTCCTTCTTGCGACACCTGTGAGGAGAGAGTGAAGGCCATACGTGAGAAGCTTAACCGCCCTATCCGCGTCTGTGGAATGGTACGCAATCAGGGTGAGCCAGGCGGCGGTCCATTCGTAATCTGTGAGAAAGACGGAAGCACATCGCTCCAGGTTCTTGAAAGCGTCCAGATCAATCCGGACGACCCTGAGGCCGTAGCTGCACTCAAGAGCGCCACCCATTTCAATCCGGTTGACCTCGTATGCTGCCTCAGAGACTATCAGGGAAACAAGTTCAACCTTCTCGAATATGTGGATGACGAGGCGGGCTTCATCAGCAGCAAGAGTTATCAGGGACGCGAGCTCAAGGCTCTGGAGCTTCCAGGTCTTTGGAACGGTGCGATGAGCAAGTGGAATACCCTCTTCGTAGAGGTTCCTCTCGACACATTCAATCCTGTAAAGACCGTGCTCGACTTGCTCCGTCCTGCACATCAGGAACAATAAATCGATATGAAAGGATTTCTTAAATCATTAGCTATCGCTGCGGTCATGTTCGCAGCTCAGTCATGCTTCTTCATGGGCAGTGACGAAACCCAGTGGGTAATGGGTGGCGGTGAAATTGCGACCAACATCGCAAACTTCGACATCGATTGGCTCGACGGTATGGTTGACATAGTCTACGATGAGAGAAGCACCGTCAAATTCTTCGAAGAATGTGACAGGCCTGTATCATCAGACGCTGCACTTCATCACTGGTTCGACGGCAAGACTCTCCATATCAGATACGGCAGGCACGGGGCTCGCCAGGAGTATGCAAGCGGAAAGAAGCTTACGATCCTGCTCCCTGACGATTTCAGGTGCGATTATCTTGAGCTGACAGGAACATCGGTTTCGTCGTTCATCGATATGGATTGCCATCACGTGAACATACAGACCACTTCCGGCGATGTAAGGTACAGTTGCATAAACACTCCCGCAGACATCTCAATAGAGACGACCACAGGACCGATAGACGTCCTGCTCGACCCTGCGGTGGCATCTTTCAAGCTCGTCACGAGGACTAACGGTAAGATGACCTGCGAGTTCCCGGTAACGCCTAAGGAGGGTTACTACCTCTACGGCAAGGGAATCACTCAGATCAGACTCCTCTCGGATCGAGGACCAATTGGCATTCTGCAGAACGTTGCACAATAAAGAATAAGCGGTGACATTGTCAGTCACCGCTTTTCTTTTATCTTAGTTTATGAACAGGATCTCACGATACTTTGGAAGTGGCCAAAGGTCATTGTCCACGATTTCCTCAAGCTTGTCGATAGGACGTCTGATTGCCTCGAGAGACTCAGCGATGTCATAGTATGCCATTGCCTTCTGATACTCATCCTCTATCTTGTTCGCAACCTTGCGGGCCTCGATCATCGCGTCCACCTTGGTACGGATATCGTCAACGAAACCGCTGATGCTTCTGACAAGTTCAATGTCTGTGGCAGCGAGCTTCTGATACTCATCAGGGAATACATCCTTCATCGACTTGATATTGTTCAGAAGCCTGCTCTGATACTCTATTGCTGTCGGGATGATATGGTTGATTGCCATACGACCGAGTACACGAGCCTCGATCTGGACCTTCTTGGTATACATCTCCCACTTGACCTCATTGCGGGCCTCAAGCTCCTTGGCAGTATAGACTCCTGTCTTGGTGAACATCTCCAATGAAGAAGGTGTCGTAAAGGCAAGGAACATCTTAGGAACGCATCTTTCAATGTCCAGACCTCTGCCGGCGGCTTCCTTGACCCATTCGTCAGAATAACCGTTTCCGTCGAAGCATACGACGTCAATTATGCTTGCTATGATAGGCTTGAGGACATCCATCACTGCGACGGTCATTGTCTTGCCTGCAGCCATTTCCTTATCCACCTCAGCCTTGAACTCCACAAGCTGTTCTGCAACGGCAGCATTCAGCGTGGTCATCGCACCTGCGCAGTTGGCAGGAGAACCGACAGCACGGAACTCGAAACGGTTTCCGGTGAACGCAAACGGTGATGTACGGTTGCGGTCCGTATTGTCCACGAAGATCTCTGGAATATCGACCAGACCGACAGAGCGGCTCTTCTTTCCGGCGATGTCGATAGGTGTGTCAGAAGGCATCTCAAGCAGATTCCTGAGTACCTTGGTCATGGTCTGGCCAAGGAAGGCAGAAACGATTGCAGGAGGAGCCTCATTGGCACCCAGGCGATGGGCGTTGGTAGCAGAAGCAATGGTTGCCTTGAGGACGGAATTATGTTTCTGCACAGCCGCAAGGGTATTCACGAAGAAGGTGACGAACTGGAGGTTGCTTACCGGATCCTTGCCTGGAGCATGGAGACATACTCCTGTATCGGTTCCGAGTGACCAGTTGTTGTGCTTTCCGGAACCATTGATACCGGCGAAAGGCTTCTCATGGAGAAGAACGACGAAACCGTGCTTCCTTGCCACCTTGTTCATGATGTTCATCATCAGCTGGTTCTGGTCATTCGAAAGATTGAGCTCGCCAAAGATAGGAGCAAGCTCGAACTGGTTCGGAGCGACCTCGTTGTGGCGTGTCTTGAGAGGAATTCCGAGCCTGTAGCCCTCGAATTCAATATCGCGCATGAATGCAGCGACACGAGAAGGGATGGCGCCGAAATAGTGGTCGTCAAGCTGCTGATTCTTCGAAGATTCATGGCCTATGAGAGTTCTGCCCGTGAGCATGAGATCCGGGCGGGCAGCATAGAGGTCCTCGTCCACAAGAAAATACTCCTGCTCCCATCCGAGATAAGGTATGACCTTCTTCACCTTCGGGTCGAAGAGCTGGCAGATTGGGACAGCCGCGTCATTCACCGCCTTGATAGCCTTCTTGAGCGGAGTCTTGTAGTCAAGTGCCTCTCCCGTATAAGATATGAATACGGTAGGGATACAGAGAGTATCACCGTCAATGAACACAGGAGAAGTAGGGTCCCATGCAGTATATCCGCGTGCCTCGAAGGTCGCCCTGATGCCACCGTTAGGGAATGAGGATGCGTCCGGCTCCTGCTGAGCAAGAGACTTTCCGTTGAATGATTCGATCATTCCTCCCTTCCCATCGTATTCCATGAATGAATCATGCTTCTCTGCCGTTCCGTCCGTAAGCGGCTGGAACCAGTGAGTCACATGGGTCACTCCATGCTCCAATGCCCATGCCTTCATTCCGGCAGCAACATTGTCAGCCGTATCCCTGTCGAGAGAAACTCCGTTGTCAACGCAATTGATCAGTGCAGCATAGCTCTTGCTGTCAAGATATTTGCGCATCTTATCCCTGGTGAAAACCAGTTCTGCAAAATATTCGGAGGTCAACTTAGCCGGAGCCTCGACGTCAACGGCTTTCTTCTTGAACGCGGTCTGCACCACGTCGAACCTGAGTGTACTCATATCCTATCAAATGTATTCTTATGCAAATATAACAAACTGCACGGATAAACTAACGTAGAACGATACGCGTGACCAGACGGGACTTGGGGTCGTCCTTGACGAAAAGAGGATCCTCCATGAGTCTGTCATTGATGGAGCGAGTCAATTCCGGAAGACGGAACATCAGTCGGTTGCGGGCAACCGACGAATTCATGGTGACATATAATATTCCGTCCTTGAAGAAGCGGCTTGCGGTCCACTTCCCTGCCCCTGACAGCTCATCCCAGGCAGCAAAGATTCGCTGGGTATTGAGCCCGGTCGTGAGCTTCATCTCCCGGATGAACTCCTTGATGACCACGTCCATAGGCTGTGGCTCTCTCCTCTTGATACTGTCCATTGCTAAGCCTTTGTGAAGATACCGCCAGCGGTCTCGAAATATGTCCTGTCCGAAGTCAGGCTGTCAACTATGCCACGAAGTCTGACCTTATTGCAGTCTGTAATGAAAATCTGGCCGAAATCACTGCTGGAAACCATCCCGAGGAGATTCGATATCCTTCCCATGTCAAGTTTGTCGAACACATCATCGAGAAGGAGCATCGGAGCGAATCCATAGGACTTCTTCATTATGTCATACTGGGCGAACTTGAGTGCGACGAGAAAGGATTTCTGCTGACCCTGGGAGCCGCATCTGCGTATAGGCATTCCATCCATCTCGAAGACGAAATCATCCCTCTGGAGTCCTGCAGTCGTATATCTGAGTATCCTGTCCTTTTCAAGCCTGGATGCCAGAATCTGATCGAGCGTGCCCTTCGACAGGTCTGATTCATACCTGATGCCAACCTGCTCGGATCCACCCGACAGAGCCTTGTAATAGTCTGAGACTATAGGTTCCAGCTGCTGGATGAAACGGGTTCTGGCTTCATATAGAGGCTGGGCATACATGGCCAGCTTCATGTCGACTACCTGCATGAGGTCATCTGCGAAGTTCCTCTCCTTCAGCATCTTGTTTCTCTGGAGCAGAAGGCGGTTATACTGCTGTGCTGCGACAAGATATTGCTGATCCATCTGAGAAAGTACAGAATTCACGAATTTCCTCCTTTCCTCGCCGGATTCGCTTACGAGCGAAGTATCTGACGGAGAGACCATCACGATAGGAAGTAGTCCCACATGTTCGGAAATCTTGGGATACGGTTTGTCGTCCCTGCGAAGTTTTTTTCCCTCACCGTCAACCTGAAGCGAGATCTTGCTCACCAGGCCGCTCTCCATCCTGTAGCTGCCGCAAAGAGTGAATGAATCCTGTCCATGACGGAAATTGTATCTGTCGCTAGACGAAAAATTACTCTTCGTCATTGACAGATAATAGATTGCAGCGAGAAGATTTGTTTTCCCCTCACCGTTGTTGCCCGAAATACAGTTGATATTGGGCGAGAATTCCAACTCCTGGAATGCTATATTCCTGAAGTTCGCGATAGATATTTTCTCCAATGTCGGCATAGCATTGCAAAGATACATCATTCCATTTGCTTGATTGTACAAAAATTCATAAATTTGCAGGCTCATTACTGAATATTATTGGAAATAATAAATAACGATATGGCAAACGAAATCAAGAACGTCAACGTTCAGGAAACTCCAGAGGTAGTTTCAAAGACCGAGCTCTTCATCACGAAGAACGTAAAGATCATCGGTATTTGTGCAGCAGCAGTCATCGTAGTGGCTGCACTTGCATTCCTCTACTCAAAGTACGTATATGCTCCTAAGAAGGCCGAGGCTCTCGGACAGCTTTTCCCTGCTGAGAATCTCTTCGCAGCACAGGACTTCGAGACCGCACTCAAAGGTGACGGCAACGTAATGGGATTCGAGGAGATTGCGAAGGAGTACGGCAACAAGGCCGGCAAGGCAGTCAATCTTTATGCAGGTATCTGCGAGCTCCAGCTCGGCAACTACGAGTCCGCTCTCAACTACCTCAAGAAGTACAATGGCAAGGACGCAATCCTCGCAGGTCGTGCAATCGCATGCCAGGGTGACGCATACTGCGGTCTTGAGGATTACACCAAGGCAGTAGAGTGCTACAAGAAGGCAGCCAAGACCAGCGACAATCTCTTCAGCGCAGCATACCTCCTCAAGGCAGGTATCGTATGCGAAGAACTCGGCAAGGCTGATGAGGCCCTCAAGCTCTACAAGGAAATCAGAGAGGATTGGCCTATGTCAAACGAGGCCATGGACATTGACAAGTATATCACCAGAATCGAGGCAAAATAATCAGACACCATGGGAAGAGCATTCGAATTCAGAAAGGAAAGAAAGTTCAAGCGTTGGGGCCACATGGCCAAGACCTTCACCAAGATCGGTAAGGAAATCACTATCGCAGTCAAGGCAGGCGGCCCGGACGTAACCGGTAACCCACGTCTCCGTGCACTCCTCCAGACAGCGCGCAGCGAGAACATGCCTAAGGAAAACGTCGAGCGTGCAATCAAGAGGGCAAGCGAGAAGGACCAGGCAGATTACAAGGAGGTAGTATTCGAGGGACGCGCTCCTCATGGAATCGCAGTCCTTGTCGAGACCGCGACAGACAACAACAACCGTACAGTTGCTAACGTTCGTTCATACTTCACGAAGTTCGGTGGTTCTCTCGGAACTGCAGGTAGCGTTGAGTACCTCTTCGAGCGTAAGAGCATGTTCCGTTTCAAGATCAACGGTCCATACGACCTTGAGGAGCTCGAACTCGATATGATCGACTATGGTGTAGACGAGATTTTCGAGGAGGAAGATGATGACGAGAACAAGAACATCTGTGTATACGGAGAGTTCACAGCCTTCAACCAGATCCAGAAATACATCGAGGACAACGGTTACGAGCTTATGTCAGGTGAATTCACCCGCATCGCAACCGGCGAACTCGTAGAGCTTTCTGCAGAGGAGCGCGTTGAAGTTGACAAGCTCATCGAGAAGATCGAGGAGGACGATGACGTCCAGAACGTATACACCAACCTCAAGCCTGCAGAATAATCATTCAGGAACAGGATATTAGAAGGCGGCCCGAAAGGTCGCCTTTTTTATATCTCCAAAATTCAATAACTTTGAACTGCCTAAACGATTCCATACTCCCCAAGATGAAAGGAATTCTCATAATAGACGGTGCCATGGGGACCATGCTCCAAAAGCGTGGGCTTTCCGGAAACAACGATATGTTCAACCTCACCAGGCCAGAAGATATCGCTGCAGTCCACCGTGCATACATAGATGCCGGGGCCGACATCATAGAAACCTGCACTTTCAGCTCCAACGCCATATCTCAGATGGAATACGGATGCCAGGACAAGGCAAGGGAAATGGCTCTTGCGGGAGCGAGGATAGCCAGGAAGGTTGCTGACGACGCCATGTCGGAACAGCCGGGAAGGAAGATACTCGTTGCCGGAAGCCTCGGTCCTACATCAAAGTCACTTTCCATAGGCACTGATGTCGATGACCCTACCTGGAGGCCGGTTTCATTCGACGAGATGTCTCGCGCATACGGGCCACAGATAAGTGGGCTCATCGAAGGAGGCGTAGACCTCATATTGATCGAGACATGCATAGATGCGCTCAATGCCAAGGCTGCCATCTACAATATTCCTGACGGATTTCCTGTCGCGGTGTCCGTCTCATGTGCAGACAAGAGCGGACGCGTCCTCACAGGTCAGACGCTGGAGGCTTTCTACCATTCCATCAAGCATTGCAACCTCGTTTCATACGGTCTCAACTGTTCACTGGGAGCAAAGGAACTGATGCCGCTCATTGCTGATGTATCCAGATTCGTGAGGGAAGACGCACCTGGGCGTATGGTCAGTTGTTATCCTAATGCAGGACTGCCGAACGAGCTGGGGCAATATGACCAGTCACCGGCTGAGATGGCCGAAGCTGTTTCCGAAATGGTCAGAGCCGGATATGTGGATATCATCGGAGGATGCTGCGGCACGACGCCAGAGCATATAGCAGCGATCGCGGAAGCTGTCAGGAAAGAAGGGAGACAGGCCATCGACACCGAATCGTGGTGGACTTCCCTCTCCCATCCCGCGCCTGATGGGAATGCCGGCGATGACGCATCCCCGGTCATGACAGTTTCCGGACTGGAAGCAGTCACCATAGACAAGGAGAAGACAAACTTCACTAATGTCGGAGAAAGGACAAACGTCGCAGGAAGCCGAAAATTTGCCAAGCTGATTGCAGCCGGCGACTATGCGGCGGGTATAGAGATAGCCCAGCAGCAGATTGCAAACGGAGCTTCAGTAATCGACATCAACATGGACGATGCAATGCTTGACAGCACGGTCGAAATGGAGAAGTTCGTCAGGTATATCGCCACGGAACCGGCTGTTGCGAAAGCAGCGCTGATGATAGATTCATCGCATTGGGAGACCATACTGGCCGGCCTTAAGAACGCTCAGGGAAAGTGCATCGTCAATTCAATCAGTCTCAAGGAAGGAGAGCAGGAATTTCTCCGCAAGGCGTCCGAAATCCACAGGCTGGGGGCGGCAATGGTCGTGATGGCATTCGACGAAGAAGGACAGGCTACGGACTACGACAGAAAGATAAGCATATGTGAGCGCGCATACGGATTGCTCACCGGCATAGGCATAGCTCCGAATGACATCATATTTGACTGCAACGTACTCACCGTCGGCACGGGCGTAGGAACCGACAGAAGATATGGTGTGGACTTCATCGAGGCAGTGAGATGGATAAAGAGCAATCTCCCTGGCGCACTTACTTCAGGAGGTATTTCCAACCTCTCGTTTGCATTCAGAGGGAACAATCCCGTACGCGAAGCAATGCACTCTGTTTTCCTCTACCATGCGATAGCCGCAGGATTGGACATGGCAATCGTGAATCCCGGCATGCTGCAGATTTACGACGCCATCGAGCCAAAGCTCAGGAAGGCATGCGAAGACGTGATACTGGACAGCGACGACGGTGCAGTCGAAAGGCTCCTCTCACTTGCATCGGAGGCCATATCCGTCAATACTGGCGGCGTACAGCAGAACAGCGTCAGGGCAGAACTAAGCCTTCCGGACCTATTGGTCAAGGGAAGCAGCGAAGGTCTGCATGACAAGGTGATGAAGGCTCTGGAAGAGCTCGGGTCCGCCCAGGGCGTGATCCAAGGTCCGCTCATGGAGGGAATGGAAACTGTCGGCAACTACTTCGGCGAGGGAAAGATGTTCCTCCCGCAGGTAGTAAAGTCCGCCAAGATAATGAAAGAAGCCGTCGATATCCTCCAGCCATACATGACAGAAGGAAAGGATGACGACGGTTCCGAGGACAATCGTCCGGTAGTGGTGATGGCAACGGTGAAAGGTGATGTACACGACATCGGCAAGAACATAACTGACACAGTGCTCACCTGCAACGGATTCAGGGTCATCGACCTCGGTGTAATGGTGGATAAGGAATCCATCTTGGACACCGCGATACGTGAAAAAGCGTCAATCATCGGAGTCAGCGGTCTGATCACGCCGTCCCTGCACCAGATGGAGGAAATCTGCAAGGACATGGCGTCAAGGGGCATGAGCATCCCTCTCTTCGTAGGAGGAGCGACCACCTCCGCAAGGCATACCGCGCTGAAGCTCGCACCTTTATATAGACATGTCTTCCACGGTGCAGACGCATCGTCGACCGCCGTCATGGCCAAGCACTACATGATGGACCCAATGACATTCGAGGCCCAGGAACATGAGAGACAAGAGCAGATCCGAATCAATGAGAGAAGCGCAGAGACGAGAATCGATGCCAAGCAGGACAGCGGACTATTCACATACCTCGACATGGATGGATATGCCTCTCTCGATTCGATCATGGATAACGAGATTCCTGTCAGAGATGTCCCGTTGGATGAGGTTTCCCGATTCATGGACTGGGGCATGTTCAACATGATATGGAGAATCAAGAAGAGTGACTGGGAGAAACCGGAGGTCAAGGCAATCCGCGCCGAAGCAGAACAGGTGCTCGCGAACATGAAATGCAACATAAGGGTTGCAGTGCACTTCGAAATGGTCGAAGGCAAGCCTCTGGGACTCTTCGCGGCAAGCGTACACGGGCTCCACATGGCAGGATGCAACTGCGAACTCTGCAGAAAGGAATCCATGATGGAGAAGACACTCCGACTCTGCCTGGCGGAAGCTGCGTCCGAATGGATAGGAGCCCATCTCAGCGTACCGGACGGCATGAAGATGATTCGCCCTGGAATAGGATACCCATCCTGCCCTGAGCACCGACGCAAGAAGGATGTGCTCGACGGGATTCCAGATTCCGACAGACTATGCATCAGCCTCACCGAGTCATACGCAATGTTCCCGGAATCCAGCATATGCGGATACATCGTAATCCACAGGGACGCACACTATATATAATTAGGACATGAAGATTTCAGATATACTCAAGGAAAGCCATAAGGCATACCCATCGCTTGAAATAGTTCCGCCGCTCAAGGGAATGAGCCGCGAAGATCTGTTGGAGAGCATACGTCCATTCATGGATTTCGACCCTAAGTACATAAACGTGACCTGTCATAGAGACGAGTATGAGTACGTGCCGAACGCCGATGGAACCTACACAAAGAGGGTCGTACAGAACCGCATCAGCGAGGTTGCCGTCTGCGCAGCGATCATGTCAAAGTACCATATCGAAGCCGTTCCGCACATAATCTGCGCAGGTGCGACCATCGAGCAGATCAATCAGGAGCTGGACAATCTCTATTACATGGGCATCGACAACTGTCTCGCCCTCCGCGGTGACTGCCTCACCAACGAGAAGAGATTTACGCCGACCCCTGGAGGATACGCATACGCGAGCGAGTTGGTCGAAGGCATAAGAAACTATAGACGCGAAGAGACCGGACGTCATTTCAGCATCGGTGTCGGAGGCTATCCCGAGAAGCATTTCGAGGCACCGAACATAGAGACCGACATACTTAATCTGAAAAAGAAAGTCGATGCAGGAGCAGATTACGTGATCACGCAGATGTTCTTCGACAATGAGGTGTTCTATGATTTCGAAAGACGATGCAGGGAAGCTGGAATAAACGTACCTGTCATTCCTGGCCTGAAGCCTATCTCGACTGCAAGACAGGTTCACATGCTGCCGGAGTCCTTCTCTCTCGACATTCCGGTGGAACTTTCATCTGCGATAGAGTCCGCAGCACACGACAAGGAGGCTGTCTATGAGATAGGCACGAAGTGGTGTAAGGAGCAATGCAAGGACCTTCTCAGGCATGGTGTACCCGCCATTCACTTCTACACAATGGGCAAGACAAGGAATATCTGTGAGATTCTAAAGGACTGTTTCTAAGTCCAAAATGTCAACATATGCGAAAAAATGTACAAGGTCATCCTAAATTTAGGGTGGTTTTGTGCATCAATATTGACACTTTTTTTCTAAATTTGTATGTGTCCCCTTTTGGACTAACTGAAATTAACTAATAACTACGACATATGCAGAACAAATTGCAGGAATTGACAGACAAGCTCTACAACGAGGGTCTGTCCAAAGGTAAACTCGAGGGCGAGGAGCTTGTTGCGAAGGCAAAAGCCCAGGCAGAAGCCATCGTTGCCGATGCAAAAAGCCAGGCTGAAGCTATCGTTGCCCAGGCCAGGAAAGAGGCAGAAGACATCAAGTCCAAGGTTGCATCAGACGTCAGGATGGCATCACGCGAAAGCGTTGCCGCTACCAAGCAGGACATCGAGAACCTCATCATCTCCAAGATCACTGCAGATTCTACCAAGAAAGCTCTCAGCGAGTCTGATTTCGTAAAGAGCATCATCAAGGCTGTCGCTGAGAAATTCAGCGCAGAGGAGTCAGCAGACATCGCTCTCGTTCTTCCTGAGTCGCTCAAGTCAGAGCTCGAGCCTTTCATCCAGGGAGAACTCGCATCAATCCTCAAGGGAGAGGTCGCCGCAAGCTTCAGCAAGAAGATTGCCGGAGGATTCACTATCGGCCCTAAGGACGGCAGCTACTTCATCAGCCTTACCGACGAAACACTTCAGGAGCTCATAGGAGCCTATCTTCGTCCTGCAACCAAGAAGATTCTGTTCGGATAATGAACAATTACCATTACATAGTAGCAAGCCTTCCGGTACTCAGCCCTGACTACAAGTTCGCGAGTGACACTCCGGACTCCATCATGGCCGAGATACTCGCTCAGCTGTCCGACAAGGACAAGGCTGTCGTCGAATTCCTTGAGAAGGGTTTTGAACCCGACAACCTCAACGCGGAATTCTACGGCGAGGCCCTTGCACACAGCAATTCATTCGTCCGCGAGTATTTCGCGTTCGACCTTGCCGTGCGCAATGCCAAAGTGGAGTATCTCAACGAGCAGCTGGGCCGCCCTGCAGGCAAAGACGTGCTTGTCCTGAACCAGGACGAGGACAGTGAGCCCGAGCAGGCAGAGTTCGCGGAGGCAGCTAAGCTTGACGGAATCCTCAATTCGGGTGACATACTCACCCGTGAAAGGGGTATTGACGACCTCCTCTGGGAGAAGATCGATGCAATGACCTTGTTCGATTATTTCAACATGGAGGTCATACTTGGTTTCGTCGCGAAGCTTCACATTGTAGCACGCTGGTTCAAGCTTGACGAAGAGAGCGGCCGCCAGATGTTCAAGAAGCTCGTGGACGAGGTTCGTGGCACCTTCAAGGGAGTCCAGTACAACGCAAACTAGATAATAAGAAAACCATATGAAATCAACAGGAAAGGTTACGGGTATCGTTTCCAACCTCGTTACAGTGGAATGTAACGGTCCGGTGTCGCAGAATGAGATCTGCTACATCACCGTAGGCGACACCAAGTTGATGGCCGAGGTCATCAAGGTGAACGGCAACAAGGCCGCTGTACAGGTATTCGAAAGCACCCGTGGACTAAAGAATGGCAACGAAGTGGAGTTCGAGGCACGAATGCTCGAGGCGACACTCGGCCCTGGTCTTCTGTCGAGCTGTTACGACGGTCTCCAGAATGACCTCACCACAATGACTGGCGTATTCCTCAAGAAGGGTGAATACACCGACCCACTCAACCACGAGAAGCTCTGGGACTTCACTCCTATTGCAAAGCCAGGCGACAAGGTTGTCGCAGCAGACTGGCTCGGAGAAGTGAAGGAAGGATGGCTCCCTCATAAGATCATGGTTCCTTTCTCATTCAAGGGAGAGTACACCGTGAAGTCCGTAGTGGCAGCCGGCCAGTACAACATCGACACGACAGTCGCAGTCCTCACCAACGCAGACGGAGAGGACGTCAATGTGACCATGACCCAGAAGTGGCCTGTAAAGGTGGCTATCAAGGGATATAAGGAGAAACCAAGACCTTCACGCATCATGGAGACAGGTGTCCGCACCATCGACACCCTCAACCCTATCGCAGAGGGCGGTACAGGATTCATCCCTGGGCCTTTCGGTTGCGGTAAGACAGTGCTCCAGCATGCAATCGCAAAGCAGGGTGACGCACAGGTAATCGTGATGGCAGCCTGCGGTGAGCGTGCAAACGAGGTCGTGGAGATCTTCACCGAGTTCCCTGAGCTCGTCGACCCTCATACAGGACGCAGCCTCATGGAGCGTACGACCATCATCTGTAACACCTCAAACATGCCTGTTGCAGCCCGTGAGGCATCCGTATATACCGCGATGACCCTCTGCGAGTACTATCGTGCGATGGGCCTCAAGGTGCTTCTCCTCGCAGACTCGACTTCACGTTGGG
>JAGHUQ010000049.1 GCA_018064725.1 Candidatus Cryptobacteroides caccocaballi
CGGCACTCGTCAGCACCGGCAGTGAAGTATGTCTGGAGACCGAGGAGCTTGTATGCACTCTGGATAAGTCTTGCAGAACCTGGCTCTTCGAGTCCCATCTCCTCGAGAAACATCTGCTTCTCGTCGTAATCCTCGAAATCAGCGATATCAGATTCGGTCTTGGCTGAGATGATGAGGATTTCTGCATTCTCATCCTTCACAGCCTCGCGTACGGCCTCTACGTATTCATTGCCATTGGCAGCTGATGCCTCGTCGACATTGCATACGTACATGACCGGCTTGTTGGTGAGAAGGTAAAGTTCCTTTGCAAGAGCTTCCTCTTCTGCATTCTCGAGCTCGACCGTTCGACATGACTTGCCCTGAAGGAGGACTTCCTTGTATTTTGAGAGAAGCTCGCAGAGTTTCTTCGCATTCTTGTCAGCTCCTACCTTTGCCTGCTTCTCTGTCTTCGCAAGGCGGTTTTCAACAGTCTCAAGGTCCTTGAGCTGAAGTTCCATGTCGATGACTTCCTTGTCACGTACAGGGTTTACGCTGCCATCCACGTGAACGATATTACCGTCGTCGAAGCAACGGAGCACGTGGAGAATAGCATCACATTCGCGTATGTTTGCGAGGAACTGGTTTCCGAGACCTTCGCCTCTGCTTGCGCCCTTTACGAGTCCTGCGATGTCGACAATCTCGACTGTGGCAGGGATTGTCCTCTGGGGCTTGCATATTTCTGTGAGAACGTCAAGACGCTTGTCTGGGACCATCGTGGATCCGATGTTTGGCTCGATGGTACAGAATGGGAAATTGGCGCTCTGTGCCTTTCCTGAGCTTATACAGTTGAAAAGTGTGGATTTGCCGACGTTAGGCAATCCTACGATACCGCATTTCAATGCCATGATTTGTTTCTGTTTAGGGCTGCAAAGTTAGCAAATTCTTGCTAACTTGCCGCTATGAAAAGGATTGTGACCGTACTTTTGTGCCTGTTGTGCACATTTACGGCAGTGGGGGAGGAAAGAGATTCGCTGCTTGTCGTATTTTGGAATCTTGAGAATTTCTTTGATTACACGGACGGCGGGGGTGGTTCGTCGGATGCTGAGTTTTCGGCGACAGGACCACGCAGATGGACCCGGAAAAGGTTTTGGACAAAGTGCAATGCAGTTGCCAAGACGCTCCTGTGGATAGCGGACAGGGAAGGTCGTCTTCCGGACGCCGTGGGATTTGCTGAAATAGAAAACGAGTTCGTGCTGAGGAGCCTTGTCCGCAGTACGGCCCTGTCGTCTTTCGGTTATTCCTATGTTCACTATGATTCTCCGGACCCGCGTGGAATAGACGTAGGCCTGATATACCGCAAAGACGCCTTTTCGGTGCTTTCCTCGCGTCCACATGCCGTGAACGGGTCAACGACACGGGATATACTGGAAGTGCGTCTTCAGGGCCGGGAAAAGGATACTCTGAACATTCTGGTCAACCACCATCCTTCCAAGTATGGCGGAAGTTCAAGCTCGGCGCGCAGGGTAGGAGCAATGGAGACCATGCGCAGCATAGTTGAAAACCTTGGAGGGAGGATGACTTTGGCTATGGGCGACTTCAACGACACGCCGGACGGGGAAGCATTCGAGCTGATGGAAGGTACCATGGTAAACCTTGCCGAACCGCTAGCCGCCAGGGGTGAGGGCACCATAAGGTTTGAGGGAAAGTGGGAACTCATCGACATGTTCATGGTGACTCCGGACCTGGTCCAGAACTCGGAAATGAAGATTGCCTATCCACCTTTCATAATGACCAGAGACTCCGCCCATTCCGGCGAGAAGCCTCTGAGGACTTACTCTGGACCGAGATATCTGGGCGGAGTCTCTGACCACCTTCCGGTGGTTGTCAGGTTAGGATACTGACCTTATTTATTGGCAGGAGCGCTCTTCCTGCTTGCTGGAGCGCTGGTAGGGATGTTCTTGTAGAAATACTCGAACATCTTTCTCGTGATCCACTTTGCACCGAGGTTATGTGAGTAACCAGGGAGGTAGAGCTGCTCGAAATCCTTGTCGTTCTTGATGAGCTCGGCAACAACCTGGAGTGAAGATGCAGGATCGACGTTGTCGTCCACCTCTCCGTTGATGATGAAGAGCTTGCCCTGAAGCTTGTCGGCATTGTCCACGTTCGAGTTCTCTGAGTACCATGGGCCGATAGGGTAGCCCATCCACTGCTCGTTCCACCAGATCTTGTCCATACGGTTGTCGTGGCATCCGCAGAGTGCTACGCCGACCTTGTAGAATTCAGGATGGAAGAGAAGTGCGGCGAGAGTGTTCTGTCCGCCGGCTGAGTAACCGTAGATACCAACGTTGGAGATATCAAGGTTCTTGTACTTCTTTGCGGCTGCCTTGATCCAGAGGATTCGGTCTGGGAATCCGGCATCCTTGATGTTCTGCCAGCATACATCCTGGAACTTCCTTGACCTGTTGTCTGTACCCATACCGTCGATGGTCACGACTACATAGCCGAGCTCGCAGAGGGTGATGTTGCGTGAGTTGCATGAGAACACCTTTTCTACGTGAGAATCATGTGGTCCTGCGTAGATGTACTCGATGACAGGATATTTCTTGCCTGGCTTGAAGTTTCTAGGGCGATAGATGGTACCCCAGATATCGGTCTTTCCGTCACGGCCCTTCGCAACGAAAACCTCAGGCATGGTAAAGCCCTTCTTGAGGAGCTCGCTGATGTCCTGCTTCTGGATTTCCATGATGATGGAGCCGTCAGAAGAAGAACGTACTACAGCCGTGTTAGGAAGGTCTGGACGAGAGTAGTTGTCGATGAAGCAGGTATAGTCGCGAGAGAAGATAGGTGTGTGGAATGCGTTCTCCGGGGTGAGGTCCACCATCTGTCCGCTCTTGATGTAGAGCTTGCATACGTGCTTGTTGTAAGGATCCTCTCCCTTTCTCTCGTTGAGACCGTTAGCAGAGAAGAGGATGTAGCCCTCAGCCTCGTTGACCTCATGGATTTCCCTGACGTTCCATTCTCCGCTGGTGAGCTGGGTGTTTCTGGCAGTTACAGGGTCAACCATGTAGAGATGCCTGTAGCCGTCGCGCTCGGAGATCCAGAGGATGCGCTTTCCGTCCTTGAAATAGTAGCGGTAGAGGTCGTTGTAGTAGACGAACTTATAGTCGTACTTTGCTGTGTTCTCATCTGCGAGGACGCGGGTCCTTCCGTCCTTTGCATTGACGGCGACGAGCTGGTACACCTGATGTCCGCGCTGGTTGTATTCGAAGGTGAACCACTCTGAATCAGGTGACCACTGTCCGAGATAGAGTGAATACTGGTTTGCGAAAGGTGCATTGTCCACCCTGAGGGCACCGGACTCCACGTTGAGGAGAGCTACCTCGGTCTGAGGAAGGGTGTCGCCAGGCTTCGCATAGTCGAGCCATCTGTAGGTAGGCTGTACCTGAGTGTCAGGGCGTGAGGTACGGAGAAGTATCTGCCTTTCCTTGAGAACCTGCTTCTTGCTGGCAGCGATCTTCCTGGAATCTGGAGACCACATGATCCTTTCGTAAGGATAAGTCTCTGAGCCGTCGAAGCTGAGCTGCTTCTCCTGTCCGTCCTTCTTGATCCACACGTTGTTGTCCTTGATATAGGCCTCCGTAGTTCCGTCAGGGGACTTGAAGGTCCTGTTTTCCCTTCTATGGTAGTATTCGCTCTCATCAGAAGGATCATAGTAAGGCCTGCTGTACTGCTTCCTGAGAGCGGTGAGCTCATCTTCAGAGACAGCTCTCTTATTCTTTGTCCTGATGTTTACCTCGTAGACCTTGTCTCCGTCCTTCTCGTGATTGGAGTAGAGGAACGAATCGGCATCCTTCCAGATTCCCTGGACAGCACCGTTGTATACAAGGGTCTGGTCGAGTCTTGCCTGATCGGCACTCTCATAGGTCTGATAAAAATCCTGCGCCCCTGCAATTGCCGGAACGAGTGCGCAAGCTGTAGCAAGGACAAGTGTCTTGAGTGTGTATTTCATCGTATTCAATTTAATTTAAGCAAAATTAACGAAAAAAAAGGTAAATTTGGACCTCCCCGAGCGTAAAACATTTATCAGACAGAAATGAAGACAAGGATTTCAGACAAATTCAATACATTATTCGGAAGCGAGGGTCGTTTCTATGCCTCAGCAGGACGAATCAATCTGATCGGAGAACATACAGACTACAACGGCGGATACGTCTTCCCTGGTGCCATCGACAAGGGAATCATGGTGGAGATTGCTCTGAACGGCACGGATAAGGTCTGCGTCTATGCACTCGACATCGATGAATACGTGGAATTCGGCCTGGAGGAGGGTGATGCTCCTACCCAGCAGTGGGCAAGATATATATTCGGTGTATGCCGTGAGACCGTAAAACGCGGAGGAACGGTCACAGGATTCAATGCCGTATTTGCCGGAGACATCCCTCTCGGCGCAGGCCTCAGCTCGTCTGCCGCCCTGGAGAGTGCATTCGCGTTTGCCATCAACGAGCTCAATTCGAACCATGTCGACAGATTCGAACTTGCGAAGATCGGTCAGAGCACTGAGCATAACTACTGCGGCGTGAAGTGCGGAATCATGGACCAGTTCGCGTCATGTTTCGGCAAGGCAGGCAGTCTCATCAGACTCAACTGCAAGACCATGGAGTACAAGTACTTCCCATTCAATCCGGAGGGCTACAAGCTTGTCCTCATCGATTCTTGCGTGAAGCATGAGCTGGCATCTTCTGCATACAACAAGCGCCGTCAGTCATGCGAGAATGCAGCGGCAGCCATCAGGAAGAACCATCCTGAGGTGCATTTTCTCAGTGATGCAAACAGGCTCTGGCTCGACGAGGTCCGTTCAGAGATTTCCCAGGAGGATTTCCTCCGTGCCGAGTACATAATAGGTGAAGTTCAGAGGGTGCTGGACGTTTGTGACGCACTTGAGAGAAATGACTACGAGACCGTGGGTGAGCTCATGTATCAGACCCATTTCGGACTCAGCAGGTTTTATGAGGTTTCGTGCGAGGAACTTGATTTCCTCAACAAGCTCGCACGCAAGATGGATGTGACCGGACCCCGCGTGATGGGCGGTGGCTTCGGTGGATGTACGATCAACCTCGTGAAGGACGAGCTCTATCAGGAGTTCGTGGACACCGCTGTTGAGAAATTCACGGAGAAATTCGGCCATGCGCCTAAGGTGTATGACGTGGTAATAGGAGACGGAGCAAGGAGGCTCCAGTAAGGTGGCAGATTAACCGAGCAGGCTCGTCAGCCATGCTCCGTCGACTTTTGCGAACCCTTCCTCAACCTTGATGGAAGGGTTTCTCTGTAATATGCCGAGGCAGTCCTCGTACACGTTGAAACCAATGTTACAGCCTACCATCTTTCCGTTGTCTGGGAAGGAGAGCGTAATGTAATCGGTGTCGCCCTGAGTGCCCTTGCGGAAGAAGTGCATAGGGAGATTCAGGATCTGGGTTGCCTTGTCTTCTCCGGCCTTGGCCGCCATCTCGACCCTTGTTACGTACTTGCACATCTCTATCACGACATCGTCAAGTCCGGCATCGAAAATGAGAAGCTTCTCCATCAGTGAGCTGATGTCACCTACGCGGCGCAGCGTATAGTCCCCCATGGCCTTTGCATGGTTGGTGACAGCTTTCATCTCGCTCTCCGGAAGGTCACCTGAAGGGGTCAGCCATATCATCAGCTTGGCATCGGGGTCATGGTACAGGGTCTCGTACTTCGCAAGATTGGCCTGACCGCATTCTGGACACTGCCATACGAAAAGAGAACCGTCCTTCACCTTCTCCTTGAGCTGAGGGTCGTCTGCCGTATTGATGCTTCTGTATACTGTTACGTCTGCTTTGCTGCCGCACTTGCAGCAGCCTGCGCTTGTATGTGAAATGAGTGACATGCTGCAAAAATAGCAATAAAAAAATTATGCCTATATTTGCCCCGCCAATTATTATAGTATTAACCAAAAACCTAAACAAATGAACAATTTGGCAAAGAAGTTGACCACCGAGGACTGGATGGCATGCTGGATCGGTTTCGTAGTGATCCTTATCGGCGCAATCTCCGTCCTGACAGGATGGTTCGACTTTTCCGCACTTAAGTTCAGCACCTGGGCTTGTGGAGAATCTCTCTCCGAAGCTGCGGCCGCAAAGGTGACTCCACTTGGAGCTCAGTTCGCCTCTGCAAGTTTCTGGATCAGACTCTGTGTCACCGTTCTGGTGATAGGCGCTCTGTTCACCGCAGCCATCAAGATTCAGGGTGGGGACGTCAAGAAGTACATCCCGGCTTTTCTCACGCTGTTTGTACTTGCAGTCATCGTGCGCCTCATCAGCGCAGAGTTTACTCTCAATCGTTACTTTGAGTGGGCCTTCTGGGCACTCATCGTAGGTCTTATCATCGCGAATACCGTAGGTGTTCCCGAGTGGCTCCGCCCAGCAATCAAGACGGAGTTCTACGTGAAGACAGGTCTCGTCATCATGGGATTCTCAGTGCTCTTCAGCAACATCGCCAAGTTCGGTCTTTACGGCCTCGGCATTGCATGGATCGTAACTCCTGTCGTGATCATCTTCATGTGGTGGTTCGGAACCAGGGTTCTCAAGATGGACAACAAGCCTCTCGTAATCACCCTTGCATCTGCTACCAGCGTATGCGGTACTTCCGCAGCCATCGCTACCGGCGCAGCATCAAACTGCAAGAAGCAGGATCTCGGAATGGCCATCTCGATCTCGATCATCTTCACCATCATCATGATGGTAATCGAGCCTATCATCATCAAGGCTTGCGGCATGTCCGCAATCATGGGTGGTGCGCTCATCGGCGGAACCGTCGACAGTACCGGTGCAGTTGCGCTTGCCGGAGCTGAGCTCGGCGGCGAGGCAGAGAAGGCAGCCGTACTCGTAAAGATGATCCAGAACATCCTCATCGGCTTCATCGCCTTCTTCGTGGCTATCTTCTTCGCAACACGCGTGGAGGGCAACAATGGCCAGAAGGTCGGTGCAGGCGAGATCTGGAAGCGTTTCCCTAAGTTCATCGTCGGCTTCTTCATTGCTTCTCTCGTCGCTTCATTCATCGTCCTTCCTCTCGCAGGAGGCGACCAGGTGAGCGCGATCAACAAGGTCCTCGACCAGTACAAGAACTGGTGCTTCGTCCTTGCATTCACCAGCATCGGACTTGACACCAACTTCAAGACCATCGGCAAGCAGCTCCAGGGCGGCAAGGTCCTCTGGCTTTATCTCATCGGCCAGACCTTCAACGTGCTCCTTACGTTCTTCGCCGTATGGCTCCTTCTCTCAGGCGTCATCTTCAAGATTCCTGTACTCTCATAAATGAGTAGGAAGAAAACAATATTCAAGGTGATCACCGTCCTCGTGACGGTGGTCATTTTTATTATGGCCGGCTACATCGTCTGCAATCACATGGGACTTATCGACGACATGGATTTCGGCGCCGGCGCCTATTACTATGCCGATATACCCAATTTCGAGAAATACTCGGGAGAGGACATTTATCAGTCGACGCTGCCTACCTGGCTGGCCATCGTGCTCTTCCTTGCCTGGGGTGCGCTTATGTGGCGTCTCTGGCTCTGGATAGACAAGAGGGGAAAGAAGGACTAGGGCAGTGAGACCCTGAATACCGGACCGACGAAGTTGTGTCCGATCTCTATTCCTGATCTTTCGTATCCGTCATAGGCGGAACCTCCGTTGTAAGACCAGCTTACGCCTATGGAAACAGGCACTGAGGCCCATACGAAGCTCGAGAGGTCTGCCGTCAGCGAGGCTCCTGCGCTGTAGAGATTTCCGTCAGCGTTGA
>JAGHUQ010000069.1 GCA_018064725.1 Candidatus Cryptobacteroides caccocaballi
GGTGAGCTCGTTCATAAGGTCAATCCTGTTATGGAGACGACCTGCGGTATCGATCAGCACGACATCGGCACCCTTCGCTGCAGCGGAACGCACGGTATCGTAAGCGACAGACGCAGGGTCTGAACCCATCTGCTGCTTCACGATATCGACTCCTGCCCTCTCAGCCCATATAGTGAGCTGATCGACAGCAGCGGCGCGGAAAGTATCGGCGGCACCGACAACGACCTTCTTGCCCATGGAAGCAAGCTGCGAAGCCAGCTTTCCGATCGTCGTTGTCTTTCCTACTCCGTTGACGCCAACGACAAGAACGATATAAGGCTTCTTGCTGAAATCCATAGGGAAAACACCCTGAGACGGAATATCATCAACCTCGAGAAGCTTGCCAATTTCCTCGTGTAACATGTCCAAGAGCTCAGAGACAGACATATATTTGTCTGCAGCAACTCTGTCTTCCAGATTGTCTATTATCTTGAGAGTGGTCTCCACTCCCATATCAGACGCGACAAGTGCCTCCTCGATATTGTCGAGGAGACCGTCATCAACGCGTGAACGGCCTGCAACAGCTCTCGAGATCCTCTCGAAGAAACTTCTTTTCGTCTTCTGGACGCCTTTATCGAACAATCCCATAGTAATCAGAATATCGTACAAAGATACGAATAATTGGGTGCAAAAAAAAGAGCAGCCCCATGTTTGGGACTGCTCTTTTCAGTATTTTGGTAAGAATTACTTAGCGAAGTATTCCTTAACCTTAGACTCCTCTACAAGCTCCTCCTTGAAGCAATAAGCTCCAGTCTTGGCTGACTTGTCCATGCGGATGCATTTTACCATCTTCTTACCGCCCTTACCGGCTGCGAAGGTTGCGACTGCTTTCTTTGCCATAATGTATCCTCCTTAATTATTTGATCTCACGATGAACAGTGACTCTCTTGAGGTAAGGATTGTATTTCTTCCTCTCGAGACGCTCGGTAGTGTTCTTCTTGTTCTTAGTGGTGATGTATCTTGACATACCAGGTACACCGCTCTCTCTCTGCTCAGTGCACTCGAGGATGACCTGCACCCTGTTACCTTTAGCTTTCTTTGCCATAGTCTAAATCTGATTAAACAAGGTTAATATATCCGTTCTGCTGAGCCTCTTTGAGAGCTGCATCGAGACCTTTCTTCTCGATGGTTCTCATACCCTTAGCTGACACCTTGAGTGTCACGAACCTCTGCTCGGTTTCTGACCAGAACTTCTTGGTCTTGAGGTTGAGGGCGAAAATGCGCTTGGTGCGCAACTTAGAATGTGCGACGTTGTTGCCGACCATTCTCTTCCTACCTGTGATTTGACAAACCTTTGCCATTGTATATAACTTTTAAATAATTCATTTTTAGGGGGCTGCAAATATCGCCTAAAAATTCCAAACTTCCAATAGTTTACAGAAATTTGAGGAATCTGCGCCACCTGACATTCTTAGGGAATTTGTGGTTTTCGTCTGTTGAGAGCCAGATCAGAGTAGGTGTTCCTACCACATGATCTTCTGGAACAAATCCCCAATATCTTGAATCGAGGGAATTGTGCCTGTTGTCTCCCATCATCCAAAAATAATCCTGCTTGAAAGTATATTCGTGAGCAATCTCTCCGTTGACGTAGATGTTTCCATCCTTGACCTGAAGCTCATTCGATTCATAGACCGAAATGATTCTCTCGTAGAGAGGAAGATTATCCATGGTGAGCTCGACCTTCGCACCTTTCTGCGGAATCCAAATAGGTCCGTAGTTGTCTCTGGTCCATCTGAAATCCGCCGTATACGGGAAAATCAGCTGATAAGACTCGTCAGGGGGATATACGTCGATGTTCGCATCAACTGAGCTTACGTTTGCAATCTCAGCAACCTGCTCCACCATTTCGGCAGTAAGCGGCATCGCCGGATAACCCGGAAGTCTTGAATCGAAGTACAGTTCCCTTACATTGATCCCGATAGACTCGAGAGTCTTAGGATTGATCTTCTGACCAGTGGTAACGACCGTATAGGAATTCTGCATGCCTGGAAGTATCTCCTGAGGCTTGGAATCTATATAGACAACTCCGTTCACTACAGAAAGAGTATCGCCTGCAATGGCAACGCATCTTTTAACGTAATGATCCTTCTTGTCTGTCGGACGAACCTTGAGCGGTCCGAACTGCTTGTTCACGTAATCACGGCCATAGGTCCTGACAAACGCGTAGTAGTCCTGAGACGGGCTCTTGGTCATGACGGTGTCACCGTTCGGAAATCCGAAGACCACTACATCTCCGCGTCGCACTTCCCTGAGACCCTTGAGTCTGCGGTAGTCATTCTGAATGAGGGTCGAGTAAGACTCAGAACCTCCAGGAAGGACATTGTGCGTGAACGGAATGGTAAGCGGTGTCTGTGGCACCCTTGGACCGTACTTGAGCTTGCTCACGAACAGGTGGTCACCTGTGTAGAGCGAGCTTTCCATGGAAGATGAAGGAATCTTGAAAGACTGGAACCAGAAAATATTGATGAAGGTAACGACGACGACAGCGAAGATGATGGCATCAAGCCAGTCAAGCAACACGTTCGGTTTCTCACCTTCCTTGTACTCTTTCTTCCAGAAAGTCCACTTCACTTTCCTGGTGATGCAGGAATCGAAGATGACGATCAGTCCTAAGAGCCACCAATATGATCCGAGCCAGATCACCCACGCAATATACAGAAGAGACCAGAAAACCAGCCTCGTCCATTTATTGTGGATAAGATCCTTCACGCTCACGTCTTAAACTTATTTTACAGAATTGATGATAGCCTCAAAAGCCTGAGGATTGTTCATGGCAAGGTCTGCAAGAACCTTACGGTTAAGACCAATGTTCTGCTTGCCGATCTTACCCATGAACTGTGAATAAGTCATACCGTACTGGCGTGCAGCAGCATTGATACGCTGGATCCAAAGAGCGCGGAATGAGCGCTTCTTTGCCTTACGGTCACGATACGCATAAGTCAAACCTTTCTCATAGGTGTTCTTAGCGACGGTCCAGACATTTTTTCTTGAGAGGAAGTTACCGCGGGTTCTCTTAAGAATCTTCTTGCGGCGTGCCCTAGAGGCAACTGAATTTACCGATCTTGGCATAATTTAACTGTTTTATGGAGGCAGTGTTCCGGCTTTGTCCGAAATCTTTTCCGACTGCGTTCCAAGTTTAACTTAATTGATAATTACATTCCCAGCAAAGCTTTGACTCTCTTCTCATCGACTTTCTCAACGATTGCGAAGTGATCCAAATTTCTCTTACGCTTGTTGGTCTTCTTAGTGAGGATGTGGCTGTGGTAAGCATGTTTCCTCTTAACTTTTCCCGTTCCGGTAAGCGCAAAGCGCTTTTTGGCACCGGAGATGGTCTTCATCTTTGGCATAGTTAAATTGAATTAAAAGTTAATAATTATTAATTCCGCGCCACGCGGATTATTTCTTCTTTACAGGTGCGATCATCATGATCATCCTCTTACCCTCAAGCTTAGGCATCTGCTCTGCGCGTCCGTATTCCTCGAGTTCCACTGCGAAACGGAGAAGAAGCTTCTCACCCTGGTCCGCATAGACGATGGAACGTCCTCTGAAGAATACTGAAGCCTTTACCTTGGATCCCTCCTGAAGGAACTCAGAGGCATGCTTGAGCTTGAACTGGAAGTCATGCTCATCAGTGTTAGGTCCGAAACGGATCTCCTTGATGACTATCTTTGCAGAATTGGCCTTCATTTCCTTAGCCTTCTTCTTCTGCTGATAGATGAACTTCTGATAATCTATGATCTTGCATACTGGAGGATCAGCCTTAGCACTGATTTCCACCAGATCAAGACCAAGTTCGTCAGCGAGCTTCATAGCTGCTGAATAGCTGTACACTCCCTGCTCAGGGATATTCTCCCCGACGAGGCGTACCTGAGATGCGGTGATCTCATCGTTGATTCTCAATCCGTCCTCGTCCTTCTTCACGCCAGGTCTCTGGCCGTTTGGACGAGCAGGACCGGCCGGCTTCGGTCTAGGTCCCGATGGTCTGAAAGGTGCTGCGATAGTTAGTCCTCCTGATGTTTAACTGTTAATACTTATATATTTACGCCAACTGAGCCTTCACCTCGTCAGTAATTGCCTTGGTGAAGTCCTCAAGCGACATTGTTCCTACATTTACACCGCCCTGCTTTCTGACAGATACGGTTCCGTCCTTCTCCTCCTGCTCTCCGACGATAAGCTGGTAAGGAATTCTCTTGAGTTCTCCCTCACGAATTCTCTTTCCAATCGTCTCATTCCTATCATCCACGGAGGCGCGAATTTCGGAATTATTCAACAAATCGCAAACTTTTTTTGCGTAATCTGCGAATTTTTCGCTCACTGGGACGATATTTACCTGATCTGGAGTGAGCCAGAGAGGAAGTTTTCCTGCAGTATGCTCGAGGAGCACAGCCACGAATCTCTCGAGTGAACCGAATGGTGCACGATGGATCATGACTGGACGATGCTTCATACCGTCGCTGCCCACGAACTCAAGTCCGAAGCGCTCTGGGAGGTTGTAATCAACCTGGATTGTACCAAGCTGCCACTCACGTCCGAGTGCATCCTTGACCATGAAGTCGAGCTTAGGACCATAGAATGCCGCCTCGCCGGTCTCTACCACGGTAGGGAGACCCTTCTCCTGAGCAGCCTCCTGGATTGCAGCCTCTGCCTTCGCCCAATTCTCGTCAGAACCGATGTATTTGGTCTTGTTGTTAGGGTCGCGGAGAGAAACCTGAGCCTTATAGTTCTTGAAGTCGAGAGTCTTGAACACATAGAGGATGATATCGATCACCTTCTCGAATTCTTCCTTGATCTGGTCAGGACGGACGAAGAGATGGGCGTCATCCTGGGTGAAGCTACGTACTCGGGTAAGTCCGTGGAGCTCACCGCTCTGCTCATAACGATATACGGTACCGAACTCTGCAAGACGTACAGGGAGATCCTTGTATGAACGTGGCTTGCTGCGGTAGATCTCACAATGGTGAGGGCAGTTCATTGGCTTGAGGAGATATTCCTCACCCTCCTGAGGAGTAGTGATAGGACGGAAAGAATCCTGACCGTAATGCTCCCAGTGGCCTGAAGTCACATAGAGATCCTTGTTACCGATATGCGGAGTGACTACTGGAAGGTAGCCATACTGCTGCTGGATCTTGCGGAGGAAGAGCTCGAGGCGGAAACGGAGATCCGCACCCTTAGGAAGCCACAATGGAAGTCCCTGTCCGACCTTCTGAGAGAAGGTGAAGAGTTCCATCTCCTTACCGATCTTACGATGGTCGCGCTTCTTAGCCTCCTCGAGGAGTACGAGATACTCGTCAAGAAGAGACTTCTTAGGGAAGGTGATACCATAGATACGGGTAAGCATGTTGCGCTTCTCGTCACCCCTCCAGTATGCTCCGGCGATAGAAAGAAGCTTCACTGCCTTGACAACTGAAGTATCCTTGAGGTGAGGACCGCGGCAGAGGTCGGTGAAATTACCGTTCTGGTAGAAGGTGATGGTACCGTCCTCGAGGTCGCTGATAAGCTCGCACTTGTACTGGTCGCCCTTCTCAGTGAAGTTCTTGAGGGCATCTGCCTTGCTGACTTCAGTACGTACGAACTGCTCCTTGCTGCGGGCAAGTTCGATCATCTTGTCCTCGATAGCCTTGAGTTCAGCCTCGACGAGAGTGTGTCCGCCGAAATCAACGTCATAATAGAAACCGTTCTCGATAGCTGGTCCGATACCGAACTTGATGCCAGGATAAAGAGCCTCGAGAGCCTCTGCCATAAGATGAGATGATGAATGCCAGAACACCTTCTTAGCCTCTGGATCCTCCCACTTATGGAGCTTGATAGATGCGTCTTCGTTGATTGGGCGGGTAATATCATAGATAGTACCCTTTCCTGTAGCGTCCGAAGCCGGAACGACAGTCGCTGCGAGGATATCTCCAGCGAGTCTTGGACTGATACTCATTGCAATGTCATAAGCAGATACGCCTGCTTCAAACTGCTTGACGCTACCGTCAGGAAAAGTGATGTTGATCATAAAAATTTGTCTTGTTTTGCGTCCCGGCGGATACAATCCCGCCGAAGACTGGTAAGTATATAGTGATAATCGTGCAAAGATAGGTAAAAAATCGTATCTTTGCTCACACGATTACATATAAGTTTCTTACATGGAAAAACTTGAACACGGCACATTACTGAACAAGGCCAGCATCGCAGGAGCGGTGTTCGGACTCATATCCGGATCATATATATTCATCACCAGTGCAATGTCCGCCGCAGAGATGGGAGGCCTGCTTTCGCCAGTACTCTGGCTCGCAAAATTCGTCGGATGTATATATCTCATGATTTTCTTCATGAAGAAACTGGTCAAAGATTTCGATGGCGTTCAGAACAGCGACACTCTTAAATTCGGTGTACTCACAGCCTTGTTCTCTGCAATCATCACGGCAGCAGCGAGCTATATCGCGACCGAGTTCGTCTTCCCGGATCTTCTGGACAAGCAGCTCGATCTTGTCTATCAGATGTACGGAGAAATGCTTGATTCGAATTCCATGGCCGTACTCGACAAAATGACAGAGAACTACGCGACCATCTCATTTTTCAGCCAGCTCATCTGGTGCTTCATCTACGGAAGCATACTCTCTGTGATAATTTCAGGAAAGATTCCGTCTCAGGATCCATTCAAGGACTTCAAGGATAAGGAAAACGAAGCTGAGTAAACATGATTAAGGAACCGACATACGAACTCGACCTCTCGATTGTGATATCCCTCCTGAACGAAAAGGACTCACTTCCGGAACTGGTCTCATGGATTGAGAGAGTGATGACAGCTCAGAAATACAAGTATGAGATCATCATGGTAGACGACGGAAGCACCGATGGTTCATGGGATACCATCCAGGAACTTTCAGAGAAAAACCCTTCGATTCGAGGGATCTCATTCAGACGCAATTACGGTAAATCAGCGGCACTGTACCACGGTTTCAAAGCCGCACAGGGACGAGTAGTGGTCACCATGGATGCCGACTTGCAGGATTCTCCGGAAGAAATACCAGAGATGTACCGCATGGTAGTCGAAGACGGATGGGACATAGTCAGCGGATGGAAACAGAACAGGCAGGACAATAAGTTCACAAAGAATATCCCTTCCAAGCTCTACAACTGGACTGCACGAAAGGTGACCGGAGTTAAGCTCCATGACATGAATTGCGGTCTCAAGGCCTATAAGAACGAGGTCGTAAAGAATGTGGAAGTCTACAGCGAGATGCACAGATACATACCATATCTCGCAAAGAATGCCGGATTCACGAAGATTACAGAGAAGCCTGTACATCATCAGAAAAGGAAATACGGCAAGAGCAAGTTCGGCATAGAGCGTTTCGTTAATGGTTTCCTTGACCTTCTCAGCCTTTGGTTCCTGAGCACCTTCGGTAAGAAACCGATGCACTTCTTTGGATTCACCGGAATTATTACATTCCTTGCAGGCATCATCTGCGCAGTGTCTGTGATCATAATCAAGCTCGTCAATCAGGCAAACGGAATCAAATACCGTCCGGTTACCGATCAGCCTCTCTTCTATCTTGCCCTGGTGGCATTGGTGATCGGAGTGCTCCTCTTCCTTGCAGGATTCATCTGCGAGATGATTTCACGATCAGGTCAGGACCGAAACAAATATAACATCAAGGACGAGATCTAAACGATCCGCTAGACTGCAAGCATCATAAAGACCAGCTCATTTCGGGCTGGTCTTTTTATTTAATGAACTCTCAGTCAGTTGGGAGTAACCATCGTCGGACGTCTCGCTGTCGCTCGACCCCTTTCTTCCGCTTCGCGGAATTCATTCCCTCTTACGATGCCGAGGGTGGCACGGTCCGTGATGGTTACTCCCAACAGGCATCCCTGCAGCCATTCATCAACGACCATATACACAAAAAAAGAGACCCAGGTCGTGTGACCTGAGTCTCTTAGGAAGCGCGGCAGCTACCTACTCTCCCACTTGGTGTAGCAGTACCATCG
>JAGHUQ010000005.1 GCA_018064725.1 Candidatus Cryptobacteroides caccocaballi
TGCAGCCCTGATGGTGCTTTCATCTTTCGGGCTCAATGCACAGACTGTCAAGGGAACCGTAAAGGATCCTGCCGGCTTGCCTGTGATCGGAGCTTCAGTATTTGTCACCGGTACCCAGAACGGTACCGTAACTGACGCAGACGGAGTCTATTCACTCTCCAACGTCGGTTCTTCTGCCACACTCCAGTACTCTTGCATCGGCTACACCACTGTAGACGAGCCTGTCAATGGAAGGTCTGTTATTGACGTCGTCCTCGAAGAAGAAAATGAAATGCTCGAGGAAATGGTCGTCATCGGTTACGGTACAGTAAAGAAGAAAGACCTTACCGGTGCCGTTTCAGTCGTTAAGCCAGAGGATTTCAAGAACAAGAACAACACCTCGATCGGAGATATGCTCCAGGGTGCCGCAGCTGGTGTCAGCGTACGTTCAACCGGTGAAATCGGTGGCGTGCCTAACATCCAGATCCGTGGTACAGGCAACCTCACCAACAATGACCCTCTCTACGTCATTGACGGTATGCCTACCTCAAACGACATCAACTTCAACGTCAACGATATCGAGTCCATCCAGATCCTCAAGGACGCATCTGCAGCAGCAATCTACGGTTCACGTGCAGCAAACGGCGTCGTGATCATCACCACCAAGTCTGGTAAGGAAGGACGTACCAAGTTCGAATTCAACTCTCAGATCACCGTCTCACAGCTCAAGAAGATCAAGATGGCGAAGGCCGCTGAGTGGAAGGCATACTACGACGAGGCATTCGACAACGCAATCGCAGAGGGCATCGAGGGTATCACCAAGCGCATGGACCACTGGGACAACGACACCGACTGGCAGGCAGCCTACTTCAAGACTGGTGTCACCCAGAACTATGACCTCAGCATGTCAGGCGGTAGCAAGACCGGTCAGTACCGTGCCTCATTCAACTACCTCACCGACAGCGGTACAACCATCAACCGCCACATGGACAGGTACACCTTCCGCGTGAATTCAAGCAGCAAGCTCTGGATCTTCACCGTAGGTGAGAACATGCAGTTCGGCCGCACCTATGTAAGGAACGCAGGTGGTGGAGCGGTGAGAAAGGTCGGCGGTTCAATCGCAGACGTTGTCCGCATGATCCCTACCATTCCTGTGTATGACGACGTGAACGGTAACGAAGGTGGATACGGTATCGGTAACGAGATCCACGCAAGGGCACTCGGTGCAAACCCTGTCGCTCAGTCAAACAACCGTGACCGCAACACAGAGACCCTCTTCATCCGCGGTACCGCCTTCGCTGAGGCACAGATCCTCCCTTGGCTCAAATACAAGCTCAACATCGGTCTCGACATCAACGACCAGCAGGTCAATGCATGGACTTCAGGTTACACCGTAGCGCTCAACTCAGCTTCAGGTTCAAGCTCTGCAACCGCCACCAACTCAAGGACCAGCACCTACCTCGTGGAGAACACCATCTCAGCAGACAAGACCATCGGCAAGCACAATATCAGCGGTATCCTCGGCACCACCTACCAGAGCACCGACTTCAAGACCAGCAGCGCTTCCCAGCAGGGTCTTATCACCACAGCCAGCGGTGACTTCCTTACCACCGTTTCCGCAGGTACCACCAGCGCATCAGCTTCAGGTACCATGAACAAGGCTGCCCTCATCTCTTACCTCGGCCGTATCAGCTACGATTACGACGGCAGGTATCTCATCACCGCCACCGGCCGTGTCGACGGTTCTTCAAGGTTCGGCAACGGTCACCGCTGGGGTGTCTTCCCTTCAGTATCAGGTGCATGGCGTATCAGCAAGGAGCCATTCTTCAACGTAAGCTGGATCGATGACCTCAAGCTCCGTGCAAACTGGGGTAACCTCGGTAGCCAGAACGTAGGCTACTATGACTACCAGATGTACATCAACAACTACGCACAGTACCTCTTCAACGGCGGTAACGGTGAGATAACCCACGGTCAGACCATGGTACAGCTCTCAAACCAGAACCTCACATGGGAGAGACTCGAGCAGATCAACGCCGGTGTAGACTTCGCTATCCTCAATAACAGACTCCAGATCTCTGCTGAGTACTTCAACTCTACCTCACACGACGTGCTCACCGCACTCAACCTCCTCATGACTACCGGTAACGGTGGTGGAAACCCATTCGTGAATGCAGCTTCTATCCGCAACAGCGGTTTCGAGCTCACCGCAACATGGCGTGACCAGGTCAACAAGGACTTCTCATACTCTATCACCGCTAACCTCAGCCACTCACAGAACAAGCTTCTTGACTTCGGTTACGGTAAGACCGAGCAGTATACCGACTATACTACTACCCGCGTAGGTGAGCCTATCGGTATGTTCTACATGATCAAGACCATGGGCATCTTCCAGAGCCAGGACGAAGTCAACAACTACACTGATCCTAAGACAGGCAAGATCATCCAGCCAGAGGCTAAGCCAGGTGACCTCAAGTATGAGGATTACAACCATGACGGCATGATTTCTACTGCAGACCGTCAGGTAGTTGGCAGCCCTTGGGCTAAGCTCGAGGCAGGTCTCAACTTCTCTGCGAACTACAAGAACTGGGATTTCGGTCTCATCGGATTCGGTAAGTTCGGCAACAAGGCATTCAACTTCAACCGCTGGTATCAGGAAGGTTTCCAGGATTGCAACTCTGCACCTGTAAACTATGACTACTGGAGACCAGACAACAAGGGTGCAAAGAACCCTCGACTCCTCTACGGTGACGAGCGCAACGTCTACACCTACATCGACAGATGGCTTGAGGACGGTTCATTCTTCAAGATCAGCTCAATCTCTGTAGGTTACACCCTCAGGATTCCTGCAATCGAGAAGTACCTCGAGAGCATCCACTTCACCCTCACCGGTCAGAACCTCTTCACTTTCACCAAGTATAGCGGTTACGACCCAGACTTCCAGGGATCTCTCTTCGAGCCAGGTATGGACTTCTGTACATATCCTTCTCCAAGATCAATCATCTTCTCGATCAATGCTAAGTTCTAAAAAGGAAGAGTCATGAAAAAATTCATAATCGCAATATCAGTAGCAGCTGCGGGTATCGTTTCCGCATCCTGCAACCCAGATCTCCTCGACCTTGCAAATCCTAATGCACTCGTCGCAGAGAACTCATGGAATACCCAGAAAGACGTGGAGGCAGGCCTCGTCGGTGTATACCACACACTTTACAACTGCTATTGGAACAGCTTCAACGCATTCCAGATTTCAGGTCAGTCAGACGAGTTCTATTCTCTTTCACCTGACGCCGACCTTGCAGGTTATGTGAACCTTAAGTATGCTAACTACGACCAGAGATGGAACTACTATTCATGGCAGTATCTCTATCAGTCAGTTTTCCGCAGCAACCAGGTCATCCACTACGCTGAGCAGGTTGAGTGGAAGGACGAGACCACCAAGAATCAGGTAGTAGCTCAAGCTCGTGCAATGCGCGGTATGGCATACTACAACCTCGCAATGCTTTACAAGAAGGCTCCTATCGTAGACTGGGTATCCGCTCCAGACGATCAGCCAAATGAGGCTACTTTCGATGAGCTCGTAGACTTCATCGAGAAAGACTTCCTCTTCGCTGCCCAGAATCTTCCTGAGTCATGGCCAGAGGTCGGTCGCTTCACCAAGTATTTCGCATACGATTTTCTCGGTAAGCTCTATATGAACTCAAAGCAGTGGTCAAAGGCAAAGGATGCATTCGAGGTGGTCATCAAGAGCAACAAGTTCAGCCTTGCTCCTGTATATCATGACAACTTCCGTCATACCACCAACAACAACTGCGAGTCTATCTTCGAGATCCAGAACTCAGACAGGAACGATACCTGGGGCGGTTTCTGGAGCATCGCGAATGATGGTGCTGTCTGCAGCTTCACCGCACGTCGTGACGAGTTCTTCGCACCTAGCTTCGGTGGCGGATTCGGTGACTACAGCGTATACGAGTGGCTCGTTGACATGTATAAGGATGAGAAGACCAAGGATGGCAAGTGGGATGAGCGACTCAGGGACAACATCATGTATCCGGAGATGTTCGATGATTTCCCTGGTCAGGTTCTCTACCAGAAGTGGACTGCTTGGGATCCTTCAGTACATGGAATGCAGCACAGAGTTCGCAAGTATTGCGTTGATTACTATGCAGAAGGTGCGGTTGCCCTCGGTAACAACCCTATCAACATGCGACTCCTCCGCTACGGTGAGACTCTTCTCAGCTATGCAGAGTGTCTCGTAGAGGTTGGTGGCGACTCAGCTATCCCGGAGGCAGCAAGCTATGTCGATATGATTCGTGAAAGAGTGAACCTCTACCCTCTCGCAGAGAGCGTCCACAAGGATTGCCTCGGCAGCAAGAAGGCGTTCATGCAGCGTCTCAGAATCGAGCGCGAGAAGGAGACTTGCTTCGAGTATGAGCGTTTCTTCGACCTCCGCCGCTGGGGACTCGGAACTGACGAAGAGTTCACCAACGAGATCAAGGCTCATGCCACTAAATTCAAGGATAACTTTAAGCCTGGTAAGGAGTGGCTCCCTATCCCACGCTCAGACGTAGATAATAACCCTAACCTTACTCAGAACGAAGGTTATTAGAGTTTGTGTTATTAAAAATAAGTGTATTTGGTTGTGGTGTGGATCGATGTGAATCGACCCACACCAATTTTGTTTTTTTTGATTATCTTTGAGAATTGGAAAAAACTGCACAATTTCGAATTATGAAGAAACTTCTCCTGACCCTTATAGGTCTGTTGTCTGTACTCTCCGCAAAAGCGGACTGGGCAGATGATTTCAAGTATACATACTACACAATTTCCGAGGGTCTATGCGATGACTACGTGACATCCACGTACATGGACAGTGACGGATATCTATGGATATGCACGTCCAACGGTCTCGACCGTTTCGACGGTTGCCGCTTCGACCACTACAACTCCCATTCATCCAACGCCTCAAAAAAGATCAACAACAACTTCGTCTACGGAGTGGCGGAGGATGGTGCAGGCGGTATCTGGGCTGCCAGCAACACAGGAATCGTAAGAATCGACAAGATAAACAACACCATAGCGATGCCGGAGCAGATGGGGCAGTTCAGACGTCAGCTCTCCGACTCCATGGTCGGTATCATGAAACAGAGCGACAATCTCATCTGGGTTCTCAAATCGAACGAGATCGACGGCATGGACATAGCGGATGACGGCTCGATTGTCAACGTCAGGTCCTATAAGACCTACAATCCCGGCCAGAGAATCATGACTCTCGTGGACAGGACCATCTTCGTCGGCGGTCTCAACGGAATAGAGGGTTTCCACATCTCACCTTCCGGTGAGCTGTCCCCTGTTGAGGAATCTGCCATCAGGCCCATCGCCGGCATACGCGACGTTTCATACCTTATCGGCAACGGCAACTATCTCTGGATAGGAACGGAGAACGGTCTTTACCAGTACAACATCAAGACCAAGGAAATCCACAAGTTCCTTCACGAAAGAGGCAATGACCAGTCCATCTCTGACAACCATGTGACCTGCCTTGCATATGACAAGTCAGGAGACCTCCTCATCGGAACAATAAAGGGAATCGACCTGTATGCCATGAGCGGAAAATTCTCCCACATGTCCCAGAAGAGAAGATACCACTCGCTCAACACGAACTACGTCAACAACATAATGGTCGACGTGTATGGAACCATGTGGGTGAGCACTCTTGTGGGCGGCGTGAACAGAATCAGTCCCGAGACCGTGCACCATGACGACCTCTTCGTCGTGGTAGAGGGTACGAAGAACATCGTGAGCTGCAGCATGCAGGACAGGAACGGCAACATCCTGGTCGGCCTCCTGGGCAAGGGACTCGGTATCAAATATGCGTCCGACGGCAGTGAAAGTATCTACTCTCTCAAGGAGAACGCCGGAGTGGCCCAGGAAGACGTCTTCGCGATGGTACAGGACAGGCATGGAGACTTCTGGATCTGCACAAGGTTCGACGGAATGATATTCCTCGACGGAAAGGACCTCAAGCATCCTTCATTCAAGGTCTACAGCACAAGGAACAGCCATATCGGAAGCGATCACATATACACCGTGGTATATGACGAGAAAAGGGACGGACTCTGGTACAGCACAACGGAGGGACTCTGGTTCTTCGACATCGCAAGCAAGGAGGCCAGGCACATTACAATCAACACAAGCGTTGAGCAGCCGTCAAGATTCTTCTGCATGTATCTCGACAGATACGACAAGCTCTGGCTGGGAGGATACGGTCTCTGCACCTTCAGCCTCGCCGGAGAGGAGGTTAAGGATTCATATCATGCTTCATACATGCCATATATAAACCAGCAGAGCGGCGACAACATCGAGCGTATCAATTCCATCGTCCAGGCTGCTGACGGCACTGTCTTCATCGGAAGCAACAACAACGGAATATACGAGATTCTCGATGACGGTTCATTCAAGAACCGCCCTCTTTCAAACGCTGACGTATTCGAGTATCAGGCTCCCGTGAGGGTATCCAAACTCGTTGCCGATTCTTCGGACAACATCTGGATCGGAACCGCAAGCGGAGTGTTCCACCTAAACCGTGAAACTAACCTAATCACCCACTTCGGCATCAGCGACGGCTTCCCGTCAAACAACTGCTACACGAACTCCGGAAACAACTTCAGTGACGGTATCGTGGCCTTCGGTACCAGCAACGGACTTATCCAGATATCCGCACCTATGAGCAGCATCGAGTCCAACGGCGGCAAGGTCAGGATCACCCGCACAATCAAGGGAGATGAGGATATTCTCTGGCCGAAGGGAGACAGGATAGACGTCTATCCGGGCGAGAACTTCTTCGATATATTCTTCTCTTCTCTCGACCTCACGAATCCCGAGCGTGTATGGTATGCATACAGGCTCGACGAGGTGGGAAAGGCTTTCACCTACACCAGAAACGGCTTCATACGCTTCAACAATGTGAAGCCGGGAAAATACACCCTCCGTGTCAGATGCACCACACCTGAAGACCAGTGGGTGATGGATGACACCCTGTTCCATATCAACATCCATCCGAAGTTCACCCAGACGGCGGTCTTCTGGATTCTGATATTCGGCACCATCCTTGGCCTGCTGGCTGCAGTGGTGATCACCAACTACATGAACAGGATACGCAAGAACAGGGAGCTTCAGCAGCAGGTGAACGAAAAGACGGCCGACCTCACGACCGCCATGGAGAGCCTCATCGAGTCCAAGGATTCGATCGAAAGGCAGAACGTACTCCTCGAAGAGCAGAAGGCAAAGCTCGAGGAATATGCGGCCTCAATGGAGAAGGCAAACAGGGAAAAGCTTATGCTCTATACCAACCTCACCCATGAATTCAAGACTCCGCTCTCACTCATCATGGGCCCAGTCAGCGACCTCAATGAATCATGCAGGGACGAGGAAATCAAGCCGTCACTCGGTATCATAGAGAGGAACTCCAAGTACCTCCTCTCGCTCGTGAACCAGATTCTCGACCTGCGCAAGGTGGATTCCGGCCAGATCAGCGTGAAGAAGGACTCTCTGCACATACCTAGCTTCCTGAGCATCTTCTCGATGGACTTCAACCGTTCGTTCAGCCAGAGAAACGTACAGTTCGAGACCAATCTGCGTCTGATGAGCAACACCATAATCTCAGACAGGGACATACTCTTCAAGATCATCTCCAACCTCATCTCCAACGCGATGAAGTACACTCCTGACGGAGGTAAGGTGACATTCAATCTCGCACAGATAAAGCGTGTCAAAGATGGAAGGATGTTCCAGTACATGTCAGTGACCAATACCGGCAGCTATATCAGCCAGGAAGAAGCGGAAAAAATCTTCGATCTTTTCTACAAATCAGAAAGCAGGCCGATATACGGCGGCGGATCACAGGGAAGCACAGGTATCGGACTCTACCTCGTGAAGAACCTCGTAACTGCCCTTGGTGGTCAGATTACCGTAAAGAGTACAGAAAAAGGTGGAACTTCATTCAGGGTTTACTTCCCAGTGGATCTTGTAACCGACGATAGCGCAAGCACCTTCGTGGAAGGAGAAGAGATGGACAACGTACCTGTTCTCCTGCTCGTTGAAGACAACGACGACATGAGAAGCTACATCAGGAGCATACTCGTAGACAGGTTCAAGGTCATCGAGGCAGCAAATGGCGAGAAGGGCTATGAACTGGCAAAGCAGACTATCCCTGACTTCATCATCTCTGACCTCATGATGCCGGTATGCGACGGTATCCAGTTCTGCAAGATGGTGCGCGCGGACAGCATGCTCAGCCACATACCTTTCCTCATGCTCACTGCACTCTCAGATGACGACACCCGCCTCAAGAGTTACAAGCAGGGCGTCAACGCCTTCCTCGTGAAACCGTTCAAGAAGGATATGCTCCTCGCCAGAATCGAGAACATCCTCAACGACAGGCAGCAGATTCAGGAAGAGCTCAGCTATGACCTCGAGAATTCGTACGCAACAGTAAATATTGACAGGTCTGACAAAGCTTTCATGGAACAGCTCATGGGTGTGCTCAAGGACAATTACACAGATCCGGAATTCAGCGTTCCTAAGCTCCAGAGCCTTCTCTGCATGAGTATGACGCCATTCTACAAGAAGGTTTCTTCTCTTACCGGACTTACGCCTGCAATGTTGATCAGACGATACAGGCTCCAGACCGCGAAGACACTTCTGGAGTCAAATGCCGACAAGGGCATCAATGTTTCCGAGATTGCATACATGGTCGGATTCAACGATCCTAAGTACTTCAGCAAGTGCTTCCAGAAGGAATATCACATCAAACCTAGCTCACTCCTTCAGGGCGGTGAATCAGAGGACTGAATCAAGTCCTGACATAAAAAAAAGAGGCATTCACGCTTTGTGAATGCCTCTTTTTTTCATAACACCTGCTAGTATTCTTCCTGCGGTTTCATTCCGCAACCTCCATGGAACTCATCAACAAGGTTGATTGAATATGCCTCTTCCTTGGATACAGGTGTCTGTGTCCAGTCGATCTCACCCTCGTGGCCGGCGTAGTCACAGATTCGTACCGAGCAAAGGTATCCATCCTCATTTCGTGTATATGCGCTGCATCCTGACATACAGATACGGTTCCTTTCCTCCTGTCCCTGTTTTGATACGATATGGCACCATTCGATGACACAGGTCACGCCGTCGTCGATGATGGTTTCATAGCGCATTCCTACGCATGCTGGGATATAGGTTGCAAGATGGTTGCCGAATGTGTGAGCTTCCTTGGACATTTCCTCCTTGCTTCTGATCGGGGTATTGACAGGATCGTATCCTCCTATTATGCATTCATCAGCAAAGGCAGCGTGAATCTTGTCCGGATCACAGTAGGGAGCATGGTGAAGTGCCTCGTAGTATGCACGCATGGCACCGGTAAGAAGGCCGGGATCACCCATTTCATAATGCGCTGGTTTGAAGATAGGTTTCCTGTACGGTGTAAGACCTGGCACATAGGTATAGTTGGTGTACATCCTTACTTCTTCGAGGAGCTTAGGAGTGCGAAGGTCGACGACAACGAAGAACGGGACCTCATTGATGGCACCGTCGACGACGAACTTGAATACACCCTCGAGCGCTACCCTGCCGCCACCTATGGTCTGGAAAACTGGAGTGAAGGTTGCCGAACTGGCCTCAAACCTGGAAAGGAAGCCTTCTGCAAAGCTTCGTATTCCGTCAAGCCCCTCGAACCTTTCATAAGGAGTATCAACGGCAGGAGCCTCATCCCAGAACAGCTTTTTCTCACGGAAAAGGCTGACCACGCCCTCCACATCACCAGCTGCAAGAGCATTGGCGAACACAACATCGGGAGAATTCGTCTTGATTTCCTGAGGCATGTCTGTATAAAGCCTCTCCAGGACACAGGTATTCCTTACCGGAAGTTCTGGCTGTGATTGGACAGCACTGCATCCGGACAGCACTGAAGCCACGATGGCGAATGAGATAAGATGTCTGATTTTCATATTCTTGAATTGTTTAAGTCTGCTGTAAGAGTCAACGAAGTCTTTAAAACAAAAATATGAAATAGACATCTGAATACAAAGAGAATGATACAGATTGGAATGCCCATGCCAAAATGTTATACCGATTATCCATAAAGTTTCAGCGATTCTGATGACAACATCGTACTTTGCATCAAATTCAATAAAAAAACCATGAAAAGGATCATATTTTGTCTGGCAGCTGCCATAATGCTGCTAAGTTGTACGGAAAAGCAGTCTGGAGTCAAGATCAAGACCTCGGAAGGCACACTTATCGTCACGGCGATGACCGACAATGCCATCCGAGTACAGATGATGGGGAAACCGACCCATAACGTGGAGGAACTTGTCTTTACAGAAAAGGTTCCGTCCCCTGAATTCACAAAGACAGAAGACAAGTCAAGCATAACGGTCGAGACCTCGAAAATGAAAGCGGTATTCGATAAATCCTCGGAATGCCTCTCATTCTTCGACGCATCAGGCAAGCTCCTCTTTGAGGAGAAAGCAGGAGGACGTATGATGAAGGAATCCGAAATAATGGGCGATCCAACCTACGAAGTAAGCCAGTCATTCTTAATGCAGCCAGGAGACCATCAATTCGGAACCGGTCAGTTCCAAGACGGCCAGCTTGACATATTCGGTCTCTCAAGACGCCTCACCCAGAACAACAGCCAGATCGCATCACCCGTCATAATTTCAAACAAGGGTTACGGTATTCTCTGGCATAACTATGGACGCACAGACTTCAATCCTTGTGACAAGAACTTCAAGATCGACATAAGTCCATCTGTCGGAAGTGAAGCAGAACAGACCATTGCCGCAGGCGGTGGAAGACGTCTTATGCGACAGCCCAAGGTCTACGAAGGTAACTTCAGCGTGGATGAGGACGGACGCTACGCCATGCTCCTCTGCGTCGGAAAAGAAGGCGCACGAGGCGGCCACAGCATAGAGGTGGACGGAGAAATGATATTCTCTGACGACAATTCATGGGTACCTACCGTGGCCACATATGCAGACCTCACGGCAGGAACCCACAGGATCGTAGCCACAGGATCCAACGATGACTCAGTTGAACTCCAGGTCAGGAAGGTTGACAACACTACCACATTCAGTTCTCCAGTAGCCCAAAACCTTGACTATACCGTTTTCGCAGGTACTGCCGACGAAGTCATAGCATCATACCGAACACTCACTGGACCGGTACCGTCAATGCCTGACTGGGCATTCGGTTTCATCCAGTGCCGCGAAAGATATGACACCCAGACAGAACTGCTCGAGAATGCCCACGGTTATAAGGACAGGAACATCCCTGTCGACCTCTTCGTCCAGGACTGGAAATATTGGGGAGATACAGGGTGGAACTCAATGGAATTCGATCAGATGAAATACCCTGATGCCAAAGGCATGGTAGATGAGATTCATGATCTGGGCTACAAGATAATGATCTCTGTCTGGTCGAGGGTAGAACATGGAACACCTCTCGGTGACGACATCGAGGCTAAGGGATATTTCATTCCAGGCACAGAGTGGATTGATTACTTCGATCCTGAGGCATCACAGTATTACTGGGAGCATTTCAGGGACAGTCTGGTCGTGCTCGGATTCGACGGATGGTGGTTCGACGCCACGGAACCGGACAATGACTATGAGCTCCTTGACAGGCGCGTCGCTGACAACACCATCCCTGGCGCGGTTTACAGAAACGTTTACCCATTAGTCGGAAACAGGACCATGTACGAGGGATTCAAGCAGTATTACGCATCCGACAAGATGCCTGTAGTCCTCACCAGGAGTGCATTCGCGGGCTCTCAGCGCTACGGAGTGATCACATGGTCAGGAGACATCTCCGGCGGTTGGGACTGCCTGCGACGCCAGATTATCGGAGGACTCGGACAGATGGCCACCGGACTGCCATGGTGGACCTATGACGCAGGAGGCTTCCAGCGACCTGCAGATCAATATACCAGCGCAGAATACCAGGAGGCCATGCTCCGTTGGATAGAGACCTCTGTATTCCTCCCATTCATGAGAGTCCATGGTTCTGGCAGCAAGACCGAACCATGGAACTACAGCAACGAGACCTATAGGATATACGTCGACAACATCAATCTCCGCTACCAGCTAAGGCCATACATCATCGAGCAGGCCAGGAAGGTTTCGGATGAAGGCTATACACTCATGCGTCCGCTCGTGTTCGACTTCCCTCATGATGAAGAGGCACTCAGGCAGAGCACCGAATACATGTTCGGCTCTGATTATCTCGTCTGCCCTGTCACAAAGCCAAGGGTCAAGTCATGGAGGGTATATCTCCCCGTCAACGAGGCTGGATGGAAGAGTTTTTGGAGTAATGAGACCTATGCCGGTGGCCAGTATGTCGATGTACCGGTTAATCTTGACGCGATTCCGGTTTTCGTCAGACAGAAATAATTCAGCAAACCTCTACTCAAATGATCATGAAAAAAACATATACAATCATAATTGCAGCGGCATTGGCGGCCATATCATGCAGTTCTCCATCGATAGCGGACTACTCATCCTACATAGAAGACTGCGTACGAACAGAAATCGCTACTATCGACTACATTTACGACGAGTCGAACGGTTCGCTGGAAGATAATGCCATTCTGCTCGGATCCATCCTCAATTCTCTCGCATATCCGGCTTTCGCGGAACTGGGAGCAAGCAAGGTCAACTACTCTTACAATCTTGGTCCTTCTGTCGTAAAGTACCATCAGGAACTGGGGATGTCATACGGCGATGCAATCAGCCGCTTCCTTCCATACACGACATCTCCATACAAGTACAGCGCAGCGAAGCTGTATGATATGTACCTGAACCTCGATGTCAATCTTGACGATTTCAGGCAGATAATGACGGGGTCGAAGGAAGCGGAGTGGACCTTCACCGAGAGCAATACGGGAATTACATTCGTCTTCAGCGTGAAGAATCATGGAACAAATGAACAGGAACTGAGCTTCAAGGCAGATGAGACTTCACTCGAGAATTATATCGAAACGCTGAAATGACAGCATCTCCAGAACCTATGAAAGAAAGGATTCCAGGACTATGTTTCGGAGTCGCGGCTGCCGCCCTACTGGCCACCGCAAAGGCGGACCTGCTTTACCATATGGAGCAGTTCTCCCTTTTCCTGCCAAAACGAGAATTCCTGGCAAGCTTCATGGAACAACCTGGAGGTCTGTTGGAACTGGTTGGAGCCTTTCTGACCCAGTTCTGTCACTACCCCGTCATCGGGGCAATCCTGATAGCCCTTTGCCTCTGGCTTCTATCAGCCATGGTCCAAAAAGCATGCAATCTAAAGGACGGTGCTGCCCTTCTCGCATTAATACCTGCAGTTTTTATGCTGCTGTTCATCATGAGAATGGACTATGCGGTATATACGATGCGAAGCTACGGCATGCTGTTCTCCCAGATTCTCGGACTGACCGCTGCTGTTTCGCTGGCCGCGGCATATAGGAACTGTTGCATGAGTTCAAAGGCCGGGTCATGCATGATTCCCATCATATCTATCATCGGATTCCCCCTGATCGGAATATATGCATTCATCGCCTGCCTTCTCATGATAATAACAGATGACAGGCACCGAATCGTAAACATTGTATCATTTGCCGCATTCACGGTTACCATTCCGCTCATCTGTGCCCATTTTCCCGGCATCTACGACAGGATCAACCCGAAATACGTCTTCCTCTCCGGAATGCCGTTCCTCGACTTCCCAGAGGGCCTTTTCGAGGCACTCTACCCTATCCTCCTGGGAGTAGTTTCGATTATTGTCCTACTCTTTGCCGGCAAGGCATCGTGGAAACTGTCTGCGTCCATAGCGGCCGCTTCACTGGCAGTCATGCTTGCGCTTACAAACTGGGATGCAGATTTCAGGACTGTCCTTGGTATGGAAAGAGCTGCTGCCGATGAGAACTGGGACGAGGTCATAAGCCTTGCAAAGCATTCCAAGAAACAGACACGCGCGCAGGTCCTCTACAGGAATGTCGCTCTTTTCGAGAAAGGCCGACTCACAGAAGAGATGTTCGCATATCCATACGAGCGTCAGCAGATGAGCACGTCTATCGACATCGCCTTCATCTGCGCTGCTCCTGTGCTCCATTATTGCGGTATGGTGAACAGTTGTGACAGGCTATCGATGGAAGCCTCTGCATCATTCACTAAGAACATCTTCTATTTCAAGCTTATGGCACGCGATGCCCTTGCACGAGGAGAGAGAGAACTTGCTGAAAAGTATATCGACATAGTCTCATGCAACATATTCGAAGGAAAGTGGGTAAGACGCCACCGCGCATTCCTCGAGGATACGGAGAGCATGCGGAAGGATAAATGCTTTGAGAATATCCTGGCACTGATGAGACAGCAATCAACCGAATTCGACGTTGTTGAACCGGTAGAACTCATGCTCAGACGCAATTTCTCGAATCCAGAATACGTGAACGAACAGGTATACGAGTGGCAGATGGCCACAATGCTGTCATGGAAGGACACCCAGACTCCAATCTACTGTATGTTCAACCGCCAGGACATGTTCCCAGACGCACATATCACCAAGGGTATAGCCGAAGCCATGGCACTCTTCGTAAGCATGAATGGAGACAGAAATCTTATGGTCAACCTCGTCGATGCCATGCAGTCGCAGAAGAGCATCCTGAAGAAGTTCAGCTCCTTCAGCAACGACATCAACCGTACAGACGACTTTCAGTCTGACAAAGCTGAGCAGTACTTCAGTAAGCAGTATGGAAGATCCTATTGGCTATATTATTACTTCATTGACGAGAACGAATTATGATGAGACGATTGACATTATTCCTGCTGCTGGTCAGCATTGCTGTATCATGCACCAGAGGCTATCAGAATGCCGTTCCTACACATCAGTCTCTGTCCATATACCCTGATTACGCGGGTACTGTCGTACCGGCGAACATAGCTCCGCTGAACTTCGACATACAGAATGACGCCGACGCGTGCGTTGCAGTCTTTACCGGTAAGGGAATCAGCTTCAGTGTCAAGGGGCCGCATATACGTATCCCTGAAAAGAAATGGAAAAATCTGCTGGCAGACAGTCACGGACACCCAATCACCGTTGATGTCTATGCAAAACAGGATGGAAGATGGGACCGGTTCGAGAGCATCCACATTGATGTCGCAGATGAGGAAATAGACCCTTACATCACCTACCGTCTGATAGAGCCTGGATACTCGAACTACGGATTCCTTTGCCTTAGACAACGAGACCTAACCTCGTTCGAGGAGAACGACCTATACAATAACGAGATGGTTAGGGAGAGGGTCAACCAACAATGCATTAACTGCCATTCTTTCCAGGACTACAACCCTGATATCTTCCAGCTACACGCACGTCAGACCGATGGTGGCACCGTCATCGTGAGAGGAAAAGACGGTCAGAAAATGGACCTCAAGGCAGGAGATCTCATATCCGCAGCTGTCTATCCATCATGGCATCCTCAGGAGAACCTGATAGCATATTCCGTCAACGCGACCTCTCAGATTTTCCATACACGCGGGAATCAGAAGACAGAGGTCTTCGACGGTAAATCAGACCTTATCCTTTACGACGCAGACAAGGCAGAGGTGAGCTATATCGTCAACGACTCCCTAAGCATGGAGACCTTCCCATATTGGTCCCATGATGGAAGGACACTCTATTATGCCAGCGCCTACCTCCCAAACTTCGGGGCAGACAGTTCTACAGACATGTCCAATCTCACCGGCAGGATACGCTACGACATCTGGTCCATACCATTCGATCCAGCCACCAGGTCTTTCGGACAACCATCGATAGTATTCGATGCTTCATCCGACAGTCTCAGCGCAGTCACCCCTCGTCCGTCACCGGACGGTCGCTATCTCCTCAGCGGTGTCGCAGATTATGGTTCTTTTCACATCTGGCATGAATCAGGTGACATCTATATCACTGACCTGGAGACCGGAGAGACTCATCCACTGGACGAAATAAACTCCACTCGCGCCGAAAGCTTCAAGTGCTGGTCCTCCAACTCGCGATGGATTGCGTTTACCTCGCGCAGAGAGGACGGAGCTTATACCAAACTCTATTTCGCATATTTCGACAAGGATGGGCATGTCCACAAACCTTTCCTCCTGCCACAGAAAGACCCTCAGCTCAACCACCGGATATGCTTGTCCTACAATGTTCCCGAATTCACCAAAGGTAAGTCATCATGGACTCCTAAGCGCATAGCATCCATCATCCAGTCCGACCCTGATGCAGCCAGATTCGTTGCAAGATAACAAGAAAGCAATCTGTGACGCGTCCTGCAGCCGGCGACTAAAACCACAGAAAAATAAGAGGTCGACCATAATGGTCGACCTCTATTGTTCATACCACGTAGGTCATGTTACTTTCTGATCCATACGGCCATGTCACCAGCACCTCTGTGGTTCCATGAATAGTATGGGATGAGGACAAGGCCTGAGCCTTCCTCATGGATCTCATCGATGCCGCATAGCTTATCATCAACATGAGATACTGTGAGGGCAGGAGACTCACCGAGAGTAATCTCCCTGACGTTGAGTTCTGGATTGTCAGGCCATTCTGCGCAATACACGATAGGACCCTTTTCGATTGCGATGCGTCCGAGGTCATCCTCAACCTTAGGGTTAGCAGCAACGACGCGTGGTTCCATGTCCATATCTATTACAACTTCATCGCCGGCACTCCACTTGCGGTCGATGCAGATATAACCGTCTACGAGAGTAGAAGGGACGGTCTCGCCGTTGAGTTTAACGGAATATGATGGAGTCAAACCGTCCGCGTATGAATAGAGGTCAGAAGGGACAACCTCATTCCTTACCCAGCCAGGGATACGGAGCTTCATCTCGAAGCCCTTGCGAGGAGTCTTGTCCACGGTGATCTTCACGTTGCCATCCCACGGATAACCTGTCTTCATGGTAAGCGCAACGTCACCATTTGCGACAGAGGTGTTCACCTGGTTGGACATATAGAGGTTCACATAGAGGCTGTTATCCTTAGTCGCGTAAATGTATCCAGGGACAGAAGGGATGAAACGGCAGATGTTGGAAGGGCAGCATGCACAGCCGAACCAATCCTGTCTCTGATGACGTCCGTCAGACTCGAGTGGGGTTGGATAGAAGAATCCGCCACCGTCGAGAGAGATTCCTGAAAGAACACCGTTGTAGAGTGTTCTCTCGAGCACGTCATAGTACTTCGAGTCACCATGGAGCATGAACATCCTGTGGTTGGTGTACACATTGCCGATCGCAGCGCAGGTCTCGCAGTATGAGGTGAGATTAGGGAGCTGATAATCCTCTCCGAATGCCTCTCCCTCACGGAGTGCACCAACACCTCCGGTAAGATAAAGCTTCTTTCCGACCATGTTGTCCCAGATTCTGTCGATAACCTTCACATACTCCATATCGCCGGTGAGCGCAGCGATATCAGCGATGCCGGAATACATGTATTCAGCACGTACAGCATGTCCGACAGCCTCGTCCTGCTCCAGAACCGGAACATGGGACTGACGGTAGGAATCCATGCCCTTTTCGCCCTTGCCACGCATGTCGATGAAGAACTTGGCCTCATCGAGATACTTCTTGTCGCCGGT